>CAYSDD010000001.1:0-87784 GCA_964429555.1 uncultured Syntrophaceae bacterium
ACCATGGCAGTGTTAAAAGAGGGCGGGATCCCCATCGGGCGGTTCATGATCGTCAGCAAGACGGACGGCCTGACGAAAGACGATCTCATCATCGAGGCCAACGGCCAGTACCAGATCCAGGAAAAACCGGACGCATTCCTGATCAAGAATGCGGAGTGCTGCAAGAGCATCATGGTGAAGGTGTCGAAGAAAGATTAGCGGAAAGCCAAAGCTGGACCTTCATGAAAAAGGAGACGATATGGCGGTTCCGGATTTCCAATCCTTTTTCAAGCCCTTGCTGGAAATTGCGGCAGACGGGAATGAACACTCTTTGAAGACAGCAAGAGAAATCATTGCGCAGAAGATGTATCTTTCCGACGGTGATCTTAAAGAACTTTTGCCCAGTGGTACTCAGAAAAAATTCGACAATAGAGTTGCCTGGGCGAAGACGTATTTCGTCCAAGCTAAAGTGTTGGAATCTTCCAAGAGGGGTTACTTTCGGATCACAGAGCGTGGGCGTGAACTTTTCAAGAAAGGTCACGAGAAAATTGATGTAAAAATTCTGAATCAATACCCTGAGTTCGTCGAATTTCACACAGCGAAAACAGGAAAGTCAGGTAATGACAACTCTCCGGGCACTGAATCCCCGGTCGAAACTCCGGAGGAGACGCTCCACAAAGCCTATCAAAGCATAAGAAATGATCTGGCAGGAGAAATCTTGGAGAAAGTGAAGAGCAACTCTCCACAGTTTTTTGAAAAGCTCGTTGTCGACCTTATGGTTGCTATGGGCTATGGCGGCTCCCGCAGTGACGCAGGTCAATCCATAGGGCACAGCGGCGATGAAGGCGTCGACGGAATTATCAAAGAAGATCGTCTGGGGCTCGATGTCATCTATCTCCAGGCAAAAAATGGGAGGGTACCGTTGGCCGACCCGAAATCCAGAAATTCGTTGGGGCACTGCATGGCAAACGGGCGAAGAAAGGGGTATTTCTTACGACAGGAAAATTTTCCGAAGATGCCATTCGATACGTTGAGACCATAGATCCCAAAGTCATATTGATCGACGGAAATAGCCTTGCGAATTTGATGATCGATTTCGGAATTGGAACAGCAGTGATATCGAATTTGGAGATCAAGAGGATGGATTCTGACTACTTCGTTGAGGAGTGAAAGCGTTCGGCGGTGAATGAAAGGTGCCGCAGCTCAACACTCGACAATAAGCGATTGATAAAGAAGGCCCCTTAACTTGCTTGTCGTAAATTTCCATCTCTGAATAAATATCTACAGCCATATATAAGTATTGCATACGGGTTACGCCTCTGATACTCTTTTCCTATGGAAACGCCGACATTTGACTGGGATGAGAAAAAGGATGAAGAGAATCAATCCAAGCACGGCGTATCTTTCTCGCTTGCCCAGCATGCTTTTCGCGACCCGCTTCGTGTCATCGTGGAGGACGTCAGCCACAGCAGAGATGAAGACCGCTTCTATTGCATAGGCAGGGTCAACGAAGGCATCATCACGGTTCGATTTACATACAGGGGCGGCGTCATCCGGATCATCGGCGCGGGATATTGGAGAAAGGGGAAAAGGATTTATGAAAAAGAAAATAAGATACACCGATGAGCCCATGGGAGAGGTGAAGGTCGTCAGGGACTTCCTGCCGCCGCCGGAGAAGCTCGTGCCGAAGGAAAGCAACGTGAAGATCACGATCTCGTTAAGCAAGGCGAGCGTCGATTTTTTCAAGAAGGAAGCGAAGAAGCACCGCACGTCCTACCAGAAGATGATCCGCAGGGTCATCGACGTCTACACGGAGCAATACAAAAAGACGGCTTGAGCGCGACGCGTGTGTTTGCGGAATTTGTGAAGCCTCGACGGGCTTCATACCGAGCCGCGATCATGCATCATTTCTTCTGGCGCTGAGGACCTAATAGCCGAGTTTGTCCTTTGAAAGGGGATATCGGTCCATGAGCACGAAACGCTCTTCCCTCTTTGTCCGTCTCTTCTGGCTTGCCCTCATCGTGGCGGCGGCATTCTACCTGTGGCGGGAGGTTCCCTGGGTCAGCCGGCTCTTTCAGCCCGAGAAGGCGGCCGCCCCGCGTACCGTGGCTGCAAGGGGGGACCTGGCCGCCGACGAGAAGGCCACGATCGAGCTCTTCGAGAGATCCCGGGAGTCGGTCGTATTCATCACGACGAGCCAGCTGGTCCGGGACTTCTGGACCCGCAACATCTTCACCGTCCCCCGCGGCACGGGGTCGGGCTTCGTCTGGGACGACAAGGGGCACATCGTCACGAATTACCACGTCGTCGCGGGCGCTTCGGAGGCCCGCGTCCGGCTGGCCGACGGCCGCGACTACAAGGCGGCCCTGGTGGGGGCGAGCCGCTCCCACGACCTGGCCGTGCTGCTCATCGGGGTCGGCTTCAAGGCGCCGGCGCCGGTCCCCCTGGGGACGAGCCACGACCTGAAGGTGGGCCAGAAGGTCTTCGCGATTGGCAACCCCTTCGGCCTGGACTGGACGCTCACGACGGGCATCGTGTCGGCCCTGGACCGGTCGCTGTCGGCGGAGAACGGGGCGACGATCGAGCACCTCATCCAGACGGACGCCGCCATCAACCCGGGCAACTCCGGCGGGCCGCTGCTGGATTCCGCGGGGCGCCTGATCGGCATCAACACGGCCATCTACAGCCCCTCGGGCGCGAGCGCCGGGATCGGTTTTGCCGTGCCCGTGGACACCGTCAACCGCGTCGTGCCCCAGCTCATCGCCAGGGGGAAGTACATCCGGCCCGCCCTGGGCATCGAGGTCGACGAAGGGATCAATCGCATCGCCACGGCCCAGCTCGGCGTGGCGGGTGTCGTCGTGCTGAGGGTCGCCCCCGGCTCGGCCGCCGAACAAGCCGGCCTGCAGGGAGCCCGCCGCACGGCCGACGGGGCCATCGTGCCGGGCGACATCATCACCGCCATAGAAGGAAAGGCCGTCGAGAACGTCGGCAAGCTCTATGCCCGCCTGGATGACTTCAAGGTGGGCGACACGGTCCGGCTGACCGTGGTCCGCGACGGGGCCAAGCGGGAGGTGTCCGTGACCCTGCAGGCGGGAAGCTGAGAGGTGGATCGGGAAGAGGGCTGGCCGCGAAGGAGGAGCGGACGATGCCGGACAAGGCCATCCAGGACTACTACCCCGATGAGTTTGCGCACTGCTACGGCTGCGGGCGGCTCAATCCGGAGGGGCTGCAGATCAAGAGCTACTGGGACGGCGAAGAGTGCGTCTGCCATTACGTGCCCGAGCCGTGTCACTCGGGCGGTGTTCCCGGGTTCGCCTACGGCGGGCTGATCGCCTCGCTCATCGACTGCCACGGCGCCGCGACGGCATCGGCGGCAAGGTTGCGCGCCGAGGGGTTGTCCCTCGGGGAGAAGCCGCTTGCACGCTTCGTTGCGGCATCCCTGAAGGTGGACTACCTGAGGCCGACGCCGCTTGGAGAGACCCTGGAATTGAGGGCGAGGGTCACGGCGATCCAGGACCGGAAGATCACGGTCAGCGTGACATTGTCCGCGGGCGGCAACATCTGCGCGAAAGGCGAAGAGCTTTTCATCCAGCTCCAGCGGTGGTCCGTCCAGACCGGATACCCGAAGCCGATCGACTGATCGGCTGCCCGTTCTCGGACCCGTTCCTTGACGGCGATTTCACGGAGGCGCGTGCATGCAGATGACGGGTATTCCCTTCGGGACGACCGACTGGTCTTCCGTGGAGGTCACGGAGCACAGGGGCGAGACGGGGGTCGCATCCTGGCGCACCCGGACCTTCGGGGGCATCCGCGTTCGCCTGGTCGAGTACTCGCCGGGCTACCGGGCCGATCACTGGTGCAGCAAGGGGCACATCCTGCTGTGCCTCGAGGGCGAGCTGCACACGGAGCTGGCCGACGGCCGCAGCTTCGTCCTCAAGCCGGGCATGAGCTACCAGGTGGCCGACAACGCCGAGCCGCACCGCTCGTCCACCGCCACGGGCGCCAAGCTCTTCATCGTCGATTGAGCAGTCCCCATGGATGATCGCACCCGCCCCGCTGCCCGGGAAGACACGGCAAGTCTCGTGGAGACCATCCGCGGGGCCTTCCGGGGCGTGGCCAAGCGCTACGGTCTCAACGAGCGGAACTGCCCCCGGCATGCCTCGAACTGCACGGCGGACTGGATCGAGAAGGACATGGATCGGGGGGTCGCCTATTTCGTCCTGGAGAGCGGGGGACAGGTGGCGGCAAGCGTCGCCCTCGAGCGGGCCAAGCCGGACGTCGTCTACCTGGAGCGCCTCGCCGTCCTGCCCCGCTTCCGCGGGCGGGGCTTCGGGAAGGCCCTGGTGGCCCGCGCGCTCTCGGAGGCCCAAGCCATGGGGGCCCGGTCCGTCGGCATCGGCGTGATCGCCGACGAGGCCTTGCTGAAGGACTGGTACCGCAGGCTGGGGTTTGTGGAGACGCAGACGCGGGACTTTCCGCACCTGCCCTTCCGGGTGAGCTTCATGCACCGTCCGCTGCGCGTGAGCGGCGGCCCCGGAAAATCGTGAGTCGCAGCCCGGCACGCGCTGGAAAAAGGCGGCCCGTTGTGATAGATACCCGATGAAACCCGGCAGCGCGCCGAGTCCGGGAGGCCCCCGAGTCGTGCCCTGACAGTCGACGCCTGGCATCCCCGGGAGTGTCAACCCTATTTCAGCGAAGGAGAAGATGCGATGAAGAGATTGATCGGCCTGTTCTGCATCCTGCTGCTCGTGTTTGCCTTTTCGACCCCGGCCCCGGCGGCCAAGGTCGTGCTGAAGCTCGGCCACATCGCCGAGCCCTCCAACCCCTACGGCCAGGGCGCCGACTACTTCGCCAAGCTGGTCGCCCAGAAGTCCAAGGGGGAGATCGAGGTCAAGGTGTTCCCCTCGTCGCAGCTCGGGGCGCAGAAGGAACTCATCGAGGGCTGCATCTACGGCACCCTCGACATGACGCTGACGAGCACCGCCGAGCTGGGCACCTTCCAGCCGCAGATGGCCCTCTTCGACATGCCCTTCCTGTTCAAGGACCGCAAGCACGCCTTTGCGGCCCTGGACACGGTGGGCATGGACCTGGCCAAGGCGCTCGAGCCCAAGGGCCTCAAGATGCTGGGCTACATGGAAAACGGCATCCGCCACCTGACCAACAACGTGCGCGAGGTCAAGACGCCAGCCGACATGAAGGGCCTCAAGATCCGCGTCATGAACAACAAGGTCTACATCGAGATGATGAAGGCCCTCGGCGCCTCGCCCACCCCCATGGCGTTCTCCGAGCTGTACTCCGCGATGCAGCAGGGCACGGTGGACGGCCAGGAGAACCCCAGCGCCCACATCTACACGAAGCGCTTCTTCGAAGTCCAGAAGTACGCCTCCCTGACGGGACATGCCTACGCGCCGGAGCCCATGCTCATCTCCATGATCACCTGGAAGAAGCTCACGCCCCAGCAGCAGGCCATCATCCAGCAGGCGGCCAACGAATCGATCGCCTGGCAGCGCAAGCTGGCCGAAAGGGAGGACGAGGAGTTCTGGAAGAAGATCAGGGCCACGGGCAAGATGAAGGTCACCACGGTGGACCGCAAGCTCTTCATCGAGGCCACGAAGGACGTCTACAGGAAGCTCGCCCCCACCGTCGGCCAGGCCAACATCGACAGGGTGAGAGCCCTGGAAAAGTAATCGCCAACCCGTTCGTGCGAGGCCCGGGCTTCGGCCCGGGCCTCGATTCGAGGAGATCCGGCCATGCTGGACAGGCTGTTCAAGGGTCTGCGATCGGTCCTGTACTGGTTTTCGGTCGCGGCCATGTCGGTCATGCTCGTCGTCATCTTCGCGCAGGTGATCAGCCGCTATGTCTTCAACTGGACGCCCGAGTGGTCCGAGGAGCTGGCCCGCTACCTCTTCGTCTGGGTGACCTTCATCGGCTCGGCCCTCATCATGGGCGAGTCGGGCCACCTCGCCGTGCAGTTCGTGCCCAACCACTTCAAGGGCACGGCCGTCGGGAAGGCCCTGGAGGTCTTGATCAACCTCTGCGGATACGTCTTCATTCTCATCCTGTTCTTCCAGGGGGCCAAGATGACCCGGGTCATGACCTTTCAGATCTCGCCGGGCATGGAGATCCCCATGAGCTGGGTCTATGCCGTGATCCCGCTGAGCAGCGCGCTGATGCTGCTGTACCTCGTCAAGGACACGGTGCGGATCGTCAAGGGGTTTTCGGGCCCGGGCGGGGAGGGACGGTAGACCGGCATGGAATACGTCCTGATCGGCCTGTTTCTGCTCCTGACGGCGCTCGGCGTGCCCGTGGCGTTCTCCCTGTGCCTGTCGGCCGCGACGATCATCTTCTTCTACATGGACCGGCCCCTCGTCATGGTCTCCCAGATGATGTTCTCGGGCATCGACTCCTTCTCGTTCATGGCGGTGCCCTTTTTCATGCTCGCCGGCGCCTTCATGTCGGCGGGCGGGGTGACCTCGCGCCTCGTCAGCTTCTCCCAGGCCCTCGTCGGGGCGTTCACGGGGGGCCTCGCGCAGACCGTGTCCGTCGCCGGCATGTTCTTCGCCGCCATCTCGGGCTCCTCGGCCGCAACCACGGCCGCCCTCGGCAGCACCATGATCGGCGAGCTGGAGAAGAAGGGCTACAACCGTGACTGGGCCACCGGCATCGTGGCCTCGAGCGGCACCGTGGGCATCGTCATCCCGCCCTCGATCACCATGGTGGTCTACGGCGCCATCGCCGACACCTCGATCGGCGATCTGTTCATCGGCGGCTTCATCCCCGGCATCATGATGGGGCTCTCCATGATGGCCGTGAGCTGGTATTACGCCCGGAAGCGCGGAATCGCCGCGGAAGGGACCTTCTCGCTCGGGGCCGTCCTCAAATCCTTCAAGGACTCCTTCTTCGCCCTCATGACCCCGGTCATCATCATCGGCGGCATCTACGGCGGCATCTTCACCCCCACGGAGGCGGCGGCCGTCGCCGCGGTCTACGGGATCTTCGTCGGCCTGTTCGTCTACAAGGAACTCAAGCTCAGGGACTTCCCCCAGATCATCTTCCAGGCCGTGATCGGCACGACGGTCATCATGTTCCTCGTGGGGGCCGCCACGGTCTTCGGCTGGCTCATCACGAACCTGCAGATCCCGCACCAGGTCGCGAAGTTCGTCGTCTCCGTGACGACCTCGCCCCTGCTGTTCCTCTTCGCGATGAACCTCCTGCTGCTCTTTGCCGGCACCATGGTGAACGCCTCGGCGGCGGTCGTGATCCTGACCCCGATCTTCCTGCCCGTGGCCCGAACCCTGGGCATCGACCCCCTGTTCTTCGGCGTGCTCATGGTCGTCAACCTGGCCATCGGCTGCATCACGCCACCGGTGGGCCTGGATCTCTTCGTGGCAAGCGCCATCTCCAAGGTGCCCATCGAACGCGTCATGAAGGCCTGCCTTCCTTACCTGTATGCCCTGCTCGCGGTGCTGGTCATCCTGACCGTCTTTCCGTGGTTCATCACCGTGCTGCCGAGCCTCCTTACCCGATGATGCAGGGGTACAGGCGGGAAAAGAAGCCCCGGCCCATCCCTGCAGAACCCCTTGACAGCAGCCCCCCCGGTCCGTTACAAATGCTCATCCTGCCTTGCACCGCCCATTGAAAGGAGATGACCATGGCCACAGCAGCCAGTCCTGCGTTCGGCGTTGCCGCCAGACCGCTTTCGGTCAGGGAGGCCCGCTTCTATCTCTACACGGCGCTGTTCGTTGCGGGCAATGTCGCCTTTCCCGCCCTGTGCCACCTCGTGCCGGGCGGGGGGCCGATGCTGCTGCCCATTTACTTTTTCACCCTCATCGCCGCCTGGCGGTTCGGCCTGGCGGCGGGGCTCGCCACGGCGGTGCTCTCCCCCCTGGCCAACCACCTGCTGACCGGGATGCCCCCCCAGGCCATGCTGCCGGTCATCCTCGCCAAGTCCGTGCTCCTGGCCGTCATCGCCTCCGCCGTTGCCCGCCGGTTCGGCCTGTCCCTCGTTGCCGTTGCGATGGCCGTCCTGGGCTACCAGCTTGCGGGCGGGATGGTCGAGTGGCTCCTGGCCGGATCCCTGTCGGCGGCGCTTGCCGACTTCCGGGTCGGGCTTCCCGGCATCGCGCTGCAGATTCTCGGCGGGTACGCCGCCCTGCGGCTCATGGACCGTCCGGGGACAGTCTAGCCCTCGTATCGTGCAGCCGTGCCGGCATGCGGGAAGACCTGTGCGGGGGTCGAGGGGAGGGCCGCCGGACATCCCGGCGAAATGGGAGGCGAGGGCCCGAGGCTGACCGGTGTGACCGGGGAAGGCCGGCCTCGAGCCCCCCGAAAGTTCAGCGGGGAAGATGGACGTGCAGGGTGCCGTAGAACCAGCCCGCGCGCTCCACTCCGTCCTTGCCGGTGTATGCAACCAGAAGGGTGAAGGGTCGGCCGTTGTGGGCCGCGCCGCTGATCTCCAGGACCGTCACCTGCTGGCCCGCCTTCACCTCGTTGATCTTCACGGTCATTTGCCGGTCCGCATAGACGGGGCTGTTCCTCTCGACCCTGGCCTTGAACGGCAGCGAGGTGTTCGTGGCGGCGCTCGAAAACGAAACGTTCCGCGGCTGAAAATCCTGCCCCTTCGCAGGCAGGGAGAATGCCCACATGTAGGCCAGGAGACAGAACAGCACGAAAAGCATCTTGATCATCTTCATCTTTCGGCCCTCACGTTTTTTGATCGTTGCGTCCTTCTGCATTGACCTCGTTCTTTGTTGACTTCCGGGGAGAGCATCGGCCGTGCCGCGGGGGCGGCACAGCAAAAGGCCCTTTTAAATCAACTGATTGCCCTGCGTTTTCCCCTCGAGAGGCCTCTGTCGTGAAGGAGCCGTTGCTGTGCCATAACGGCCTGTCGTTTCCAATATTCTTTTTTTTCGATCGGTTACGTGAAATGTGCTGAACTGGGATAGTCCGCGGAGATGATGCCGAAAGGGGGCCGCCATGCACATTCAGACAGATGCATGCCGCACGCTGGGTATTGCCGTCCTGATCCTGATCGGGGCGGCGTTGACGGCGGGCACCGGCATGGCCCAGACAAGCAAGGGCGCACGGGCCGCGGCGCCGGGGATGCAGAAGGTCGTCACGGACAGGGCCTCCTTCGTCCTCTATGTGCCGAAGGGCTGGAAGGTGAAGGAGTCCGCCGAAGGGCAGGCCCTCTTGGTCACCGCGTCGGATTCCTCGGGGCGCTCCGCCGTGTATTTTTCCATCGGTGCGGCCCCTCCGGGCGAAAGCGCCACGGCCCTGGCGAAGCGTGAAGCGGCAAGGCTCGGCCGCGCGGCAGGCGATCTCGAGATCCGGAGCGCCTTTGCCTCCCGGGACGGCTCGACGCTTGTCTTCGACGGCACCTACTCGCCCCCGAAGAAGGGGAAAACCGAGTTTCGTTCGTGGGCGACCCTGCGGGGCGCCGAGGCGGCCTGCGCCCGCATCGAGGCCCCGGCGGGACAGCTCGCTGCGATGCGGCCCACGCTGCTGACCGTTCTTTCCAACATCCGTGTCATGAAGGGTGCCGTCGCCCCGGCGTCGGCAGCGGCTGCGCCCGTGCGGATACAGCTTGCGCCTTACCGCCTGAGGGACGGCTCGGCCTCCTTCCTGCTCCCCCGGGGCTGGCAATGCCAGGACAGCGGCAGGGGGCTATTCGTCGCCGGGGACCCCGCCGGCTACTCGTTCATCTCGGGAAACGTCGAGATGGTGACCCCCCAGATGCGGGTCAACCACCCGAGCATCCTCGTCTCGCCCTACCTCGCCCCGAACCAGGCCTGGCAGTTCATCACGGCGCGCTACGGGCTGGCCTCGAACCTGCGTTACGAGAAGGTCATCCCCCGCTCCGATGTGGCGCGGCAGATGGGGCAGGTCTACACGGCAGGCCCCGTCACCGTCGAGGAGCTCATCTACAGCTTCACGAGCAGGGAGGGGCGGGCGACCCGCGGATACACCTTCGGCATCTCCTTCGGCTCGCGTCTCGGGACCAACTGGAGCTTCCGCCACCTGACCGTGACGGCCCCGACGGAGCGCTTCGGTCCCTGGGCCGGCCATTTCGCCGAGATGCTCGGCTCCTACAAGATCAACGAGCGCTGGGCGGCGGACTACGCCGCGCAGGGGGCCCGCAGGCTGCGCGAGATGCAGCAGCAGACCTCGGCCATGGTGACCCGCAACGCCCAGGAGATCCGGCAGATGATGCAGGCCGCCTACGACGAGCGGCAGAAGAGCATGGACTACATCGACTACCAGCGCACCAGTTACATCCGGGGCCAGCAGGACTGGATCTCCTCGATGGAAGGGGGCACCGTCTACCGCAGCGACAGCTGGGGCACGAAGAACACGACAACGGGCGAATATTGGGAAGGCAAGCCCTACGACTACGTCCACTTCGAGGGGAAAAACCCCAAGTACAACGAGCAGATGCAGCCCGTCGACTCCCGCGCCCTCTGGGAGCGCCACATCCGCCGCTGAAAGAGCGCCCGCAGCGTATACGGCGTGCGACCCGCGTCATCGCCGACAGCAAAAAAGCAGTTTTCCTCTGTCTCCCGTGTGTGCTAAGTTTTCGCGATGCTATTCATACTGGGAGGTGTCTCGGAAATGACTCGTTCGCTTCTTGGGTTGATGCTCTGCGTACTTTTCGTTTTCGCGGGTTCAGGGTTTTCGTCGGCCCAGGTGGCCCAACCGCCCGGCCCGAAGAAGGTCCAGCCGGCACCGACGGTGACGGTGCCGAAGGCGAAGCCCGGCCAGGGCCCGCAAGCCGGGCCGGCCACCCCCGGGGCGGTTTCCCCCGGGGTCAGCTGCTTCGACGAGGCGGCGTATGGCCGCGCGAAGAAGCAGGACAAGAATCTCGCGGGGGCGCAGCTCTGCGGGGCCGACCTGAAGAAGGCCTCCCTGGACGGGGCCGACCTGAAGGGGGCGAACCTCGCCGGTGCCGATCTCAGCGGGGCCAGATTCTACAAGGCGGACCTGCAGGGCGCGGTGCTGTCGCGTGCGAACCTCGGCGACGCGATCCTGTTAAGTGCCAATCTGGAAGGCGCCAGGCTCGACGGGGCCAATCTCCGCAGTGCCCGCGTGTCGGGCGCAAATCTCAAGGGCGCCGATCTCTCGAGGGCCGAGCTCGAGGGGGCGAATCTCACCGACTCGAACCTGACCGGCGCCAACCTGGAGCGGGCCGTCCTCAGGAATGTCGAGGCCCTGACCGTGCGATTCACCTCGGCGAACCTGCGCTACGCCAGCCTCGATTCCGCGAACCTCAAAGGCGACCGCTACGGGCATCGGGCGGACTTCGCCGGGGCCAACCTCAGCGAGGCGACGCTCAGGCGGGCGCAGCTCGATCATGCGACCCTGCAGGGTGCCGACATGAGCCGCGCGGATTTCACGGGAGCCAGGCTCGAGGCTGCCAACATGATGAAGGCAAAAGGTGCCCGCGCGGTATTCAACCAGGCGGTGATTGCCCATGCGTATTGCCAGGAGGCCGATTTGACCGACGGGCAGTTCCGGGGCGCCGATCTTTCGGCCGCCGACCTGACCTTTGCGCAGCTCAACCGGGCGAACCTCTCGGGTGCCAACCTCGCCGGGGCGATGCTCAACAAGGCCCACCTCGTCGAGGCCGACCTGGGCGGCGCGAACCTCGAGGACGCGCATGCCTACAGCACCAACTTCCGGGGCGCCCATCTGGCCGGGGCGAACTTCCGAAATGCATCGCCTTTTCAGGCCATCATCGATCTGCGCTGGAAGGAGCTGCTGAAAAGCCAGAGGCTTCGCACGGACAAGATGTTCGGCAGCATCCGCTGGGCGCAGTGACGAAACGACGGCCGGTTGCGGAAAACGTTTGTCTGAACAGGAGAGCCCCCTCCATCGGCGGGGGAACCCCTCGACATCCAGGAGAGAGCAAGACATGAATCAGGCAGGCCCGAGCGATCCCGGATTCGAGACCCGCGTCCGCGACAGTTTCAGCCGTCAGGGGATCATGAAGACGATCGGGGCGCGCCTGCTGGCGGTCACCCCCGGTGAGGTGCGGATCGAGCTTCCCTGGAGCGAGGCCGTCACCCAGCAGCACGGCTTCGTCCATGCGGGGATCCTCAGCACGATCGCCGACAATGCCTGCGGGTACGCCGCCTACACCCTCATGCCGGCGAATTCGGAGGTGCTGGGGGTGGAAAACAAGATCAACTTCCTGGCCCCGGCGAAGGGGGAACGGTTCGTCTCGATCGGCCGGGTGATCAAGGCGGGGCGCACGCTGGTGGTCTGCTCGGGCGAGGTCTGGGCTTGCGACGGCGGCAGGGAGACGCTCGTGGCGGTCATGCAGACGACCATGATCTCCCTGGTGAAGTGAATCCGTCGGATCACCGGGGGCTAGAGCTGCTGCAGGAGGGGCTCGATCTCCGCGGCCTTCCTGGGGTTGGCCTTCACGTAGAGATCGAGGAGGATGCGGCTGATCTCCTTGGGGTTGAGCGGCTTGACCAGGTAGCCCTGCACCCCGTACCGGGCGCACGTCGCCACGTCGTCCCGGTGGGAGGACAGCGACGAGACGATGATGGTGGTCGCAAGGTCCTTCCGGACCTCACGGATGTTCTGCAGGACCTCCTGGCCGCTCATGACGGGCATCATGAGGTCGAGCAGGACGATGTCGGGCTTCCAGTTCCCGTAGATCTCGAGGGCCTCGAACCCGTTGACGGCAAACTGCTTGGTGAAGACCGTCTCCGAGATGTAGGTGTCGTAGAACTTCCGGCTGAAGCTGTTGTCTTCCGCGATCAGGATTTTCAGCTTGTCCATGGCACCGGCCCGCGCAGATGGGAAGTGATGCCCGATAATCGAGCAAACATCGTGCCACGCTGTGCCGTGCGACGGATTTCGGCATAACCGGATAATATCCATCGCTTTTCTTTTTTTTTCGTCTATAATGAGCCGTCAAAGATCCAATTCTCTTCTTGAAGGAGGAACGATATGAAAGGTGACCCGAAACTGCTGCAGACGTTGAACTCCCTGCTCGCCGACGAACTGACCGCCATCAACCAGTACATGGTCCATTCCGAGATGGCCGAGGCCTGGGGCTACAAGAAGCTCCACGAGGCCTTCGAAAAGCGCGCCATCGACGAGATGAAGCACGCCGAGACCCTCATCGGGCGCATCCTCTTCCTCGAGGGGACCCCCACGGTGAGCAAGCTCAACAAGATGATGATCGGCGCCGACGTGCCCAAGCAGCTGGCCGGAGACCGGGGCCTTGAGATGATGGCCGTCAAGGCCTACAACGAGGCGATCGTTTTGGCCGGCGATGTCAAGGACTTCGCCACCCGGCAGATCCTCGAGAAGATCCTCCAGGACGAGGACAGGCACATCGACCAGATCGAGGAGATGCAGGACCAGATCAAGCAGATGTCCCTGCAAATCTTCCTCACGACACAGGTGTGAGGTCCCGCGCAGGCGCCGCGCGATCATAAATTCTGCAACCTTTGTCTGCACTGAACGTGTCTCGCTTCCGGAGGAGGGACCCCTGGCGCGACGACGGTCAAAGCCCCGCTTGCACCCAAAGAAGCGGGGCTTTGTGTTTGTGACGCCGGGCGCGAAAGGAGGTTGAGATGATCCGGTCCTTCGCCGACATGGACAGGCTGGCCTCCGAGAAGGGGCCCAAGCGGCTCGTGGTGCTGGCGCCCGAGGACGAGGAATTCATGCTGGCCGTCCGGGACAGCGCCGCGAAGGGCTACACCCGGCCGGTGCTCATCGGCGACCGCGAGAAGATGGAGCGGCTGGCCGGCGAGGTGCAGTTCGACATCAGCGGGGCGGAGAAGATCCACGAGACGAACCGCCAGGCCATCGCCGATCTCGGGATCCGCATGCTCTTCTCCGGCGAGGTCGACATCGCCGGCAAGGGACAGATCCCGACGGCCTACATCTACCGCGCCATCATCCGCGAGGAGTCGAAGGCGGGCAAGGGGAAGGTCGTCAGCGTCATCTCGATGTGGGACATCGAGGGCCTCGAGCACCTCACCTGCTTCACCGACACGGGCGTGAACATCACGCCCGACTACCGGGCCAAGGCCGAGATCGTCCGCAATGCCGTCTTCCTCTTCCACCTGCTGGGCTACCCGAATCCGAAGATCTGCGTGCTCTCGGGCAGGCGGGAGCTCAACGGCGACATCCCCTCGTACCGGGACTTCCTCGCGCTGAAGAACGCCGCGGCCGCGGGCGAGCTGGGCGCCTGCGAGGTGATGGAAGCCACGTCCTTCATCGACATCTTCTCGCCGGGGAAGGCGGACTTCAGCCTGGCCGGCACGGACATCGGCAGGACGGACTTCCCGCACATCATGCTCGTCCCGAACCTGGCCACGGGCAACATCCTCGTGAAGCTCGACTTCGCCCTGAAGAACGTCCGGCGGCGCTCCCTCGTGATGAGCTCCCGCGGCCCCGTCATCATCCCCTCGCGGTCGGACTTCCGGGACTCCATCCTCGGCGAGATCGCCGCCGGGGTCACCGTGGCCGGGCAGATCCAGGGAGGTGCGGCATCATGATGACAAGCTTCGACCAGATCCGGAAGGAGGCATCGGCGAGGGGCAACAAGCGTCTCGTCATCGCCCCGGTCACGGCCGCAACGGACCTCTCCGCCCTCTCGGCCGCCGTGGCGGACGGTCTCGTCTTTCCCGTTCTCGTCGGGGACGGCAGGGCCGCCGCGTCATGGGCCGGACGCGAGAAGATTCCCGCGGCCCACCTCGAGATCGTCGACGAGCCCGATGAGGCAAAGGCCCTCGCCGCGGCGATCGACATGCTGCAAAAGGGCACGGCGGAGATTCTCATGCGTGGGGGTATGGGACCGAAGGGCTTCCTCGAGGCGGTGCTGGACAGGCAGAAGGGCCTGCTGAAGGAGCGGGTGGCAAGCCTCGTCTCCGTCTTCGACCCGCCGGGAGTGAACCGCGTGACCATGGCGACGGACACCTACGTGAACAGCTTCCCCACGATCGTCGAGAAGGTGACGATCACGGAGAACGTGATCCGGCTGGCCGGCGTGCTGGGGATCGCCTCGCCGAAGATCGCGGCGCTCTCCGCCATCGAGCAGGTCAACCCCGCCATCCCCTCCACGATGGACGCGGCGATCCTCTCGAAGATGGCCGAGCGCAGGCAGTTCGGCGACGTCACCCTCGAGGGCCCGCTGGACATCGACTGCGCCGTGAGCCGCAGGGCCGCAACCCGCAAGGGCGTGCACAGCGCCGTGACGGGGCAGGGGGACATCTACCTCATGCCCAACGTCGAGGCGGGGTTTCTCATGGCCGAGCTGTCGGTCTTCATCGGGAAGACACCCATGGCCTGCGCCCTCATGGGGGTGAGCCGGCCCGTCGTGCTGAACCTGCCCTTCGTCCCGGCCGAAAACCGCCTGACGGAGATTGCCCTTGCCGTGCTGCTCTGCGGGAGGTTGTAGACCATGGAAAAGACGCGACACATCCTTGCCGTCAACGTGGGCTCCACGTCCACCAAGGCGGCCTTCTATCGCGACACGGAGCGTCTCGTGCAGGAATCGATCTCCTACAGCGCAGCCGACCTGGCGGGCTTCAAGGACCTCCGAGAACAGCTTCCGATGCGTGAGGCCGGCCTGCGGGCGTTCATCGAGAAGAACCGGATCGACATGGGCAAGGTCGATCTCGTCATCAGCCGCGGTGGTCTCGGCCGCCCGGGGCCTGCCGGCGCCTATGCCATCGACGAGGCCATGTGCGAGGACCTCATGGAGGGCCGCTACGGCAAGCACCCCTCGGCCCTGGGGCCGTCGATGGCGATGGGGCTTGCGCGGCAGTACGGCATGCCCGCCGTCGTGATCGACCCGCCGAGCACCGACGAGTTTGCGCCCCTGGCGCGCGTGTCGGGGCTTCCCGAGATCGAGCGCAAGAGCGCCTTCCACGCCCTCAACCAGAAGGCCGCAGCCCGCAGGGCGGCCGCCGCGCTCGAGAGGCGATACGAGGAGATCAATCTCGTCGTCGCCCACCTGGGCGGCGGCATCACCATCGGCGCCCACTGCCGGGGGCGGGTGATCGACTGCACGCACGGGCTGACCGAGGGGCCCTTCTCGCCGGAGAGGGCCGGGGCCCTGCCGACGCAGGACCTGCTCGACCTGGCCGGCCGCATGAGCCCGAAGGATCTGTCGAAGAAGCTCGTGGGACAGGGGGGGCTTGCGGCCTACCTCGGGACGAACGATGCCGTCAAGGTCGAGGAGGCCGTGAAGAAGGGAGACGCGAGGGCCGAGTTGATCTACCGGGCCATGGCCTACCAGGTCGCCAAGGACATCGGCGCCATGGCGGCCGTCCTGGCGGGCGAGGTCGACGGGATCGTCCTGACCGGGGGGATCGCCCACTCGGAGATGCTCACCGGGTGGGTCCGGCAGCAGGTGCAGTTCATCGCTCCCGTCTGCGTCTTCCCGGGGGAGGACGAGATGGAGGCCATGGCCGAGGGCGCCCTGCGCATCCTGCGTGGCGAGGAGATCCCGCGAAAATATCATCCCTGAGGCGCAGGGGCGATGCGCCCCGGCCTCAACTCTGCTTGACCAGGACGATGCCGATCACCGTCAGGACGATCCCCAGGATCCGCTGGGGCGTCGCCGCCTCGCCGAGGATGAGGACCCCGAGGGCGGCCGTCAGGATCGGGTAGGATGCCGTGATGGGGACCACCTGCGAGATCATCCCGCTGCGCAGCACGTAGAAATAGGTCCACATGGCCAGAAGCCCCGCCATGACTCCCGTGGCGGCGAATATGGCGTAGTTTTTCATCGAGACCTTCGCCAGCTCCTGGAAGCGGCCCGTCGCCAGCAGGAACAGGGCCAGGAGGATCACCACGGCGGCGCTCCGGATGAAAACGCCGATGGCCGGGTCGACCTCCCGGAGGCCGATCTTTTCCAGCAGGGGCGTCGTGCCCCAGAGAAGCATCGTGACGACGAGAAGGCCGATGTTCACCAGCTCGGCATGGGTCATGTGCTGTTCTCCTTGAAGGGAATCTGCCTGCAGACCCATCCATAGCCCGTTTCGCCGGTCCCGGCAAGAGGGAGCGTTCCGGCGTGATTCCGTCCCGCCTCGGTTTGAGGGTTTATGAAACGCGCCCGCTGTGCTACACCTTCGTCACGCAGTTCATTGCCTGACACGGATCCCGACATCATCCGGGGGAAAACAGTCCGAGATTCCCCTGTCGCCTCCGCGGGAGAGGGTCAGGGTGAGGGTGAGAAGCGGAAAACAGGACGGCGCAAACCACCATGGCAAAGAAGATCATCGCCATCACCGGCAGCTACCGCAAGGACGGCACCATCGAGCGCGCCGTGGAGGCCGTCCTGAAGGCGGCCGCCGAGAGGGGGGCAGAGACGGAGACCATCCGCCTCATGGACCATCCCATCGAGTTCTGCCTCAACTGCCGCAAGTGCACGCAGAAGGAAGGGCCGCAAAGGGGTCCCTGCGCCCACCGAGACGGGATGGCGGACATCCTCGACCGCATCGAGGCGGCCGACGGCATCGTGCTGGCCTCGCCCGTGAACTTCTTCGGTGTCACGGCGGTCACGCAGCGCTTCATCGAGCGGCTCCTGTGCTACGCCGTCTGGCCCTGGGGTAAGCCGGGGCCCGCCCTCCGGGTGAAGGACCGGGGCCTGAGGGCCGTGCTCGTGACCTCGAGCGCCATGCCCGCCGCCCTGGGGCGCGTGTTCACCCGGTCTCTCTCGAGCCTCAAGCGGGCCGCGCAGACCCTGGGCGCGAAGACGGTTGGGACGCTGTTTGTCGGCACGGCCGCCCTGCACGAGAGACAGGAGCTGCCGCAGGCGATTCTCGAAAAGGCGCGGAAGCTGGGACACGAACTGGCGCGTTGACACGCTGAAACCGGAGCCATGGCATTGATCGACCGAATCCTGCCCGACCTCTACCGCATCACCCTGCCCATGCCCTTCCGCCTCCGCCACGTGCACGTCTACGCCCTGCTGCACGACGGCAGGGTGGCCCTCTTCGACACGGGCATGAACATCCCCGAGACCTACAGGGTGCTCGACGAGGCGCTGGCGACCCTGGGGAAGACGACGAAAGACATCGACTGCGTCTTCCTGACGCACTTCCACGCCGATCACTGCGGAACCGCGGGCAGGCTCCAGGAAATCTCGGGAGCCGCCGTGTATCTCTCGCAGTCCGACGAGATGCGCCTGCAATACAACAACCGTCACGAGGAACTCGTCGAGCGGGCCCGAAACTTCTTCCTTCCCCAGGGGCTGCCGCAGAAGGCCATGGACAACCTGGTGAAGCTCATGGCCGTCTTCCGAAAGGCCACCGTTCCCTTCCGGGTGGACCGCCGCCTCGCGCCCGGCGACCGGTTCACGCTCGGCGGGCGGACCCTCGAGGTCATCGCCGCCCCGGGCCACACGGCCGGGCAGATGTGCTTCTACTTCCCCGACGAGGGCATCCTCCTGGCGGGCGATCACATCCTGCCCGACATCACCCCGAACCTGAGCCCCGACATCTTCCGGCTCGAGTACCGTCCGCTCAAGAGCTTTCTCGAATCCCTCGGCGCCCTTCGCGACCTGCCCGTCCGGATGGTCTGGCCCGCCCACGGCGACCCCTATCCCGACCTGGCCCGGCGCGTCGACGAGATCCGCCGGCACCACGCCGAGCGGACGCAGCTCATCGCTGAGGCCCTGAAGGGGAAGGAGAAGACGGCCTTCGAGGTCTCCGGTGTCATCTTCGGGGAGGACCTGCCCGAGTTCGACCAGTTCCTCGCCCTCAACGAGACCTACGTGCACATCGTGGAGCTGCTGGACCAGGGTGCCGTCCGCGCCGCCGAGCGCGGCGGGCTTGTCCGGTATCGTGCGGCATGATCGGCATCCCCGATTCCGAATTGATCGGTCCTCGCAATCATGCGAAGGTGACCCGCTTTTCTTCATAAACCCTGTCCACCGGAGGAGCGAAATGCGAACGATTCTGATCCTGTTTCTTGGCGCCCTGCTGGCCGGCTGCGGCGCCGCCACGAACGTCCAGGTCATGAAGCCCGTCAACGGGGAGATCCAGCCCTTCCTCACGCCCGAACTGCAGAAGAGCCGCTGCTACAATTTCCTGTCGGCGGGGCGGGAGGGGGAGATGATCGCCAGGAAATCGAACATCCTTCTCAACGAGTGCAACCTGACGGCGAAGGATGCGGTCGACCGCGTCACCTACCTGACCTACACGACCCGGGACGCCTACGTGGCCGAGAGCGGAGAGAACCAGGTCATCTCGAAGCGGGTCATGGGGAACAAGGACATCGAGATCGAATCGAGGCTGTTCTATGAAAAGGAAGGGGGCGTCCGGGGGATCCGGGTGCTGATCAACGACTTTGTCGACAAGAATTACGTCAAGGGCTACGAGCCCGAATGGGTCGTGCGGGCCCTCTATCGGGAAGTCAAGCTGCAGGACGGGAAAATTGTCGTCGTCAGGGAGGGCATGACCCGGGAGGACTTCACGGAGCAGGACCGGATCGAGCATTACAGGAAGCTCAACCGGATGCTGAAGTAAAGGCCGCAACCCCCCGAAGACCGATGGCCGCCAAAAAGGGCGGGGCCGCAGCGGGCCTTGCCCTTTTTCTTATTCCGACTCTTTCTTCTCGCTCTTCTTGCTGGAGCCGTCCTTCGTGACCGGGTTCTGTACCGAGTAGCCCGCTTCCTTGGCCTTGTAGCCGCCGTAGGCGCCGGCACCCGCCGCCGCGACGTACCAGCAGCCCGACAGGGCGGGGAATACGAACAGCAGAACGGCACAGGCAACGAGTTTTCTGACGTGCATGACTGCTCCCCGATGATGGAGGTCGGCGCCCGGTCTCTCGACTGCCGTGCGCCCGCATTCTCTTATCGTTCCTCCCGGGCCCGGACTTTAGCGGGAGGGCGCCGTCTCCCTGTCCGTCTTGCCGTCCTACTTCACCTCCTCGATC
The DNA here is from genome assembly GCA_964429555.1 of uncultured Syntrophaceae bacterium. Lineage (GTDB taxonomy): Bacteria > Desulfobacterota > Syntrophia > Syntrophales > UBA2192 > UBA2192. The sequence continues at coordinate 19,891 of CAYSDD010000001.1, forward strand.
TTCACCACGTTCTCGTACATCGAGAAGATGGGGATCCGCCAGCCGTACTTCCAGATCTTGACCTGCTTGCCCTTCAGACGGATGGCCTCGTTCTGGATGTTCCCCGAGTCGAACTTGAAGCGATACTTGGCGTCATAATTGGCCAGGGGCTTGTATTCGGTGGCGATCATGAACTTCCCGTCGACCATGTTCATCTGGGCGTCGGTGATCCGCGTGATGACCGTGTCGGAAACGAAATAGCTGTAGAGCGGCACGAGAATGCACAGCAGGACCAACGCCGCGATGACCTTGAACTTCGTGCTCTTCAGGAACTCTATCATAGCTTTCCCCTCGTATTCTGTCTGATGCCATGAGTTCGTCTCAGACATCAAGGCCGCGAAGATCGGAAGAGCAGAAGCGAGGAAGAGCGGCCAGGAAAAGAAATGAACCGAACATCCTCTCCGCTCTTCATAACTTCCTCATTTCACAATCCTATGCGGCGGGCCATGCAACTCGGCATGATTGAACAGTCCGCAATCGGAAACGTTACACCTCCACGACGGAGAGCTTCACCATCCTGTCGCCCTGCCGGATCGCGTTGACCACGTCCATCCCCTCCACGACCTTGCCGAACACCGTGTGCTTGCCGTCCAGGTGCGGCTGGGGCGAATGGGTGATGAAAAACTGGCTGCCGTTGGTGTTGGGGCCCGCATTGGCCATGGAGATGAACCCCGTGCCGTGTTTCAAGGGGTTTCCCCTGCATTCGTCCTCGAAGGAGTAGCCGGGACCGCCGCGGCCCGTCCCCGTGGGGTCGCCCCCCTGGATGACGAAATCGTCGATCACCCGGTGGAAGACGACACCGTCGTAAAAGCCTTCCCTTGACAGGAAGACGAAGTTGTTCACCGTCTTGGGGGCATGCTGCGGGTAGAGCTCGAGGACGATGTTCCCCTTGGTCGTTTCCAGCGTCACCCGGTAATTTTTTTTCTCGTCGATCTGCATTGCCGGCGGCGTCCGCCACTGCTTTGGTGCCATGGGTGGGTCTCCTTTCCGGTTCCCGCATGGAGAAATTCGCGTCCCCCCTTGCTAACAGAGCCCGACGGACAAGTCAAGGCGGGTCCTCCGTCGAGGAGGCTTGAAAAAAACGTTGAATGTCGGGCCGAACCGGGGCATAACCTCCCGATGCCGGTTCGCGACATCGTTTTCATCCTCATCACGACCTCGACCGTCTACGCGTCGATCTACGCACCGCAGCCCATCCTGCCGCTGCTGGCCGGGGAGTTCGGGCAGACGACTGCCGGCGCCGCCCTTCTCATGACGGCCGTTCTGCTGCCCCTGAGTTTTGCGCCCCTGTTCTACGGCCTGCTGCTGGAATCGCAGCCCGCCAAACGGATGCTGCTCGTCACGATCGGGGCCCTGGCGCTGCTGCAGGCCGCCTTCGGAGCCGCCGAATCCTACGGTCAGCTCATCGCCGCCCGCCTCTTGCAGGGGGCCTGCGTGCCGGCCATCGTCGCCGCCATCACCTCCTATCTTGCCTACACGGTGGAACGGGAACACATCCAGCGGGCGATCACCTACTTCGTGGCGGCCAACATCCTGGGCGGTCTCGTGGGTCGCGTGCTTTCAGGCTGGGTGGCAACAGGCGCGGGGTGGCGCTACACGTTTTTTCTGATCGCCGCGGTATTGGCCGGCTGCTTTGCGGCCGTGACCCGGATGAGGGCCGACTCGCGCCTGTCCATGTCGCCCGTGCGCCTCACGGCCGTCATGCCGATCCTCCGAAACGGCGACATCGCGAGGCTCTACGCCGTGGGCTTCACGATCTTCTTTGCCTTCATGGCCCTGCTGACGTTCCTTCCCTTCCGGCTCAAGGAGATCGACCCCTCCACCAGCGCCTTCGCGATCTCCATGACATACTCCGGCTTTCTCATGGGAATCGTCTCGTCGGCGACGGCGACGACGATCATCCGGTTCGCGGGAGGCGAAAAGCGGGCGATGACGGTCGGACTCGGGATCTACGGGATCTCGATGCTGCTGGTCAACGCGCCCAGCGGGGCGGCGATCTTCGCGATCATGTTCGTCATGTCCGGGGGGATGCTCTTCGTCCATGCCGTCGCCATGGGAACGGTAAACAAGCTTTCCGCGGAAAACCGGGCCGTCGCCAACGGCCTCTACATCTCCATTTACTACACGGGGGCGGCCCTGGGCTCCTGGCTGCCGGGGCTGATCTACCAGGGCGCCGGCTGGGCCGCCTTCACCCTCACCCTCACGGCGGCCATCGCAGGCGCACTCGTCATCACCCGGGGCCTTCGCCTGCGGGCCGGTTGAGAGGCCGTTTCCTATTGCAAGATGTGAAAAACGTGAAGGTCTTTCCCTTCATCGCAGGTTTTCCATTTTACAGGGGCTACCCGAGATATCCAACCGGAACCCTGTAGGATAAACCCTTCGCTTTTGCCGTTTCCCGCAGGTCTGAGGCCGCCCGACATTTCAAATATTATCTTTTCATATCAATATCTTGCGAATAATCATTTGCTCCTGGTACATCCGTTGCTCAGGATACATGGCCGGGCCGCATGACGGCCTGTGTGCCCAGGAGCATCAGCGTTGAAGCGATACGTTAAAAAACAACAAAAAAACAAACACTTAAACAGAAATTCGGCCCTGCTGAACCTCTTCGTCGTTCTTGCCGTCCTGCTGGTCCCCCTCCTTGCTGAACCCTCTGGCGCTGCGACGGTGACCGTCGCCTGGGACCCGAATCCCGAGCCGACCGTGGCGGGGTATCGTCTGTATTACGGGACTTCGTCGCGCTACTACACGAACTCCGTGGACGTGGCGAGCTCGACGCGGTGCACCATCTCGGCACTCCTCGAGGGGGTGACCTATTACATGGCCGTCACGGCCTACGACACATCGGGCAATCAGAGCGGCTATTCCAACGAGATCGTCTACTCGGTGCCGGTGGGGACGTCTCCCTCGCCTTCTCCTGACGGGGGCACGGTGTCCGGCGGCGGCGGTGGCGGGGGCGGGTGCTTCATCGCGACGGCCGCCTTCGGCAGCCCCCTGGAGCCGGAGGTCGCACTGCTGAGGGAATTCCGGGATACCTGCCTCCTGACGAACGGCCCCGGCCGGGCATTCGTGGATTTCTACTACCGGGTCTCGCCCCCCGTTGCGGACTTCATCAGCGGCAGCGAGGAACTCAGGCAGATCACCCGGGGCATCCTGTGGCCCCTTGTCATGGCCGTGAAGAACCCGACGGCCGCCGTGGCCGTGATCATCACGGCCCTGTCGCTGGGGATCCTGTGCGGGGCCGGCCGCGGCAAAAGGCGCCGAACCGAGAGGCGGATGCCCCTGCCCGCCGCGCGGCGCAGCCTCCTCTTCCGCAGGGAGACCTGACAGCCGTCCCGCACCCCTGCGTGCCTCACCCGTGAAGCCTCGATCGACAGAGGACTCCTCCAATGTGGAGAGTCCTCTTTTTTTCAGGTGCCGATCTCGTGTCCCGTCCCGGAAAACCATTCAATACGTATCCGGGCGGGATCGTCCTTCATGCAAAACCGTCATCGCGAGGAGGCGCAGCCGACGTGGCGATCTGCGATTGAGAACTCTCAAAGGGAATTCTCTCAACGGAGGATTGCCACGCTTCGCTCGCAATGACGATTTTTTTAGACTCAGCAAGAAGCCGGCTGGACAATCATTGTAAATGAACTTCTGAGACAGGATACTAGTTCCCGCCGGCGCTAAAGTTTCAGGTGCAAAACAGGCAAAAGCCGGTTACAGTATGGGCCGGCAAACAAGAGAAAGAAAGGAGGGCAGGCCATGCACAAAGAGACCTTGAGAAGAATCCTGACGGCTGCGGTTGTTGCCGTCGCCCTGACATTCGTCTTTGCGGCCGCCAGCCCGGCGGCGCCCGCCGCGGACCAGAAGAAGTTCGAGGAATACCGTGCGGCGATCCAGAAGGCACACGGCATCGACATCAGGAACTTCAAGCAGAAGCTCAAGGGCGGCCGTGCCGACGCCCACAGGGTCACGGACTTCGATCTCGATCAGCTGATCATGGGGATCAAGGTCGAGCAGGAGCACACGACGGACAAGTACACGGCCCTCGAGATTTCCATGGACCACCTCGAGGAGATCCCGGACTACTACACGCGGCTGCACGAGATGGAGGAGACGGCCGAACAGGAGGCAGCCGAAGAGACGAGAAAGAAAGAGGCGGAAAAGAAGAAATAGGCTTGACGCCGTTGAGATGACAAGGGCACACCCTGCGGCGTGCCCTTTTTTGTGTCCTTTCGGCAGGCCCCGGATCTCGGAGCCCCTCCGGAATGTCGAAGCGGCTCAGGCCCCCTGCCCTCCGCGCCGCCCAAAGGACGCGATCAAGCGCGCCAGCGCCCTCGGCCGGCTCGCGAGGTGGAGATGGGCGTAGCTGGCCAGGATGTTGCCCCTCTGGAACCCCTCCTCGACGGGGACCTCGACGCGCGGCTTGCGCATGCGGTAGACGGAGCGCCAGCCCTCGACGCCCACGAGGCTTGCCGTGAGCGTGGAGTGGTGGAACTCGTGGCCCCGGGCCGTCTCGCCGGCGAGGCCCCAGAGGGCGTCCTCCTTCAAGGTCACCTCCAGGTACGCCAGCGCCTGCAGCCCGCGGTGCATCTTCGTTGCCGCCGGCAGCACGCCCGCCATGGGGTGCCGTTTCCCGTCGACCGTCTCCATCTCCCGGCAGAGGTACATGAGCCCGCCGCACTCGGCGTAAACGGGCCGGCCCGAGGCCGCAAAATCCCTGATTGCGGCCAGCATGGGGGCGTTCGACGAAAGCTCCGCGGCCATCTCCTCGGGGTAGCCGCCGCCGAGGTAGAGGCCGTCGAGATCCTCCGGCAGGGCCCTGTCCGCGGCGGGCGAGAACCGGACGAGGGTGCATCCCCCGTCTTCCAGCTCGTCGAGGACATCCCGGTAGTAGAAATGAAACGCCGCGTCGTGGGCCAACCCCAGGCGGGCCCTGCCCGTCAAGCCCTTTCTCTCCGGCGCCTCCACGTAGAGGAACGGCGCGCTGCGGGCGAGGTTGACGATCTCTCCGATTTCCGAGTAGTGCTCGAAGGCATCGGCCAGGGCCTCCAGGGCCTGCGGAGGGAGATTGCGCGAATCCGCCGTCACGAGGCCCAGGTGCCTCTCGGGCAGCGCCGGCAGCGCCCCCCGGGGGATGGCCGCGACCATGGGCGGCAGGCGCGAGGCCTGAAGCGCCTCGGCCAGCATGATTCCGTGCCGCACGGAGCCGCAGTGGTTGGCCATGACGCCCGCCACCCGGACCTTGCGCTCGAAGGCGGCAAAGCCCTTCACGACGGCTGCAAGGCTCCGGGCCATTCCGTAGACGTCGGCCACCAGGATCACGGGGGCCCTGAGCCATGCGGCGATCTCGGCCGTGCTTCCCTCGAGGCTGTCGTGCCCGGCCCCGTCGAAAAGCCCCATGACCCCCTCGATGACGGCGATGTCGGCATCGGCCGTGGCGCGAGCCACGAGCCTCTCCACGTAGTCGCGTCCCATCATCCAGCCGTCGAGGTTGTAGCAGGGCCGTCCCGAGGCGACGGCAAGGTAGGACGGATCCAGGAAATCGGGCCCGACCTTGAAGGTCTGGACCCTCGTTCCCCGGCGGCGAAGCGCCGCCACGAGGGCGAGGGTGAGCGACGTTTTCCCCACGCCGCTTTCCGTCCCGCCGATGACAATCCGGGGGCAGTCGATCATGGTGTCACCTGTGTGTAAAGATGGCTAATGGCTTAAGGCTAAGGGCAAAAACCAAGTAGCAAATGGCCCCGCGCCTCGCCTTATTTCAGCAACGCGGCAAGCCCCTTGTGCGCCAGGGCGAAGACCGTCGCGGCCAGGATCGTCGTGGCGAAGAGCACCGCGTTTGCCTGCCGGATGTGATTCGGCTCCAGCCTCTGCAGCGGGTCCCCCATGAAGGGCTGGGGATCGAAGGAACCCCCGCGGAACACCGGCCCGCCCAGCTGTACCCCCAGGGCCCCCGCCATGGCCGCCTCGGGAAGCGCTGCATTGAGGTTGTCCTGGACCGCCCCGTCGCGCCGGCTCACGCGCAGGGCGGCCAGGGGCCTCATCCCGAGAAGCATCGCCGCGAGCGCTATGAACAGAACCGTCACCCGGGCCGGCAGCCAGTTTGCCAGCCGGTCGAGCCAGGCGGAGAACCGCCCGAAATCATAGTATTGCTCGTTCTTGTGTCCGAAGGCCGAGTCGAGGGCGTCGATGGCCTTGTAGAGAATGACGCCCAGGGGGCCGAAGAGGAAGGCGCAGATCAGCGGGGCCATGACCCCGTCGACGCCGTGGCGCGCGACGCTCTCGATGGCGGTCCGCGTTACCTCCTCGCGGTCCATGCGGTCCGTGTCGCGCCGCACCATCTCCGAGACGCGCTTGCGCGCCAGGGGCAGATTGCCCACCTCGAGGGCGCGGTAGACCTCCGAGGCCTGGTCCGCCAGGAATCTCGCGGAGAGGGCCGTGTAAAAGACCCAGATCGAAAGCGCCGTGTGCGCCCAGGGGTGCAGCAACGCCGCAAGCCTCAGGAGCCCCCAGGCCGCAAGGCCCGCAAGGCCGAGGACCATCACGGCTGTCAGCAGCCCCGCCTCACGGGGCGATTTGAGCATCCCTCGGATCGAGGGTTCCAGGGCGAGGGCAAATCGCCGCATCATCCTCGCCGGGTGGGGAAGCCCGCGGGGATCCCCGAACAGCAGGTCGAGGAACAGGGCGATCAGGATCTGGATCTCGAGGCTCATGTCGCGCGTAATATACAGGAATTTTGGTCATTTCGAAAGGTTCAAGCCGCATGGCGAATTGCCTCACAATAAATGTTACCGGGGACGAGTTTCCGTAAGGGTCGTTGACTCATAATTCATGTTACCGGGAGAGAGACCTTCTCCAGGAGCCATGACGATGAGTCCGCGAACCAAACGGGAGTACCTCGAAGCCGTCCACCGCCGATACAAGAACGCCACCCGGGACCAGAAGAGCCTCATCCTCGATGAGTACTGCGCCACCACGGGGTGCCATCGCAAGCATGCCATCCGGCAGCTCAACGGCTTTCAGCGATTCACCGCCCCCAAACCCAAGAAGCGGGGGCGAAAGACCCTCTACGATCCCGAGGCCGTCCTCCGACCGCTGAAGAAGATCTGGCTGGCGGCCAATCTGCCCTGCTCCAAGCGCCTCAAGCCCATCGTGGCGCTCTGGCTGCCGGGCTACGAGGCCTCCTTCGGGACCCTGGCCCCGAAGGCCAGGGCGGCCCTGCTGCGGATCTCGGCGGCCACCATCGATCGCCTCCTCCAACCCACCCGAGAGCAGATGGCGCATCGGGGACGGGCCACCACCAAGCCCGGCGCCCTGCTGCGCAACCAGATCCCCCTGGGCACCAACCAGTGGGATCAAACCCAACCGGGCTTCCTGGAGGCCGACACCGTCGCCCACTGCGGGCTCTCCATGGCCGGCCAGTTCGTCTACAGCCTCGACTGCGTCGATATCGCAACCACCTGGACCGAACAGCGGGCCCTCTGGGGCCGCGGCGAGCAGGGTGTGCTGGAGCAGCTCCAGGACATCGAGCAGCACCTGCCCTTTGAGATCCTGGGCTTCGACTGCGACAACGGCGGCGAGTTCCTCAACCGACATCTCGTGCGCCACTTCACCGAACGAGTCCGGCCCGTTCAGTTCACCCGCAGCCGCGCCTACCGAAAGGACGACAACGCCCACGTCGAACAGAAAAACTGGACCCACATCCGCCAGTGGCTCGGCTATGAACGCTTCGATGACCCGGCCCTGGTCCCCTTGCTCAACGAGCTGTACCGCACCGAGTGGCGGCTCTTTCACAACTTCTTCTGCCCCTCGGTGAAACTCCTGGAAAAGGAACGGATCGGCGCCAGGACCCGCAAACGCTACGACACCCCGAAAACCCCGTACCAGAGGGTCATGGCGTCCAACGCCATCCCTCGAAAAACCAAAATCGCCCTCGCCGCTCAGTTCCGGACTCTCAACCCCTTCGTGCTCCGGGAGGCCATGGAACGCAAGCTTAAAAAAATCTTCGATCTCTGCTATAAGCGGGCTCTCTCCCGTCAGCGACCTGGGCCCCCTCCTCGGTAACATTTATTTATGAGGCAACGGGATGGTCGTCACTTGCTTGACGGACCGGCGGAAAGGGGTTATACGTTACAAAAATGTAACGATCATGAAGGGGTCCAGAATTCGTTCTGGAGGGAACCGGGACATGGTCGGGCCGCCGTCTCAGTTTGAGGTTGCGGCCTTTACGTTTGTCCTCAAGGAGGCAGCCGTGAGCGAGAGACAGATCTGGATCACCACGTTCGACCTGGAGAGGCTTAGCAGTCTCATCGACGGGGTCCGGGCCGCGGGCCCGCAGAAGAAGTCCTACCTCGCCGAGTTGGAGAAGGAACTCGAGCGGGCCAGGGTGGTGGCCCCCCGGGAAATCCCGGGCGATGTCATCACGATGAACTCGACCGCCCGCATCCGGGACCTCGAGTCGGGCGAGGAGACAACGTACGCGCTTGTGTTTCCCGCAGACGCGCGCATCGAGGAAAACCGGATCTCCGTACTCTCGGCAATCGGCACGGCGCTTATCGGCTACCGCGTCGGGGACACCATCGAGTGGCGGGTCCCGTCCGGGCTCAAGCGGCTCCGGGTCGAGCAGATTGTCTATCAGCCGGAGGCCTCCGGTCACTATGACCGCTGACATTGCCGCGGCGATCTCTCCGCCTCCGGCGCTTCTCCGGGCCCGGCACCCGATTCGCCCGGGGCGGAAACGGCATCGACACCCGGGAAGAGGGTCAAAGGGATGATGAAGAACCCCGGCAAGAAACAGCAAGCGCAGGACATGGCGATCCTGCGTCGCGCCGTCGAGGAGCGGGATGCGATGCTTCACGATCTTCGGCAGCGGGAAGCGGCGTCGAGGAAAGCGGCGGAAAAGTACCGCATCATCGCCGACAACACCTACGACTGGGAATTCTGGCTCGGGCCGAATGCCCAGTTCATCTACTCATCACCCTCGTGCGAAAGAATCTCGGGCTATCTCGCGGACGAATTCGAGACGGATCCCACCCTGTTTTACCGGATCATCCACCCCGAGGATCTCGCCCGCGTGAACGAGCACATGAGTTGCAGGAAATACGAACCCGGCCTGGCCGAGATCGAGTTTCGGATCATCCGCCGGGACGGTGCCGAGCGGTGGGTTGCCCTGGCTTTTCAGCCGGTCTACGACGGCTCGTCGAGGTTTCTAGGCACGCGGGGAAGCAATCGGGACGTCACCGAACGGAAGCGTGCGGAGGCGGAGCGCGAAAAGCTCATCGGCGAGCTTCGCGATGCGCTGTCGCGCGTCAAGCTGCTGAGCGGGCTGCTCCCCATCTGTGCCTCCTGCAAGAAGATCCGGGACGACAAGGGCTACTGGAACCAGATCGAGTCCTATATCCGGGACCACTCGGAGGCCCATTTCAGCCACGGGATCTGTCCCGAGTGCGCACGAAAGGAATACCCGGAGCTCTTCGCGGAAACGGTGAAGAGGAAAACAGGCAAATAGCGACGAAATCCTTGAAACCGAAAGGCCGGGGATGCGGGCCGGACCGGTATTGCGTCAGGCCTCGAGACCCGCAGCCTCACGTCCGTGACCTGCCCGTGGCTTGCCTGCGGGAAGCAAAAGGCCCCCACCGATGCGCGGAAGGGGCCCTCAGCAAGGAGAACATCCTGTATATGTGAACGCGGCCCTGGCCGCCGGTTTACTTTCCGACAAAAGCGGGAAAGCACATGGGGTCCGCCCAGAACTTCTTGTCCTTCTTGATTCCCTTCGCCGTCTTTTTCATCTTGCAGCCTCCTTTACGGCTTGTGTTTGAGTCTATCGGCCGGTCCCTCGAATTCCGGAAAGCACATGGGGTCATACCAGATGCCGCCACGCCTGTAGACCTTGTCTTTCTCCGGTCTCCGCCTTTTCTTCACGTCGTTTCCGCGCATCGACGTCGCCATGATTCCTCCCTAGCGGCCTCGCTTCGGCGCGTAGACGGGGAAGCTCATCGGGTCTGTCCAGTACTTCTTGTCCAGCTTTGCGTTCTTGCCTCTTTCCTTCATGACCATACCTCCTCGAGTGTTTATGCGAGCCCCGGGGTCAGCGTGCGAGGCCATTGCGGGGAGGCAGGATGGGGTCCTCCCACACCCTGTCCACCCTCTCGCCCATCAGGTTGATCCGGGGGTCTCTGGTAACCCTGCTGTGTGCCGTCGTTTGAATCCGCGTCATCATGTCTTGTTCCCTTTCGTCACCCCCAATATACGGTTTTTTTGTTTCCGGAAAATCGGCGGCGGTCTGAATCTTGGGTAGGAAAGCCGGACTTTCGAAGGGCAGAGGGCGTCTGAGTGGACCATAGGAGGTATGCCTATGGCGCCATACTGCTCTTGATCCGGTTGCATGCGGGCGAAGGAACGCATTGATCGCTTTGTTCACCGCCGTTGAACGTTTCTTTCAAGAAAACCCCCTGTCGCTGGCCTCCCGGGCAGTGACGGGCACGCCGGGTCATGATCGATACTGTAATCGATTCAACAACTTGCAGATTATCTGCCATCCTCCTTTCACGTTGGCACGCTCCTTCCAATACGGATAGGCAAGAACACAAACACACCGAGGAGGACCTGACCATGAAAAAGACGCTTTCCACCCTGATTCTTTCCGCCGCCGTCGTTCTGATCACCGCCGGCTTCGCCTTTGCCGAGTACGCGGCAGCCGGGGCGGGCAACTTCCCCTACTTCCACCTGGGGGCCCTGATCGTGGGGGGCATGACGATCGTATCGCTCAAGCAGAAGTACGAGAAGCTCTACCTCAGCGAGGCGGTGGGCAGCTTTGCGATGTACGCGGTGCTGGTGGCGCTCTTCACGAGCCCGGTGGCCGAGGCGATCAGGAATCTCATGTAAGAGGTGTGCAGGACGCAAGACAGGAGGCAGGGGCCATGGCAGCGCAGGTGAAGGCAAGAGTTCGGCAGATTGATTTTTCGCACATCCTGGTGATCGGTTCCTGGGGGTTTGCGATCGTGATTGCCTCGATGCTGGCGCTGTACATGGGGTACCTGCTGGACGAGATGCTGCGGACGCCGCCGACGTTCATGCTGGGGCTGTTCTTCCTGGCGCTGCTGCTGTGCATCGGGCGGCTCTACAAGGATGCCTGGGACCGTGTGGGCACGAAGGAGAAGGCCCGGGGCTAGAGGCCCGGGGAGCGAGGGAAACGAAACCCCCGACGAACGCAACAGACAAGACAGACCGTAGAAGGTCCTCCAATAGAAACCCCCTCTCCGCAAGGCGGCGGAGCGGGGGTTTTTTTATAACCGACGTGCCCTGCCCTGGGCGTGCGTCCGGTTCCCCAAGCAAGGGTTCTGCCCTCTCGTCCTCTCCTGCCCCGCGGCGCCCGCCTTCGGGGCGGGCCCCTGCGGGCACGGCATTTCCGGGGGCCGCGTCCGAAGCGTCAAGGCCCTCGCGCGACGTGAAATCCCCATTTGACATGCAGAATGGCCATGCCTTAGACTTCGGCCATCGAGATCGAATTCCCCTCGGGCCGGGGATGAGGGCCCCGCTGTGCACACACGCACCGGCGGGATGTCCGCGGCGGGCGGCAAAGAGAATTCCGCCGGGCGAGGAGAGCGATCCGGATTGCCGCTTGCACTGTCCCCGAGTCGCGTCCGCAGGGAAGGGGAGTCTGGAGGTGGTTGTGGAGCCGTTCCTGACCGAGGATTTCCTGCTGCACAGCCCGACGGCGAAAACCCTGTACCATGAATTCGCCGAGGGGATGCCGATCTTCGATTACCACTGTCACCTCCCGGCGGCCGAGATTGCCGCGGACAGGAGATTCGAGAACCTCACCGACATCTGGCTGCGCGGCGATCACTACAAGTGGCGCGCCATGAGGGCCAACGGCATCGCCGAGCGCCTGATCACCGGGGACGCGAGCGATCCGGACAAGTTCAAGGCCTGGGCCGCCACCGTGCCCCGGACGCTTCGCAACCCGCTCTACCACTGGTCCCACCTGGAACTCAAACGCTACTTCGGGATTTCCGGAAAACTGCTGGGCCCCGAAACCGCCGAGGAGATTTACGACACCTGCTCGGATATGCTCCGGACGGACGATTTCAGCGCGCGCCGCATCCTGCAGCGCATGAACGTGCGCGTGGTGTGCACCACCGATGACCCGGTCGACACGCTGGAACATCACCGGGCCCTCAGGGAGGAAACATCCTTTCCGGTGAGCATTCTGCCGGCCTTTCGCCCGGACAAGGCCCTGGCCGTAGACTCGCCCGCGTTGTTCAACCGCTGGGTGGCGCGGCTCGAGGAGGCAGCCGACAGGGACATCCCCGATTACGCGTCTTTCCTGGAGGCCATACGGAAGCGCCACGATTTCTTCCACGAGGCGGGCTGCCGCCTGTCGGACCACGGCATCGAGCATCCCTACGCCGCGGCCTTCACGGCGAAGGATGCCGCACGGGCGTTCGACAAGGCGAGGCGGGGGAAAAAGCCGACGGCCGGCGAGACCCTGAAATTCAGGTCGGCGCTGCTGTTCGAACTCGCCTCGATGAACGCGGAAAAGGGCTGGGTCCAGCAGCTGCACATGGGCGCCCTGCGAAACGTCAACAGCCGGGCCCTGAAGGCCCTCGGTCCCGACACGGGGTACGACACCATCGGCGACTTCGACATGGCCGCCGCCCTCGCCCGGTTCCTGGACCGCCTCGAGAGCGGCGGCAGGCTGGCCAAGACCGTGCTGTACGCGATGAATCCCCGCGACAACGAGGTGTTTGCGACGGCCATCGGCTGTTTCCAGGACGGGGTCATTCCCGGGAAGATGCAGTTCGGGTCGGCCTGGTGGTTCAACGACCAGAAGGACGGCATCGAGCGGCAGATCAACGCGCTTTCCAACATGGGGCTGCTGAGCAGGTTCGTGGGCATGCTCACCGATTCGCGAAGCTTCATGTCCTTTCCGCGGCACGAGTACTTCCGGCGGGTGCTGTGCAACCTGATCGGAAGCGATGTGGAAAACGGGGAGCTGCCCGGCGACATGGAGCTGCTGGGCGGCATGGTCCAGGACATCTGCTTCCGAAACGCCGCTGCGTACTTCGGCATGGGACTCGAGAGCCGCCGGGGGACATGAGCGGCCGTTTCGGAGAAACGCTACGGCTGCGGCAACGGCGGGACGACATGCCGCACGAGGGGGCCGGACGGTGGATCTCGAAAAGCTGATCCAGTCATACGATTTCTCCGGGTGCACCGTGGTCTTGACCGGCGGAACCGGGGTGCTGGGCTCCGAGATGGCCTGCGCGCTCGTGCGAACGGGCGCAAACGTGGCCATCCTGGCGCGCAATCCGGCCGGGGCCGGGCCGCTGAAAGAAAAACTGGACAAGGGTCCGGGAAGCGCCATCCTGGTGAAGACGGACATTTTCTCGAGGGACTCCCTCCATGGGGCCGCAAAGGAGATCCACGGCCGGTTCGGCCGCGTCGATGGCCTGATCAATGCGGCCGGCGGAAACGATCCCGGGGCGACCACGGGCCCTGACAAGCCCTTCTTCGATCTGCCCGAGGAGGCGCTCAGGCAGGTGGTGGACCTGAACCTGCTGGGGACCGTCCTGCCCTGCCAGGTGTTCGGCCGCCTGATGGCGGATCAGGGAGAAGGGGTCATCATCAACATCGCGTCCATGGCCGGACTCCGGCCGCTGACCCGCACGGTCGCCTACAGCGCCGCCAAGGCGGCCGTCGGCAATTTCACGCAGTGGCTGGCCGTTCACATGGCGCAGGAGTACTCCCCCCGGATCCGGGTCAACGCGATTGCGCCCGGCTTCTTCCACACGCGGCAAAACCACTTCCTGCTGTACGACGAGAAAACGGGGGGGCTGACCCCCCGCGGCCGGACCATCCTCGACCACACCCCGATGCGCCGGTTCGGCAACCCCGTCGATCTTCTGGGCACTCTATTCTGGCTGCTTTCCCCGGGGGCGGAATTCGTCACCGGCGCCGTGATCCCCGTCGATGGAGGGTTCTCGGCCTACGGCGGCGTCTGAAAGCGTCCCCCTGCCCTTTGCGGCCCGTTTGCCGGGTTCGGAGCACCTGTCGAAAACCGCGGCGGATCCCCGATTCGGCCAGGTCTGGCGCGCAGAATTGACAAGCTCATCGATTCATGATATGCGAAACTACGTTCCGTAATGCGAAACGATGGACCCATCGCCATGGCCCAGCCCAGGAAACCGAGCAATCATGTTCAGACGATTGAACGGGTGTCCCTGATCCTCGACATGGTGGGGCAGAATCCCCAGGGGATCAGCTTGGGCGACATTGCGGCCGGCCTGAACCTGCCCAAGGGAACGGTGCACCGCATCCTCTCTTCCCTCTCGCATTACGGCTTCGTCCGCCAGAACGGCAAGGCCCGGAATTACTTTCTCGGGCTGAAGCTCATGGACCTGGGGACACGGCTGGCCGGCCAGCTCGATCTCCGCCGAACGGCCGAGCCGGCACTGCGGGCCCTGGCGGAGAAGACCCGGGAGACCGTTCACCTGGTGCTCCTGGATAACGGCGAGATCGTCTACATCGACAAGATCGAAAACCAGCAGGACACGAGCGGCCTGAAAATGGCGTCCAGGCTCGGGGCAAGAAATCCCGCCCACTGCTGCGCCGTCGGCAAGGCCCTGCTGTCCCATCTGTCGGAAGAGCTTCTCGAGGAATACATCCGCGAGAGGGGACTTCCCCCGCGGACGGCCAACACCATCACCGACCCCGATCGCTTCAGGGACCATCTCCGGGCGGTGAGAAGCCAGGGCTACGCCGTCGACGACGAGGAGAACGAAAGGGGGATCCGCTGCGTGGCGGCCGCCGTTCTCAACGAAAAGGGCATGCCGGCGGCGGCCATCAGCGTGTCGGGGCCGGCCTTCCGCATCACGAAAAAACTCATCCAGGAATCTCTCCGGCACGACGTCGTCCGGACGGCGATGGACATATCCCGCCAACTCGGTTATCGGGAGGGCAGATGAACCCGCAGGGCCGCGAGGCGATCGGCGGCATCATTCTTTTCCTCTTCGGGGGGGCGACCCTCGCCCTGTCCCTGGGGATGCCCATCGGGAACTTCCGCGCCGCCGGAACGGGGCTGTTTCCCATGATCCTGGGGATCCTCCTCATGACCCTGTCCGGCCTTTTCCTTGCCGGGCTCGTCGCCGCAAAACGAAAATCCCCGTCGGCTCCGCCCGCAGTGCCGGCGGAGCCCCCCTTCGGGCGGCAGTGGGCGATGTTTATGGGCGCGACCGTGCTGGCCGTCGCCCTCTTCGGCACGCTGGGCTTTCCCCTGACGGTGTTCCTCCTCATGGCGCTCCTGCTGAGAAGCCTCGGGATGCGGAAGTGGGGAGGGGTTGCCCTGCTGTCCCTCGCGACGGCCCTCTCGGCCTATGTCCTTTTCGTCAAGATCCTGAAAATCCCTCTGCCCGCAGGCCTTCCCGGCCTTTGAGGTGCACCCGATGCTCGAGTCCCTCCAGCATCTCTTTGCAGGGTTCGGCGTCGCGACGACGACGGTCAACCTGACCTATTGCCTGATCGGGGCCATTGTGGGCACGCTCGTGGGCGTCCTTCCCGGTCTGGGCCCCATCGCCGGGATCGCCCTCCTGATCCCCGCCACCTTCGGCCTCAGTCCCACAACGGCCCTGATCATGCTTGCCGGCATCTACTACGGGGCCATGTACGGGGGCTCCACGACCTCCATTCTCCTCAACGTCCCCGGGGAAACGGCCTCCGTCATCACCTGCATCGACGGCTACCGGATGGCCCAGAAAGGCAGAGCGGGTGCGGCTCTGGCCATATGTGCCATCGGCTCCTTCATCGCCGGCACCCTCGCGATCTTCGGGATGGTCTTTCTCGCCCCTCCCCTGGCGGAGGCGGCCCTGGCGTTCGGCCCCGCGGAGTACTTCTCCCTGATGGTCTGCGGGTTCGTCGTCCTGAGCAACGTGACGGGCGGCTCGATCGTCAAGTCCCTGATGATGGCCGTCGTCGGGCTGATCATCGGCACCGTCGGGCTCGACCCCGTCACGGGGGATGCCCGCTTCACCTTCGGCACGACGTACCTGCTGGGCGGGATCGAGTTCGTCGCCGTCGCCATCGGGCTCTTCGGCATCGGCGAGATCCTGTCGAACGTCGGCAAGCCACAGGCTGCGCTGGACCAGTCGGTGACCGTGCCGCGCCTCAAGGAACTGTACCCTTCCCTCCAGGACCTGAAGCAGTCGATCGGCGCCATTCTCCGGGGGGCCGGCATCGGGTTCGGCGTCGGCCTGGTGCCCGGGCCGGCGCCGGTGATCGCCACCTACGCGTCCTACATGGTGGAGAAGAAGACGTCCCGCCATCCCGAGACATTCGGACACGGGGCCGTCGAGGGGGTGGCCGGCCCTGAGGCCGCGAACAACGCCGCGTGCCAGTCGGCCTTCATCCCGCTGTTCGTGCTGGGCATCCCCTTCGCCCCGCCCACGGCCATCCTCCTGGGGGCCCTCCTGATCCACGGCGTCGTGCCCGGACCGATGATGATCTCGGAGCACCCGGAAGTCTTCTGGGGCGTCATCGCCAGCATGTACATCGGCAATTTCATCCTCCTGCTGCTGAACCTCCCCTTCGTCCCCCTCTTCGCCAACATCCTCCGCATCCCCAAGAGGGTTCTGCTGCCCCTCGTCATGGTCTTCTGCATCACGGGGATGTACACCGTGAACAACTCCATCCCCGACATCTGGGTGATGCTGCTCTTCGGCGTCATCGGGTACACGATGCGCATCGGGGGGTTCGAGGGGGCTCCGCTTCTGCTGGCGCTGGTCCTCGGCCCGAAGCTGGAGGTCGCCTTTCGCCAGGCGCTTATGATTTCCCACGGGGATTTCGGCGTGTTCCTCAGCCGTCCCATCTCAGCCTTTTTCCTGGCGGCGACCTTCCTCTTCTTGTGCGTCCCCCTCGTGCGGGCCGCCGCCCGCCGATGGCAGGCACGGGCGAATCCCGCGTGATCGCCCGCGAGTCTTTGCGATCCGGCCGTTTCGACGAGACAAACCATTCGATCCGCAACCGACAGAAAGGAGGGCCAGGTGATGTCAAAGAAAATCGTCCTGTCGTTGGTCATTCTCACCCTGCTTGTGATACCCGCTGCGGCCCCGGCCGCATTCCCGGAAAAGGAGGTGCAGATCATCGTGCCCTACGCGGCGGGCGGGGCGACGGATCTCATTTTCCGCGCCCTGGCCGAGTCGACGTCGAGGTACCTGGGCAAGGCGGTGGTCATCGTGAACCGTCCCGGAGGGGGCGGCACGGTGGGGTTCACGGAAGGCGCGCAGGCCAAGCCGGACGGCTACACGCTCACGGCCGTGATCACGCCGGTCACCATCCTGCCCCACCAGGTGAAGACGGCCTTCACGTACAAGAGCTTCGCGCCGATCATCAACGTCGTCGACGATCCCTCCATGTTCCTCGTCAAGGCGGACTCCCCCTGGAAGACGACGAAGGAGTTCGTCGACTACGCAAGGAAAAACCCCGGCATGATCACCGTCGGTAACTCCGGCGCGGGCGGCGGCGTCCACCTCGTGGCCCTGGCGTTCGAAAAGGCGGTCGGGGCCCGGTTCAATCACATCCCCTTCGCCGGCGGGGGGCCGTCCGTCACGGCTCTCATGGGGGGTCACATCAACGCCGTCTCCGTCTCGCCCCCCGAAGGGATAGCCCAGGTCAAGGCGGGCAAGCTGAGGATCATCGCGCTCTTCGCCGACGAGCGCTTCGAGCTGTTCCCCAATGTGCCGACGGTCAAGGAGCAGGGCATCCCCTTCTCCATGGGCATGTGGCGCGGCCTGGCGGCGCCGAAGGGAACCCCGGCGGACGTCGTCAAGACGCTGCACGACGCCTTCAGGAAAGGCATGGAGGACCCCGCGTTCAAGAAGAACGCCCATGACATGTCCGTGAAACTCTTCTACCTGGGGCCGCAGGCGTTCGAGAAGCGGATGGCCGAAGACGATCAGTATTTCGCAAAACTGGTGGCCGAAATGAGGAAATGAGATTGACCGAAAGGAGGGTGTCCATGAAGAGCGCAAGAGTCGTCGCGTCCAGTTTCACCCTGGTGTTCCTTCTGGTCGTCCTGGCGGGGGCCGGAGCGGCCGATGCGGCGCAGAAAACCGTGATCCGCTTCGCCAGCCCGTTCAAGACGGGCCACATCCTCTGCGACGCCGGGGAGAAGTTCAAGCAGATCGTCGAGAAGGAAAGCGCGGGCCGGATCGAGGTCCAGGTCCAGCCCGGCGCGGGAAGCGAAGAGGAGATCAACGACTGGTGCAGCCAGGGCAAGGTGGAAATGCAGGCCACGGGGGGCCGCCCCCTGGAGGTCTCTGCGCCCCAGTACTTCTTCTTCAACGCCCCGTACGTCATGAAGGACTTCGATCACTTCATGCGGGTCTGGAACGGACCGTTGGGCAAGAAAGCCAGGGACCAGGTGGAGAAGAACGGCAAGCAAATCTACGTCGGGATCGTCTACCGGGGCCTGAGGCAGATGACCTCGAAGGTGCCCATCTACACCCCCGCGGACGTCTACAGGATGAAGCTCAGGCTGCCGACGGTGAAGACCTGGATCGCCGTCTGGAAGGGCCTGGGGGCCGAGCCCGTCCCCATCCCCCTGCCGGATCTGTACCGGTCGCTCAAGGAGGGCAAGGCGGACGCCTCCGAGGGCGATCTCACCCAGATCTCCTCCTTCAAGCTCAACGAGGTGCAGACCCACCTCACCCTGACGAATCACCTTGTTCAGACAGGCGGGATCCTGATCAACAGCGGCTTCTTCAAGAAGCTCCCCAAGAAGGACCAGATGCTGGTCCTCAAGGCGGCAAAGGAGGCCTCCGACTGGGGCAGCATGAGGATCAAGACGGGTGAGAATGCCACGCTGGTCGAACTCCAGCGAAAGGGCATGCAGGTGGTCATCCCCGATGCCGAGTCGTTCCGGCAGGCGGCCAAACCCTCCGTCGAGGAGCTGTTCAAGACGGAATGGCCGGTCACGACCTGGGCGGCGGTCCTGGCGCAATAAACGGGGGCTTGCCGATGGCAAAAACCGACGAAATCAGGGAAAAGGAAAAACGAGTGCGTGCGTTCCTTCAGGAGAGGGGCCTCGGGGCCCTCCTCCTGAAGCGCCAGGCCAATTTTTCGTGGCTGACCGCGGGCGGCCTCAACCTCGTGGGGATAGCCACCGAGGTGGGGGCCGTCTCCCTCCTCGTGACCGGGGATGCGAAATACGCCATCTCGAACGTCATCGAATCCCCGCGGATGATCGACGAGGAGAAGCTGGAGTCGCAGGGCTTCACCGTCCTGTCGTTCCCGTGGCACGAGGAGAGGGAGGCATCGATCGTGAGGGAAAAGGCGGGCGCGGGCGGCCTGGCTTCCGACGTCCCCTTCCCGGGCGCAGCGGTGCTCACCGAGGACATCGCCCGCCTCCGGTATTCCCTCACGCCCGAGGAGCAGGAGCGATACCGGTGGCTCGGGGAGAAGGTTTCGCTGGCTCTCGAGAAGACGATGATCGAAACGAGGCCGGGGGAGAAGGAGTCGGAGGTCGTCGGGAGGCTCTGCCATGCGCTGTGGGCGGACCGGATCGACCCGATCACGCTCATGTCCGCGGCCGACGAGCGCGTCTTCCGGTTCCGCCACCCCATCCCCACGGAAAAGAAAATCGATCGGTACCTGATGGTATCCGTCAACGCGAGGAAGTGGGGCCTCGTCGTCTCGCTCACCCGCTTCGTCCATTTCGGGGAATTGCCCCCGGAGCTCCGGCAGAAGTACAGGGACAACGTCTTCATCGACTGCACCTTCATGGCGGCCACCCGCCCGGGGGTCAGAGCCAGCGAGGTGCTGCAGAAAGGGATCGAGGCCTACCGGGAACGGGGCTACCCCGACGAGTGGAAATTCCACCACCAGGGAGGTTCCATCGGCTACACCGGCAGGGACTACCGGGCGAATTTCCAGACGGCGGACACGGTCCGGGAGAACCAGGCCTTCACGTGGAACCCCTCCCTGACGGGGACGAAATCGGAGGACACGATCCTGGCCACCGCCAGGGGGCCCGAGCCCGTCACGAAACCGGTCCTCTACCCCACGATCAAGGTGGAGGCCGGCGGAATCGCCTTCGTCCGGCCCGACATCCTCGTCAAGCCGTGACACGGGAGCGAAGGATGAACGAAAGGAGTGACGCATGGACCGAGTGAGAATCGGGATCATCGGCGCGCAGTTCGCGGCCCGCTTCCACATGACCAGCCTCTCGAAGCTGCGGGGCCTCAAGGCCGACGTCGTCGCCGTCGCCTCGAAAACGGGGCAGAGCGCCGCCGCCCTGGCGAAAGCCTGGGACATCCCCGAGCACACCGGCGATTACCGGCGCCTCCTGGAGAGGCGCGACATCGACGTCATCGACCTGTGCGTCCCCACCGACCTGCACGAGCAGTTCTGCATCGAGGCGGCCCGGGCCGGCAAGCACATCATCTGCGAGAAGCCGCTGACCGGGTATTTCGGGAAGGACAGGCCGGAGGCGCTCGTGGGCGACTGCGTCGACAGGGGCACCATGCTCCGGGAGACGCTGGCAGGCTGCGACCGCGTCCGGCAGGCGGTCGAGGAAAACAGGGTGAAGTTCATGTACGCGGAGAACTGGATCTACGCCCCCCCGCTGGCCAAGCTCAAGAGCCTGATCCGGGTCAGCGGGGGGACCATCCTGGATATCCGGGCCGAGTCGAGCCATTCCGGCTCCCACGCGGTCTATGCCAGGACGTGGAAGACCTCCGGCGGCGGGGCCGTGATGCGGCTGGGGGCCCACCCCGTCGGGGGCGTTCTCCATCTGAAGCACTACGAGGGGCAGCTCAGGCAGGGCAGGCCGATCCGCGTTCGGTCGGTGACGGCCGAGACGGCGAGGCACACCCGGATCGAATCGTTTCTCCGGGAGCCGAGGAAATACCTCGTTTCGGCCTGGGAGGACGTGGAGGACTGGGGCGTGATGGTCATCACCTTCGAGGACGGATCCTCGGCGACGGTCTTCTCGTCGGACGGCGTCCTCGGGGGCGTGCGCAACACCCTCAACGTCTACCTGTCAAACGCGGTGGTCAACGTGAACATGAACCCCCACGACGTGCTGGAGGTGTACGCGCCCGCCCCCGACGTCTTCGCCGACGAGTACATCGCCGAGAAGCTGGAGACCAAGGCGGGCTGGAACTACCCCAGCCCCGACGAGGACTGGGTCCGGGGGTATCCCCAGGAGATGGAGGATTTCGTCGACTGCGTCCTTCACGACCGGGAACCGGCCTCGGGGTTCGACCTGGCCCGCGACGTCGTGGAGGTGATCTACGCGGCCTATCTCTCGGCCCAGGAGGGACGAAGGGTCGATCTGGGCGCGATACGCTGACCGGGAGGCATCAACCCGCGGAAGCGCCGCGGAACGGGATCCGGGGCGGATCGTGCGAAGCGGGGGCAGGGAGATCCAGGTATCGTGCCCCTGCGGGAGGCGGCAGTGATGAAAAAAGTTGTGACCTTCGGCGAGATCATGCTCCGGCTCAATCCGCCGGGCTTCCTTCGGTTCGATCAGGCGACGTCCTTCGACGCCTCCTTCGGGGGCGGCGAGGCGAACGTCGCCGTTTCCCTCGCCCGGTTCGGCGTGGCGGTCGACTACGTGACGCGCCTGCCCGACAACGAGCTGGGCGATGCCTGCATCGCCGTCCTGCGGGGCCACGGCGTGGGGACGTCCAAGATCCTGCGGGGGGGGAGCCGGATCGGCATCTACTTCCTCGAAAACGGCGCGGCCCAGCGGGCGGGAAAGGTCATCTACGACCGCGAGGGCTCCTCCATCGCCGCGGTCGAGAAGGGGATGATCGACTGGGAACGGGTCTTCGAGGATGCCGACTGGTTCCACTGGACGGGGATCACGCCCGCCGTGAGCCGCGGACTGTGCGAGGCCTGCCTCGAGGGGATCGTGAAGGCGAAGGCAATGGGCCTCACGGTGTCCTGTGACCTGAATTACCGCTCCAAGCTCTGGAAATGGGGCAGGAAGGCGGGCGATGTGATGCCGGACATGGTGAGATACTGCGATGTCGCGGTCGGGAACGAGGAAGACGCCGAGAAGGTGTTCGGCATCCGGGCGCCCGGCGCGGACGTCGCCGGGGGAAAGGTCGATCCGGAAGCGTACCGGCCCGTGGCCGAGGCGCTGAAAAGCCGCTTCCCCGGCCTGAAGCAAATCGCCATCACGCTCAGGGGCAGCATCAGCGCGAGCCGGAACACCTGGTCGGGGCTTCTCTATGACGGAAGGACGCTGTACCGGGGGCCCCTGTTCGACATCGACCACATCGTGGACCGCATCGGCAGCGGGGACGCCTTTGCGGCCGGTCTGATCTACGGGCTGCGCACCTACGGCGAGGCCCACCAGCGCACCCTCGATTTCGCCGTGGCGGCGTCGTGCCTGAAACATTCCGTTTTCGGGGATTTCAACCGTGTCGGTGTCGAGGAAGTGGCGGCCGTCGCATCCGGCGCGGCCTCGGGCAGGGTATCCCGTTAGATCGGCACGGCGGATGCTCGCCGGACGAGCACGAGGAGGCAAGGGGCATGGCACGATTCAAACGGCTGGACGTTCTCAACGCCATGATGGCAAGCGGGCTGGTCCCCGTCTTTTACCATGGCGAGGCTGAAACGGCAAAAAAAGTCGCAAAGGCGGTCGCGGAAGGCGGGGCGAGGCTCCTGGAATTCACCAATCGCGGGGATTTCGCGCACGAGGTCTTTTCCGAGCTCAGCCGGTGGTGCGGGCGGGAGCTCCCGGATCTGATCCTCGGTGCCGGGTCCGTCGTCGATCCGGGCACGGCGTCCCTGTACATCGCCAGCGGGGCGAACTTCATCGTCGGCCCGGTCCTCAACGCGGAGGTCGCGAAGCTGTGCAACCGCAGGAAGATCGCCTACCTGCCCGGGTGCGGCAGCGCAAGCGAGGTGTCGCAGGCCGAGGAGCTGGGCGTCGAGATCTGCAAGATCTTCCCCGGCGGCGAGGTCGGCGGTCCGGCGTTCGTAAAGGCCCTCCTCGCGCCGATGCCCTGGACGAACATCATGCCGACGGGGGGAGTCGAGGCAACGAGGGAATCCATCCGGGAGTGGTTTGCCGCGGGCACGGCCTGCGTCGGCATCGGTTCCAATCTCATCACGAAGGCGTGCGTCGATGCGGGCGACTTCGGCGCCATTGCCCGGAAAACGGCCGAGGTGCTCGGCTGGATCCGCGAGGCGAGGAGCAGATAAATGACCGGACAGACCGTGATCGTCGAGAGCGCCGCGCTGCGCCGTGTCCTTGCGAATCTGCTGTCGGCGGCAGGGGTCCGTGACGAAGACTCGCAGATCGTCGCCGATTCCGTCACCACGGCGGAGCTCTTCGGTTTCCAGTCCCACGGCGTGATCCGGGTTCCCCACTACCTCAAGCGCCTCCGGATCGGCTCGATCAACAAGCGCCCGGAGATCCGGGTCGTGCAACGCTCGGGCAACACGGCGGTCGTCGACGGGGACCACGGGCTGGGGCACGCCGTCGCCCATTTCGCGATGCGCGAGGCCATCGGGCTGGCGGAAAGCGGGGTGGGGGTTGTCGGCGTGCGAAACAGCAGCCATTTCGGGATTGCGGGGTACTTCGCCCTGCAGGCGGTCCGGAGGGACATGATCGGGGTCGTCGTCAGCCACACCGACGCCAGCGTCGTGCCCTACGGGGGACGGAAGCCTGCGGTCGGGACCAACCCGCTTGCCGTTGCCGTCCCGACGGACAGGGAATACCCCGTTCTGCTCGACATGGCGACGAGCACCGCGTCCCTCGGAAAGGTCCTCGTGGCCAGGGACAAGGGGGAGAGCATCCCGCCCGACTGGGCCGTCGACGAGGAGGGGAACCCGACGACGGACCCGCACAGGGCGAAATACCTCCTGCCGATGGCCGGGCCGAAGGGCTACGGGCTGGCGCTGATCTTCGACATCCTGTCGGGGCCGCTCACGGGCGCTGCCTTCGGGAAGCACATCCCGCTGATGTACGGCGATTACGAGAAACACCGCGAGCTGGGTCATTTCATGGGGGCCATCAACGTGGAGCGATTCGTGCCGGTCGGGCAATTCAAGAGAAACGTGGGCCTCATGATGGACGACATCCACGCGACCCCCCCGGCCAGGGGGTTCGACCGCGTCCTTGTCCCCGGGGAACGGGAATACCTGATCATGCGCGCCTACGAGAGGGACGGCATCCCGATACCCCTTGGAACCATGAACGACCTGAGAGCCGCGGCGAAAGAGCTCGAGGTCCGGTTGGATCTTTAGAGAAAGGAAACCGCGGGCGTCCGGTCGATGGGATTGACGGCAGGGCCGTCCTGGCATAGGATGACCTGCCATGAAGAGAATCCTCTCAACTGCCGTCATCCTCTTCTGCCTCGCTGCGCCCGCCTTCGGGGCTCCGCCCGCCCGGATCGTCTCGCTTGCGCCCAACATCACCGAGATCCTCTTCGACCTGGGCCTCGGGGACCGCGTCGCGGCGGTGACCGACTTCTGCGACTACCCGCCGGCCGTGAAGGGAAAGCCCCGCGTGGGCGGCTTCACGAACCCCTCGCTCGAGGCCGTCGTCGGCGCGAAGCCCGATCTCGTGATCCTGACCGACGACGGCAACCCCAAGGCGATCTACAACCGTCTCCGGGATTTGGGCATCCCCTGCTACGTCTTCAGGCCGCGGCGCCTCGAGGAACTGCCCGGGGGCATCCGGGATCTGGGCGCGGTCCTGGGTGTCGGGAAGGACGCCGCGGCGCTTGCCGGCAAAATAGAAAGAGAGATGGCGGCCCTGGAGAAAAAGGCCCGTCAGAAGCGCGTCCGGCCCCCGAAGTCGGCCCTCTTCATCATCCAGCCTGAGCCCGTCGTCGTGGCAGGCCCCGGAACGCTCATCCACGAGGCCTTCGGCATCCTCGGCATCCGCAATGTCGCCGCCGACGGGACGGACAAATACCCAAAGTTTTCCCTCGAAGAGATCATCCACCGCAACCCGGACTACCTCCTTGCCGGGCAGGGGTTCATGTCGGGCGGGGGCATCGAGCGCCTCAAGGACAGGCTTCACATGCTTCCCGCCGTCCGGGAGGGTCGGATCTGTGTCGTCACGGAGCGGCTCTACCGCCTGAGCCCCCGGGCCGTCGCCGGGATCGAGGAAATGGCACGGTGCGTCGAAGGGCCTTAGTGTTTTGTTCTCTATCTCCTTATTTTTCCTCCCTTCTTAACTTCCGGTTTTCCTGGTGACCGTCCTTTCTTGGTCCTTGACAAAGCCCCGATGCTTTGTTACGGGATAACTATCCAAGGGGGTGGGCAGATGGAAGAGGGGTGAAAATCCCCCGCTGCCCCGCAGCCGTGATGGGAACGAAATCCCGATGAGCCACTGTCATGGTCACCATGATGGGAAGGCGGGAGAGTAGGCCGCCCTAAGCCGGAAGACTGGTCCATCCCGTTAGCCTCGAGGGAGGTTGCGGTGACCCGGTTCTTCCTTTTCATATCCCTTTTGGCCGTTCCGGCAATCGCCCTTTCCGTCGCATCGAGAATCGAGACGGGCAAGGCGGCAACACCGCTTCGGGTGAGCCGCGTCTGCGTCCTGCTGTTCGGCGTGTTCGCGGCCGTGGCGGCCATGGCCGCCGTCACCGGCCCCCACCGGATCGACCTGATCGCACTGCTGAGGCAGGGCCTCGCTGCCGATACGTCGCCCGAGCACACCATCGTCTTCTCCGTCCGCATCCCCCGCATCCTGCTGGCCGCCGTCGTCGGCGCCGCCCTGTCCACGGCGGGCGCCGTGTTCCAGGGGCTGCTGCGCAACCCCCTGGCTGACCCCTACATCCTCGGAGTCTCCGGCGGGGCCGCCGTGGGCGCCGTCCTCGGCATCATCGCGGGGCTCGACATCCTGCCCTTCGGCATCCCGGCGCTGGCCGCCCTGGGCTCCTTTGCGGCCATCGTCCTTGTCTTCGGCGTGGCCGGCCGCAGGGGCGAGACCCCGTCGGGAACGCTCCTGCTCTCGGGGGTCATCGTGAACGCCTTCTGCACGGCGGCCATCATGTTCCTGATCTCCACGGCTTCGGGCACGCGCCTGCACGGCATCATGTTTTGGCTGATGGGGGACCTGGGACTCGCCGAGAGCGGGCAGGCCCTCCTGGGGGCCGTTGCCCTGCTGGCGGGCTTCGCCATCATCTACCTGCACTCCCGGTCCCTGAACCTGCTCGTCATCGGCGAGGAGCAGGCCCTGCAGCTCGGGGTGGACGTCGAGAAAACGAGGCGGGTGCTCTTCTTTGCCGCCTCCTTCATCACGGCGGCCGCCGTGTCGCTCTCGGGTCTCATCGGCTTCGTGGGGCTTCTCGTGCCGCACCTGATCCGGATGATCTTCGGTTCCGACTACCGGCTGCTGCTGCCCGCCAGCTGTCTCTTCGGCGCCACCTTCCTCGTGGCGGCCGACACGCTGGCCCGGACGGCTCTGGCGCCCAGCGAGCTTCCCGTGGGGGTGATCACGGCCCTCTTCGGGGCACCCTTTTTCATTTACCTGCTGAAGAAAACGGAGGCGGGCCGATGCCGCTTCTGAGCGTGGACAGGGTCAGTTTCAAGTACGGCGAGCAGTGGGTCCTGCGGGGGATCGACTTCGAGGTCGAGAAGGGCGATTTCCTCGGCGTCATCGGTCCCAACGGCTCGGGCAAGACGACGCTGCTGCGTATCATCGACGGGATCCTCCGCCCCCAGGAGGGCGAGGTCCGGCTCGAGGGGACGGAGATCGGCAGGCTCCGGCGCGACGCCCTGGCCCGCAGCGTGGCCGTCGTGCCCCAGTACTCGGCCCTGGCCTTTCCCTTTTCCGTGGAGGAGGTCGTGCTCATGGGCCGCTCGCCGCATCTCGGCCGCTGGCGCTTCGAGGCCGACCGGGACTACCGCATCGCACGCGAGGCCATGGAGATGACGGACACGCTGGCCTTGGCGGCGCGCGACATGGAGTCGCTCTCCGGCGGCGAGCGGCAGCGGGTGCTCATCGCCCGGGCCCTGGCGCAAGAACCGAGGCTCATGCTGCTGGACGAGCCGACGGCCTTCCTGGACATCCGGCACCAGGTGGATTTCTTCGACCGCATCCGGGCGCTCAACCGCGACCGGGGGCTCACGATCGTCGCCGTGACGCACGACATCAACCTGGCCGCCCACTACTGTGACCGGGTGATCCTGCTGAAGGACGGGCGCATCGAGGCGGCGGGTTCCGTCGAGGCGGTCATAACGGACGAGAACATCCGGAGGGCCTACGAGACGAGGGTCCTGGTGGACCGGCACCCCGCGACGGGGTCGCCGAGGATCACGCTGACGTAGAGCAAAAGCGAAAAAAAAGAGAAAGAAGCTGTCGGAGCGAGGAAGCCGGTCGAAATCCGGCGCTGCCCCGCAACTGTAGGCGGAGCGAAATCCGCAGCGTTTGCCACGGGTCACCGGCACAGGGGGCCCGGAAGGCGCGGAGAGTAGGGGGCCGCAAGCCAGTAGACTCGACCGACGGCGCAACAATGCCAATTCCCGAGGGGGAAGGAGGAAAAGAGATGATTCGCATGAGCAGGGGAGTCGTCGTTTTGTGTCTTCTCGCGCTGGCCGTCACGGCCTCTCCCGGGCTTGCACGGGCCCAGGCGTCGCCGGACACTGCCCGGCCCGAGTACCGGATGGGCGAGGTGGTCGTCACGGCCACCCGCGACGCCCAGGAGGTGCGCAAGGTCCCGGCCAACGTGACGGTGATCACGGCCGAGGATATCCAGAATTCGGGCGCCACGAGCGTTCCCGAGGTGCTGACGGGCCTCGTGGGCATCAACGTCACCAGCTACAGCGGCAACGCCTCGCAGTCCATCGTGGACATGAGGGCGTTCGGCACGGAGGCGGGTTACCTTCGCCACGTGGTCCTGCTGGACGGCCGGCGCCTGAACCGCCCCGACATTGCCGGGGTCAACTGGCTCGAGATCCCGCTGTCGGAGATCGAGCGCATCGAGGTGGTGCGCGGGGCAAGCAATGTGCTGTACGGGGATGCCGCCATCGCCGGCGCCATCAACATCATCACCAAGCGTGGCGAGGGGAAGCCCAAGGGGGATGTAACCTTCATCGGGGGGAGCTACAACACGTACAACGGACGCGCCGGCATTCGGGGCTCGGCGGACAAGCTCTACTATGCGCTGAGCGGCGAGGGCCTCACGACGAGCGGCTACCGGGACCGCTCCAAGTTCACCACGGAAGGCGCGGGCGGCTCGGTCGGCTACAACCCCAGCGATGCCCTCGACGTCTCCCTGGGGATCACCTACAACAAGACCGACAACCAGTTCCCGGGCGCCCTGACGGCGGCCCAGCTCGCGTCCAACCGCCGGCAGGCCCAGAACCCCGACGACGACGCCAGCTCGAGCTTCTTCGACGCCAACCTACTCGTCAAAACCGTCCTGGGCCCCTACGGACGCCTCGACGGCAACTTGATCTACGGCAGGCGGGAGGTGACCTCCAACTATTCCTCCTTTGCCTCCTTCACGAAGATCGGCATCGACACGGTGGGCGCCACCCCACGCTACATCCTCGACAGGAAGCTCTTCGGCTTCGACAACAAGCTCACCGTCGGCGTCGACTTCTACCGGGATCAGCTCGACAAGGACACCTTCTCGAGCCGCTCGCAGGCGGTGAGAACCTACGAGGCGGAACTGAAGCGCCGGACCGCGGGTCTTTACGCCCGCGACGAGTTCAGCATCCTGAAGGATCTCATCCTGGCGCTCGGCGCACGGACGGAGCGGGCCGACGTCGACGGCAGCGAAACGAATCTGGGCACGGGCGTGAAGGTCTTCGACGCCGAGAAGGTCCACAAGGGGACGGCCTGGGAGGGCTCGCTGACATATCTCTTCGGCCAGAAGGCGAAGGCCTGGGCCAAGTACGCAACGATCTACCGTTTCCCTTCGCTCGATCAGCAGGCCTCCTACTACGCCTTCCCCTTCGACAGCTTCCTGACGGACCTCGAGAAGGAAACGGGCAAGAGTTACGAGGTGGGCACGCAGGCAAGCCCCCTGAAGGACCTCAAGCTGGGGCTCACGTTCTACCTCATCGACATGGAGGACGAGATCAGCTACAACCCCGTCACATTCCGCAACGAGAACCTCGACAAGACGAGGCACCGGGGCGTCGAGTTCACGCTGGACTGGCAGTTCCGGAACGTGGCGCGCCTCCTGGCCAACTACACGTTCCAGGAGGCCTTCTTCCGCGAGGGGGCGAACAAGAACAAGGACGTCCCCTTGGTGCCGAACCACATGGCGAACGGGGCCCTGGAAATTTATCTTCCCTGGAACCTCACGCTGCGGCCCGAGGTCCGGTACGTGGGCGATCAGTACTTCGGCTCCGACATCGACAACAGCTCGACGAAGCTCGACAGCTATATGATTGTCAACCTCTATTTGAGATACCAGCCCGACTGGAAGATGTTCGGGGTCGCGAAGCCGACGGCTTTCGTGGGGGTGGAAAACCTCTTCAACAAGAGCTACGTCCCCGTGGGGTATGAGACCTTCTCGGGGCTGAGCTATTACCCCGCGCCGGAGATGAACTTCCGGGGAGGAATCTCCCTGTATTTCTGACGGGCCGCGGGCGACAGAGGATCCGGGCAGGCGAATCATGAACGTCACGACGTGGAGAAGGGAAGGCCCCGCTGACCTTGGCCTGGCTGTCGACGGGCCGGCGGAGCTCTCCGCGCGTCAGCCTTTGCGGCGCCGCGGCAGGGGCATGCTCCCCGGGATCGCCCTGTCCGCGGTTCTCCATGCGGCCGTCCTTGCGCTCGTCCTGTTTGCCGTGGCAAACCCCTTCATCGGGTTCCCGACGGACGGTGACGAGGGGATCGTCCGGGTCTCGCTCGTGACGGTCACAGCGGGGCCTGACAACGGCGCACCGGCACCGCCGGAGGCTAAGACCAGACAGGTCCGGGCGGCAAAGGCGGACCCCGTCGCGGTTCAGAAGGCCATGGAGAACACCGTCATCGCCGAAGCAGCCGATCGTCGCGCGGCCGAGCGGCAGGAGGCGGTGACGAGCATTGCCGTCGAGCCCGCCCGGTTGCAGGCGTCTGCGGGACGCGGCACGGCCGCGGGCGAGGCGGCCCGGGGGCAGCGGCAGGCGGGCTCAGCGCAGGAAGGCTACTCGGAGGCCATGCCCCGCTACCGCGAGAACCGGCCCCCCGTGTACCCCGGCCTGGCGAGGCAGAGGGGGTACGAGGGCGATGTGCTGATCGCGGCCGAGGTCCGGTCCGACGGGCGCATCGGGGCCGCCCGCATCAAGCGCTCCTCGGGCTACGCTTCCCTGGACCAGTCGGCCCTCGAGGCCGTGCGGGGATGGCGGTTCGAGCCGGCAAGGCGGATGGGCAGCCCCGTGGACGCCTGGGTGGAGATTCCCATCCGCTTCAAACTCTCGCCGCATGACTCGTTCATGTAATCGCTGAGTAAAGGCGGACAGAATTACTCCTGCACCCTGGGGAGACTGAAGCTAAGAAGCCAGGCAGCGGGGAAGTTCGGAGAAGCCCGAGCTTGCGTTCGACCATAAGCTCGTCCAGACTTCAGAGCTTCTCAACTTCACAACTTCTCTTTGATTCGTTCATAAGTGCCCGTCCTGCAATGGTTTCAAGGGGCTCCCGGCGGCACCGTGAAAAAATTCTGTTGACAGCGACTCCCAATCGTGTTTTCATGGGTCACTTTTTGAAGGAATCGCTCGTGATGGACAGCACCCACATCCGTAATTTTGGCTTCTGGTTTAGCTATTATTTTTACGGACAGGTCTGCCCGTCGCTGAGGAGGACTTAGGCACGAAAGAATAAGCCGAACCAAAGCCATGGGTAGATCGAAAGACGCTGCCCATGGCTTTTTTGTTTCTCCTTCTCCCCGGGCCATGAGGGCGGCAGCCATCATGGCCTTTTTCATTGGAGGTGACGGAATCATGATTATCGTGATGAAGAAAAACGCAACGGACGGGCAGGTCGACCGGGTCGTCGAGTGGATCGAATCGGTCGGCTACCGTGCCCACCTGTCCCGTGGGACGGAAAAAACGATTATCGGCGCTGTGGGGGATGCCCGCGGACGTGAGCAGATCAAGTCCGTCGCGCACCTGCCGGGCGTGGAAAGCGTCGTTCCCATCCTCAAGCCCTACAAGCTCGCCAGCCGCGAGTTCCAAGAGAAAGACACGGTCGTGCGCGTGGGCGCGCTCGGGATCGGCGACGGCTCCTTCACCGTCATGGCGGGGCCCTGCGCCGTCGAGACGGAGGAGCAGCTCATGGAATGCGCCTGGGTGGCGAAGAAGGCGGGGGCCCACATCCTGCGCGGCGGAGCCTTCAAGCCCAGGACCTCGCCCTACAGCTTCCAGGGACTTGAGGAGGCGGGCCTCAAGCTCCTGAAGATGGTCCGCGAGCGGACGGGGCTCCCCGTGGTGACGGAGGTGGTCAACCCGGCCGACGTCGACCTCGTCGAGGCCTACGCCGACATCCTCCAGATCGGCGCCCGCAACGTCCAGAACTTCGCCCTGCTGAAGCGGGTCGGGCAGGCCCGAAAGCCCGTCCTGCTCAAGCGGGGCATGATGACGACCATCGAGGAGCTCCTCATGTCGGCCGAGTACATCCTCTCCGAGGGCAACGCCGATGTGATCCTCTGCGAGCGCGGCATCCGGACCTTCGAGACGGCCACGCGCAACACGCTCGACATCTCCGCCGTCGTCGTCCTCAAGCAGCTCTCCCACCTGCCGGTCATCGTGGACCCGAGCCACGCGGCGGGTCACTGGAAGTACGTCGCCCCCCTGGCCCGGGCGGCCGTGGCCGTCGGGGCCGACGGGATCATCGTCGAGGTTCACCCCGAGCCCGAGAAGGCCGTCTCCGACGGGATGCAGTCCCTGAAGCCCGAGAAGTTCTACCAGCTCATGGAGGACATCGGGGTCCTCGAGAGGGCCATGCGGGAAGTGAGGACCGTGTCATGAACCGGATCCGCGTGAACCTCGACAGGCGCCTGAGCGCGAGCTACGACATCCACATCGGCCGCGGCATCCTGGACCGCATGGCGCTGATCCTCGCCAAGGGCAACTGGGCGGGGCGCTGGTTCATCGTCACCGACGAGACCGTTGCGGGCCTGCACGGCGGCCGCGTGCTCGAAGCGCTGGCCGGCGCGGGGCTCGGGGCCGAGCGCCTGACGATCCCCCCCGGCGAGGGGGCCAAGACCGTCTCGACCTGCCTGGGGCTTGCCGAAGATCTCCTGGAACGAGGCGCCGACCGGGCCTCGGGGCTCATCGCCCTGGGCGGCGGGGTGGTGGGCGACGTGGCGGGCTTCCTGGCCTCCATCTACATGCGGGGCATCCCATGCGTGCAGGTGCCCACGACGCTGCTGGCGCAGGTGGACAGCTCCATCGGGGGCAAGACCGGCGTGGACACAGGGGCGGGAAAGAACCTGCTCGGGACCTTCCACCAGCCGAGGGCCGTCTTCATCGACCTCGGCTTCCTCGAGACCCTCCCGCAGAGGGAGTTCACGAGCGGCCTGGCCGAGATCGTCAAGTACGGGATCATCGAAGACCCGGACCTGCTGGCGGCCCTCGAGGACAACGCCGCAGCCCTGCAGGGGCGGGACCCCGCCATCCTGGAGCGGGTCGTCTCGTCGTCGTGCCGCATCAAGAAGGGCATCGTCGAGATCGACGAGACGGAGAAGGGCCTGCGCCGCATCCTCAATTTCGGCCACACCCTGGGCCATGCCGTCGAGGCGGAGTCCGGCTACGCCGTTTCCCACGGCGAGGCCGTGGCGATCGGGATGGCCGCCGCGGCGGCGATCTCGGAGCGGCTGCGCTACCTCAATGCCGAGGACCGGGAACGCATCGAGAGGGCCATCGAGCGCGTGGGCCTGCCGCGCCTCATCCCCCGGGAGCTCGACGCGGGCAGGATCCTTGCACGGATGGAGAAGGACAAGAAGAAGGTGAACGGGCGGATTCACTTCGTCCTGCTCAAGAAACCCGGCATGCCCTTCGTCAACGGAGGCGTGCCGCTCGACGTGGTGCGGGAGACGGTCGAGGCGATGCGGTCATGAAACGAAGGGACATCGAAGACATCCGGCGCGGGATCCGGGACAGGGACCGCCGGCTCGTGAGGCTCCTGAACGATCGCGCCCGGCTCTCCGTCGAGATGGGCCGGATCAAGGCCGACGCCGGGCTCGGCGTCTTCGACCCGGTGCAGGAGCGCAGGGTCCTCGACGGGATCGCGTCCCTGGGCGAGGGACCGCTGTCCGCGGAAGCCCTGCGGAACATCTGGCGCGAGATCCTGTCGGCCTCGCGCGCCCTGCAGGCGCCCCTCGCGGTGGCCTGCCTGGGCCCGGAGGGGTCCTTCGCACACCTGGCGGCCCTCGAGCGCTTCGGCAGGAGCACGCGCCTGGCGCCGCAGGTGACGATCGGCGCCGTCTTCGATGCCGTGGAGAAGCGCCGGAGCGACCTCGGCGTCGTTCCCCTGGAGAACTCCGTGGAGGGGCCCGTGCGGACTACGCTGGAGCGGCTCATCTCGACGCCCCTGGCGATCCGGGGCGAGATCTGCCTGCGCGTCTCCCACTGCCTGCTGGCGAAGGGAGCCAGGGGGCGGATCCGCAGGGTCTACTCCCACCCCCAGGCGCTGGCCCAGTGCCGGCAGTGGCTGGCGCGGAACCTGCCCCAGGCCGTCCCCGTCGAGACGGAGAGCACCTCGGCGGCCGTGCTGCAGGCGCGCGGCGACCGGCAGGGGGCGGCCATCGCGAGCCGCCTGGCCTCGGAGATCCACGGGCTTCCCGTCGTCGAGGCGGGCATCGAGGACCACCCGGCCAATACGACGCGCTTCATCGTCATCGGGACGGGCTCGAACGGGCCGACGGGCCGGGACAAGACCTCCGTCCTCTTCTCGACGCAGCACCGGCCCGGGGCGCTGTACGCGGCCTTGGCGCCCTTCGCGGCGGCGGGGATCAACCTGCTGCGCATCGAGTCCCACCCGGCGCGGGACCGGATGTGGCAGTACCTGTTCTTCGTCGACCTCGAGGGGCACGCGGGGGACCGGGCCGTGAGGGACAGCCTGCGCAAGCTCAGGCGCAAGACGGCCTTTCTGAAGGTGCTGGGGTCGTACCCCCGGGAGGTGGAGCCCTCATGATCTGCATCTCCGTCGTGCCCGCGACCAACGAGGAGGCCCTGTCGCTGCTGGGACGGGCCCTGCCCCTGGCCGAGCTCGTGGAGCTGCGGATCGACCGGATCGAAAAGCCGGAGCTCCCGATGCTGCTGTATGCCGGAAGGGAACGGATCGTCGTGACGAACCGCCGGCGCGACGAGGGCGGCTTCTTCGCGAGCTGCGAGACCCGCCGCCTGGAGCTTCTCCACGAGGCCGTCGAGCTGGGGGCCCGATTCGTGGACGTCGAGCAGCGCACGGGCGCAAAGGCCGTGGGGAGGCTTGCCGATGCGGTCCGGTCCCGGGGCGGAAGGACGGGGCTCATCGTGTCGCACCACGACCTGGCGGGCACGCCCTCCGCAAAGGCGCTGGCGGCAAGGCTGAGGGCCTGCCGGGCCCTCGGGGCCGACGTCGTGAAGATCGTGACCCTTGCGACCCGCGCGGAGGACAACCTCCGGGTCCTGGGGCTCCTGCCGCAGGCCCGGGAGATGGGACAGGACCTCGTCGCCTTCTGCATGGGCGAACAGGGGCGCCTGAGCCGGGTGGCGGCCCCGCTTCTCGGGTCCTGCTGGAGCTACGCGAGCCTCGAGAAGGGCGCCGCTTCGGCGCCGGGGCAGTTGACGGTCAGGGAGATGAGAACCATCCTGGGGATGCTGCAGTCGTGAGGGCCGCCGTGGCGACAGGAATGAGACACTTCGCACTTTTCGGGAACCCCGTGGGGCACAGCCTCTCGCCCCTGATGATCAACGCGGCCTTCGGGTCCATGGGGGTCCGCGCGGACTACGAGTCCCACCGCGTCGAGAACCTGGAGCTCGCGGTCCGGATGATCCGCGAGCGTCCGCTCGACGGCGTGAGCGTGACCCTGCCTCTGAAGGGGGCCATCATGGCCTTCCTCGACGAGGTGGACGACGACGCCCGGGCCATCGGGGCCGTCAACACCGTGACCAACGAGCGCGGCTGGCTCAAGGGCTCGAACACGGACTGGACGGGCCTCTTGGCCGCCATGCAGGAGCATTTTCCCCTCGCGGGAAGGACGGTCGCCGTGCTGGGCGCGGGCGGCGCCGCGCGGGCCGCCGTCTACGCGATCCTCCGGGCGGGGGGGACCCCGATCGTCTTCAACCGGAGCCGCGACAGGGCCGAGTCCCTCGCCCGGTGGTTTTCGTGCGAGACACGGCCGCTGGCCGGTCTGGGGAGGACGGAGGCGGATGTCCTGATCAATGCGACCCCCGTCGGGATGCACCCCGACACGGGGGAATCCCCCGTGGACGGGCGTCACCTGGCCCGGTTCGAGTGGGTCGTGGAGACGATCTACAACCCCCTCGAGACGCGCCTGCTCCGGGAGGCCCGGGCCGCGGGATGCGGTGTCGTCACGGGGCTCGCCATGTTCGTCCGCCAGGGGGCGGAGCAGATCCGCACCTGGACGGGGCTCGAGCCCCCGGTCGAGCTGATGACGCGCGTGGTGCGGACGACCCTGGCGCAAAACCGGGCCCGGGGTGAAGGGCAAAGAGAAACGTGAAAGGGAGCCATGGGGAAGAGGCGATGATCGACGTGAAGGAAATCAGGCCGCTGGCGGCTGTGAAGGCCGCGGTGCAGGTCCCCGGCTCGAAGAGCTTCACCCAGCGCGCCCTCGTCGCGGCGTCGCTTGCCGAGGGGACGTCGCTGCTGCGCAATGCGCTGATCGCGGAGGACACGGGTCACCTCGTCGGGGCGCTGCGCCTGCTGGGCGCGCAGATCGTCAACTCCGGCCCCGACGTGATCGTCACGGGCACGGGGGGCCGCATCGCGAACCCCGGCCGGGAGCTGTACCTGGGCAGCAACGGGACAGCCATGCGGTTTCTCGCCGGTGTTGCGGCCACCGGGCCCGGCGAGATCACCCTCACGGGGGATGCGAGGCTCTGCGAGCGGCCCCTGAAGCCGCTGCTCGACGCGATCGG
This sequence comes from uncultured Syntrophaceae bacterium, assembly GCA_964429555.1. GTDB lineage: Bacteria > Desulfobacterota > Syntrophia > Syntrophales > UBA2192 > UBA2192. The sequence continues at coordinate 55,957 of CAYSDD010000001.1, forward strand.
CAGCCTCGGCGTGTCCAGCGAATGCCGAAACGTCCCGGGCTATCCCCCGGTCACGATCCGCGGAGGCACCATGCACGGCGGGCGTGCCGTCTTCCAGGACATCGAGAGCAGCCAGTATGTCTCCTCGATCCTGCTGGCGGCCCCCTACGCCGCGGGGGACGTGGAGGTCGAGATCCGCGGCTCCGCCGTCTCGCGTCCCTACGTGGAGATGACCCTCGCGACGATGAAGGCCTTCGGCGTCGCCGTGGAGAAGAGATCCGAGGCCCTCTTCACCGTGCGCAGCGGCCAGCGCTACCGGGCCTGCCGGTATCTCGTGGAAGGGGACCTGTCGAGCGCGTCCTATTTCTTCCTCGCCGCGGCCCTCTGCGGCGGAACGGTCCGCGTGGCGAACACGAACTTCTGGACCCACCAGGGGGACGTGCGCTTCCTCCGTTTCCTCAAGGAGCTCGGCTGCGGCGTTGCGGCCACGGACCAGTGGATCGAGGTGTCGGGCGGGAGACTCGCGCCCGGCGATTTCACGGCCTCCATGGAGGACGTCCCCGACATGGTCCCGACGATGGCCGTTCTGGCGGCCCTGAGGCCGGGAAGGACGTTCATCCGCAACGTGCCGCACCTGCGTCTCAAGGAGAGCAATCGCCTGGCGGCCCTCGTCAGCGAGCTTTCGAAGACGGGCATACGCGCCGCGGAACTCGAGGACGGCCTCGTCGTCACGGGCGGGACGCCCCGGGGGGCGGAGATCGAAACCTACAACGATCACCGGATCGCCATGAGCTTCGCCGTGCTGGGGCTCGTCGCACCGGGCATGCGGATCCGCAACCCCGGCTGCGTGGGGAAATCCTTCCCCGGCTTCTGGGACGAACTCGAAAAGCTGTACCGGGCCGCTTGATCTCCAAAACCGCAGTCTCTCTCCCCCGGCGGGAGAGGGTTCAGGTGAGGGGCCTGTAAGTTTGAAGGCTGAAATGAATATTATCCTGATCGGGTACCGCGGGAGCGGCAAGACATCCGTCGGAAGGAAACTGGCGAGGCTCCTGGGGAGGCCCTTTTTCGACTCGGACCGGATGGTCTTTGCGAAGACGGGAAGGACCGTCCGCGAGATCGTCGAGGCGGGGGGGTGGCCTGCCTTTCGCGAGGCGGAAAAGGCCGTGATCGCCGAGCTCTCCGCCCTCGACCAGGCCGTCATCTCGCTGGGCGGCGGCGCGGTCATGGACCCCGAGAATGTCACGGCGCTCAGGGAGCGGGGGAAATTCGTGTGGCTCAGGGCCGACGCGAGGACCCTTGCCGGCAGGATCCGCAACGACGAAAGCGGCGCGGGTCAGCGGCCGTCCCTCACCGGGGCGGGAACGCTGGAAGAGGTAGAGAGGGTGCTGGCGGAGCGCCTGCCGGTGTACCGTGCCGTGGCCGATCTGGCCGTCGACACGGCGGGAAAGTACCCCGAGGCCATTGCCGCGGAGATTGCCGGCGCGCTGTCGGGGAGCCCGGCCCGGCGGCGGGTAAAGAAAGACGGGAGGAGGCCGCATGTCCGGTAACACCTTCGGCGTGCTCTTCAGGGTCACCACGTTCGGGGAGTCCCACGGTCCCGGCCTCGGCGCCGTCATCGACGGCTGCCCGCCGGGCATCGATCTCGTCGATGCCGACATCCAGGACGAGCTGGACCGCCGCCGGCCGGGGGGACACGCCGCGTCCACCCCCAGGCGGGAGGAGGACCGCGTGGAGATCCTCTCGGGGGTGTTCGAGGGGAAAACGACGGGGACGCCGATCGCCCTTTTGATCCGCAACCTGGACATAGACAGCAGCGCCTATGAAGAGCTGCGGGAGGTCTTCCGCCCCGGGCACGGGGACTTCACCTACATGAAGAAATACGGCATCCGGGACCACCGCGGTGGCGGCCGCGCCTCGGGGCGTGAGACCGCTGCGCGCGTGGCGGCCGGGGCCGTCGCCCGCAGGATCCTGGCGCGCGAGGGGATCGCCGTGTCGGGCTGCACGGTGGAGCTGGGCGGCATTGCGATCGAGACGCGTTCCGAAGCGGCGGCCGGCTCGAACCGCCTGCGGTGCCCCGACCCGGCGGCGGCGGCACGGATGGAGGCCCTGCTCGAGGAGGCCAGGCGCGCAGGCGACACCCTCGGCGGCATCGTGGAGGTGCGCGTGACCGGCTGCCCGGCCGGGCTCGGCGAGCCCGTCTTCGACAAGATGGACGCAGACCTCGCGAAGGCCCTCATGGGCATCGGGACGGTGAAGGGCGTGGAGATCGGCGCGGGGTTCCAGGCGGCTCGGCTGAGGGGATCGCAGTGCAACGACCCCCTCGGGCCCGGCGGGTTCGGGACGAACCGCGCGGGCGGGGTCCTCGCCGGGATCACGACGGGGCAGGAGATCGTGATCCGCGCGGCCTGCAAGCCGATTGCCTCGATCGCCCTGGAGCAGGGCACGATCGACGTCCACGGGAACCCGAAAACGATCTCCGTGCGGGGCAGGCACGACGCCTGCGTCATCCCGCGCGTGATCCCCGTCTGCGAGGCCATGGTGTGCCTGGTCGTTGCAGATCACCTGCTCAGACAAAAGGCAAACCGATGAAGAACACCGGAACCCCCATCTCCCCCCCGGAGCGTTTCCCCATCGGCATCATCGGGGGCACGGGCGGCATGGGCCGCTGGTTCGCCGCATTCTTCGAGAAGGAGGGCCACCCGGTCATCGTCTCGGGAAAGGGCACGGGCCCGCGCCCGGACGAGATGGCGGCGTCCTGCCCCGTCGTCATCGTGAGCGTGCCCATCGGGGCGACGATTGAGGTCATCCGGCAGGTGGGCCCGCACATGAAGCGGGATTCGCTCCTCATGGACCTGACGTCCCTGAAGGCTGAACCGGTGCGGGCCATGCTCGAATCGTCGGTCTCGGAGGTCATCGGCCTGCACCCGCTGTTCGGCCCGGGAGTGCCCTCCCTGGAGGGGCAGAACGTCGTCCTCTGCCCGGCAAGGGGCGACAGATGGCTCCCCTGGGTTCGGGATGTCCTTGTGAAAGGTGGCGCGAATCTAATCGAGACGACGCCGGAGCGACACGACGAGATCATGGCCGTCGTCCAGGCGCTCAATCATTTCGACACGATCGTCCTGGGCCTTGCGATCCGCCGAAGCGGCATTGCGCGGGAGGTCCTGGAAGCCTTTTCCACACCCTTGTTCCGGGGGAAACTGGCGATGATCGACAGGGTATTTTCCCATCCGGAACTCCATACGGAGATCATCACGGCAAACCCGCATGCAGCAGGGATGATCGATCTCTATGGGCAGATCCTTGACAGGGTCGGACGGGTTGCCATAGAAGGAAATGCCGCGGATCTGGCGGCACTCATGCGGCCGGAAGAACCCGATGAAAAAAACGTGATCCCTGTCGTTACGTTGTCAGAAAGACGCGCTTCGGACCTGCCGTAATCCTGTGGGAAACCCGGTCGGACAGGCCCATGGTACGGCAGATCCTGTTATCGGGACCGGGGCAGCCGGCGGAAACCGTCCTGAAGGAGCAATTTCCGGATTCGGTTTCATCCTCCTGCAAACTCATTGACGATCTGGCCGGGCGGATCGCGGCGTTTCTCGACGGAGCCGATGTCCGTTTTACACTCGAGCATGTGCAAATCGATCTCTGCCCCCCGTTTCAGCGGAAAGTCCTTCTGGCCGAATACGGCATCCCGCGGGGTTCCGTGAGCACGTACGGGCGGATGGCGGCCCATCTGGGCATTCCCGGGGGCGCCCGGGCCGTGGGCAACGCGCTGGCGACAAACCCCTTTCCCATCGTCATCCCCTGCCACAGGGCGATCCGCTCCGACGGAACGCTCGGCGGATACCAGGGAGGGCTCGCCATGAAGCGGGCGCTGCTCATGCAGGAAGGGGTTGATGTCGACGAGAGGGGAAGGGTTGTGTCGCCGAAACTCTACTATTGAGTGCAGGCTGGTGACCGGGGGCGCAAGCCGACCAGAGAAGGTAAGAAGGTGAGAGGGTAAGAACGTTGGATGAGCCGATAGCTGTCTTCACGCTCTCCGCTTCTCCAACCTTCCCACCTTCATACCCTCTTACCCTCTGCCTTTGCATCCGGGCATTTAGACTAGCCTGGGTGAAACCCTTTCCCGAAAGGGCCGCAAAGGGCGCAAATAAACCGGGTTGACAGGCGGCGGAAAGCTTGCTATAAGTGCGCTCAGTTGGAGAAAGAATAATGTTCAGCGAGATCCTTTCGAAAAACAGCTGGTGGTGGCGCAACTTCATAGGAGGGGTTTGCCTGCTGCCGGTATGACGTGAAGAAGTGAAATCCAGGCCGTGGGGGACCCCGGAGGTGCCCCACGGCTTTTTTGTTTTTAGCGTATTGCAGGAATCAGGAGGCCGTGCCGGGAGCACGGCCTTTTTCATTTCAGGGATTAAATCCCCCTCTTTCCCCCTTTGGGAAAGGGGGAAGCACGGAAGGAAGAAAAATGTTCAAGCCGTCGTTTGAGGAATTCAAGGAACTGTCGAAGCGGGGAAACCTCATCCCCGTCTATCGGGAGATTCTCGCCGACGAGGAAACCCCGGTTACGGCCCTTCTCAAGATCCGCAAGCGGCCCTACGCCTTCCTGCTCGAGAGCGTCGAGGGCGGGGAGAAGTGGGGCCGCTACACCTTCCTGGGTGCCGACCCCCTGGCGGTGGTCCGCGTGAAGCCCGGCGAGGTGGAGGTCCGCAGCAACGGCCATCTCATGCAGATCCCCCACGGGGGCGATCCCCTCGCGGTGCTCAAGGAACTTCTCGCCCGCTACCGGCCCGTCACCGTGGGCGGCTTGCCCCGCTTCAGCGGCGGCGCCGTGGGGTTTCTGTCCTACGACATGGTCCGCTACTTCGAAAAGCGCCTGGCGAAGAATCCCCGCGCGGACAGCGGCCTGGACGATGCCGTCTTCATGGTCACGGACACGCTCATCGTCTTCGACAACGTCCGCCACACGATCAAGGTGGTCGCCTCGGCCCGGTGCGACGACGGGCCGGGATGCCTCGAGGGGGCCTATGCCGAGGCGACGGCGAAGATCGACGGCATGATCGAGCGGCTGCAGGAGCCCGTCAAACCCCTGCTCCTGAGAAGCAGGGCTTCCCAGTCAGACGTCGAGTTCGAGTCCAACATGACGCCCGAGGCCTTCCGGGACATGGTCCGCCGGGCCAAGGAATACATCGTTGCGGGCGACATCATCCAGGCGGTCCTCTCGCAGCGGTTCTCGGCCGGAAACTCGATTGACCCCGTCGATCTGTACCGGGCGCTTCGCTTCGTCAACCCCTCGCCGTATCTCTTCTTCCTCAAGATGGAGGATGTTTACCTCATCGGCTCCTCGCCGGAGGTCATGGTCCGGGTCGAGGACGGCTTCGCGGAGCTGAGGCCCATCGCAGGCACGAGGCGGCGCGGCCGCACGGAGCAGGAGGACCGGGCGCTGGCCGACGAACTTCTCGAGGACCCGAAGGAGAGGGCCGAGCACGTCATGCTCGTCGACCTGGGTCGAAACGACCTGGGGCGCATCGCCGCCATCGGCAGCGTCCAGGTCAACCAGTACATGATCGTCGAGCGCTACTCCCACGTCATGCACCTCGTCTCCAACGTGCGGGCCCAGCTGGCCGAGGGGAAGGACTGCTTCGACGTGATGCGGGCCGCCTTCCCGGCGGGGACGCTCACCGGGGCCCCCAAGGTCCGGGCCATGGAGATCATCGACGAGCTCGAGCCGGAGGGCCGCGGGCCCTACGGGGGCGCCGTGGGGTACGTGAGCTTCACGGGCAACATGGACTTCTGCATCACGATCCGGACGATGCTGCTGCGGGGCGGGACGCTTTCGATCCAGGTGGGCGCAGGCATCGTGGCCGACTCCGACCCCGGGAAGGAATACGAGGAGACCCTGAACAAGGCGGCCGGCATGATGAAGGCGGTGAGGCTGGCGGCAAGAGGGTTTGAGCTCTCGGACGATTAAAATCCCCCCTTCCCCCCTTTACGAAAGGGGGGCATGGAGACATCCCCCTTTAAAAAGGGGGAAACAGCGGGATCTTCAGAGCAAACATCAGGAGAAACGACATGTACCTCATGATCGACAACTACGATTCCTTCACCTACAACCTCGTCCAATACCTGGGCCAGCTGGGCTGCGAGGTGGCCGTGCACCGCAACGACGAGATCACCCTCGAGGACATCGAGGCGATGGCCCCCGAGGCGATCTTCCTTTCGCCGGGACCCTGCACCCCGAAGGAGGCGGGGGTCACCGTCGAGACGATCCGCCGGTTCCACGAACGGATCCCCATCCTGGGCATCTGCCTGGGGCACCAGGCCATCGGCTACGCCTTCGGTGCCGAGGTCGTCCGCGCCGAGCGGCTCATGCACGGCAAGACCTCACCCGTCTACAACGACGGCCGGACGATCTTCAGGGGGCTGCCCAACCCGCTCACGGCGGGCCGGTATCATTCGTTGCTCGTCCGCCGGGATACGCTTCCCCCCTTTCTCGAGGTGAGCGCCGAGACCGAGGAAGGTGAGGTCATGGGGCTCCGTCACAGGCATTTCCCCCTCGAAGGGGTCCAGTTCCACCCCGAGTCGGTCCTCACGCCGAACGGCAAACGAATCTTGAAAAACTTCCTGGAGATCGTCTCCGGGAACGGGAAAGGAGCATAGCAACATGATCCGGGAAGCGCTGGCGAAGGTCGTGCAGGGAATCGACCTTCAGGAAATGGAAATGACGGAGGCCATGACGGAGGTCATGGAGGGGAAGGCGACGCCCGCGCAGATCGGGGCCTTCATCACCGCGCTGCGCATGAAGGGGGAGACCGTCGCCGAGGTCACCGGTGCGGCACGGGTGATGCGCCTCAAGGCCACGCGCATCGACGCGCGCTCGCCCGTCATCGTCGACACCTGCGGCACCGGGGGCGACGGCCGCAACACCTTCAACATCTCCACCACGGCGGCCTTCGTGGTGGCGGCCGCGGGGCTCACGGTGGCCAAGCACGGCAACCGCGCCGTCTCGAGCGGCTGCGGCAGCGCCGACGTTCTCGAGGCCATCGGGGTCAACATCGACGCGCCCCCCGAGATCGTCGAGGAGTGCGTCCAGCAGGCGGGGATCGGGTTTCTCTTCGCACCGAAGCTCCATGGGGCCATGAAGTACGCCATCGGGCCCCGGCGCGAGATCGGCCTGCGCACGATCTTCAACATGCTGGGGCCGCTGACCAACCCCGCCTCGGCGACGGCGCAACTCGTCGGAGTCTACGACCCGAAGCTCACGGAGATGTTCGCGGGGGTGCTGAAGAACCTCGGGACGAAGCATGCCTTCGTCGTGCACGGATCGGATGGTCTCGACGAGGCCACCGTCACGGGCAAGACGCGCGTCTCGGAGCTCAAGGACGGGATCGTCAGGACCTACAATATCGATCCCGTCGACTACTTCGGGGCGACCGACGGAGGGGAGGCGCTCGCCGGCGGCGATGCCTCGACGAATGCCGAGATCACCAAGGCCGTGCTTTCGGGCGAGGAAGGCGCCCGCCGCCGGATCGTCGTCCTGAACGCGGCCCTGGCCATCGTGGCCGGCGGGAAGGCGCAGTCGATCGCCGAGGGGATCAAGGTAGCCGAGGCGTGCATCGACAGCGGCGCCGCAATCAGGAAGCTGCAGGCGCTCATCGAGATGAGCCGGAGCTGAATGGAGAAGGCGATAGGGTTCAGGAGAAGATGAAGCGGTGAAGCCGGGAAGCTGGGAAGTTCGGCAAGGCCCTCACGTGATGGACTGCAAGCTTTTCCTGATACCCGAGTCCCGATACACCCTGACCGGAGAGACCGAACAGATCGAACAGACGGAATAGACCGCAATGATTCTCCAGAAGATCGTTGACAACAGGCGCAGCGAGGTCGCCCGCCAGAAAGAGATCCTTCCCCATTCGGAGCTCAGGCGGATGCTGGCCGACAGGCCGCCGACGCGCGACTTCGCGGCGGCGCTCCGGGGGCGCGGCTGTGCGGTGATCGCCGAGGTCAAGCGCAGCTCACCGTCGAAGGGCCGGATCCGCGACGACTTCGACCCCGTCGCGATCGCCCGCACCTACGAGGAAAGCGGGGCTTCGGCCGTCTCCATCCTGACGGAGAGGAAATTCTTCGAGGGCAGTGCCGCTTATGTGCCCCAGATCCGAAAGGCCGTCAATCTGCCTCTTCTTCGGAAGGACTTCGTCATCGATCCCTTCCAGATCGCCGAGACCCGTGTCCTGGGCGGCGATGCCCTGCTTCTCATTGCGAGGGTCCTGGAAGCGGGTGAATTGCTGGACTTCATCGGCCTCGCCTCCGAGCTTGGCCTTGCGGCCCTCGTGGAAGTGCACGACGAGGCCGACCTGGAGAAGGCCCTCTCGGCGGGTGCGCGGATCGTGGGGATCAACAACCGCGACCTGCAGACCTTCCGGACGGACCTCGAGGTCAGCATCCGGCTAGCCCGACGAATCCCGAAGGGCGTCACCGTGGTGAGCGAGAGCGGGATCGAGGGCCGCAGGGACATTGAGCGTCTCATGGAAGCGGGCATCCACGCCTTTCTCGTCGGCGAGAGCCTCATGCGGGAGACAGACATCGGCAGGAAGCTCAGAGAATTGCTGGGAAATGAATAGGCATCAGGCCGCAGGCGACAGGCATCAGATCAGAGAGATGGAATAAACCGGAAAGACCGGATAGCCGGGATAGACCGAAATGATTCAGATCAAGATCTGCGGCATCACGAATATCGGGGACGGGCTCGCGGCAGCCGAGGCCGGTGCGGACGCATTGGGTTTTGTCTTTCACCCTGCAAGCCCCCGCTGCGTGACTCCTGCGCAGGTGAAGGCGATCATCGATGCACTGCCCCCGACGGTCTGCACGGTGGGAGTCTTCGTGAACCTGCCCCCCGATGAAGTGCTGCAGATCGCGGATCTGTGCGGGCTCGACTTTATCCAGCTCCACGGGAGCGAAACGCCGGAATACTGCCGCCGCCTTCCCCGCGAGAGGCTGATCAAGGCCGTCTCCTTCCGGAACGAGGCGGACTTTGCCGCGACGGCCGATTACCCCGTGCGGGCCTTTCTCGTCGATGCCCGCGACCCGGTCCGCTTCGGCGGGACGGGGAAGACTTGCGACTGGAACCTCGCGCGCCGCTTTGCCGCCCGCCACCCCCTCATTCTTGCGGGGGGGCTGCATGCGGACAACGTCGGGGCGGCCCTGGAGGCGGTTCAGCCCCTGGCCGTCGACCTGTCAAGCGGGGTCGAAGCGGCACCGGGGGAAAAAGATCATGACAAGGTCCGCGCCGTCGTTACAGCGGTCAGAACCCATGATGCCTCGCGTTTCGCGGGTGACCGGAAACCCATTTTCAGGAAGATGCCCCTGCGCTAGGGATGAAAAATGGGATATTCATGAAGGATGGCCATCAGCCAGCAAAGGAGACAAGGACGTGAAGATGCCAGTGCTGCCCGACAGGAAAGGGCATTTCGGAATGTTCGGGGGGAGATACGTCGCCGAGACGATCATGCCCGCGCTCGCGGAGCTCGAGGCCGCCTACCGGGCAAGCCGCAGGGACAGGGCTTTCCAGGCGGAGTTCCGAGACTATCTCCGGCAGTACTCGGGCAGGGAGACGCCGCTGTACCTGGCCCGAAACCTCACGGAGAAGCTCGGCGGGGCGAAGATCTACCTGAAGCGCGAGGACCTGAACCACACGGGATCCCACAAGATCAACAACACCCTCGGACAGGCCCTGCTGGCCCGTCGGATGGGGAAGCGCCGCGTCATCGCCGAGACGGGGGCCGGCCAGCACGGGGTGGCCACGGCCACCGTGGCCGCGCTCTTCGGGATGGAGTGTCGCGTCTTCATGGGCGAGGAGGACATCCGCCGGCAGGCGCCCAACGTGCTGCGCATGCGGATCCTGGGCTCCGAGGTGGTCCCCGTCACGGCCGGGTCGGCCACCCTGAAGGACGCCATGAACGAGGCCATGCGCCACTGGGTGACGCACGTGCGCGACACGTTCTACATCATCGGCTCCGTCGCGGGCCCGCACCCCTACCCGATGATGGTCCGGGACTTCCAGAGCGTCATCGGCCGCGAGACGAGGCGCCAGATCCTCCGGCTGGAAGGCCGCCTGCCCGACTGCATCGTGGCCTGCGTGGGCGGCGGCAGCAACGCCATGGGGATCTTCTTCCCCTTCCGCAACGACCGCGCCGTGCGCCTGGTCGGCGTCGAGGCGGCGGGGCTCGGGATCGCCACGGGAAAGCACTCGGCCTCCATCTCGGCGGGCAGCGTCGGCGTTCTGCACGGCAGCAAGTCCTACCTGTTGCAGGACGGGGACGGCCAGATCCGCGAGGCCCACTCGGTGGCGGCGGGGCTCGATTACCCCGGCGTGGGGCCCGAGCACAGCTGGTTCAAGGAGACGGGAAGGGCGGACTACGTCTCCGTCGAGGACGGAGAGGCCCTGGAGGCCTTCCGCACGCTCTGCACCACCGAGGGGATCATCCCCGCCATGGAGAGCGCCCATGCCGTCGCCTACGCCATGAAGCTGGCTTCGGCGATGGGGAAAGAACGGATCGTCGTCATCAACCTCTCGGGGCGGGGCGACAAGGACGCGGGGATCATCGAGGAAAACAAAATGTAACATCCCCCTCTTTCCCCCCTGTTCCAAAGGGGGATGCAAGGGGAGTTTATCCTTCGGGAGACAAGGTTCATGCATCGCATCGAAAAGACGTTTGCGGAGTTACGGAAGAGAGGAGAGAAGGCCCTCGTGGCCTACATCACGGCGGGCTACCCCGACTTGGAGACGACGCGGCAGCTGGTCCCGGCCCTGGAGAAAGCCGGTGTGGACATCCTGGAGGTGGGGGTGCCCTTCTCGGACCCCACGGCCGACGGGCCCGTGATCCAGGCCGCATCCCAGGCGGCCCTGAAAAAGGGCGCAACCCTCACCCGCATTCTGGACCTCCTCGGCGGTCTTCGGGGTGCCGTCGGGATCCCGATCGTGCTCTTCAGCTACTACAACCCCATCTTTTCCATGGGGAACGAGAGCTTTGCGAGGCGAGCCTCCGCCGCGGGGGTGGACGGGGTGCTCGTCGTGGATCTCCCGGCGGAGGAAGCGGGAGAGCTTCGCCGCCACACCGACCCGGCCGGCATCGACTTCATCTCCCTCGTGGCGCCCACGACGGGCGCGGACCGGGTGAGGAAGATCGTCAGGGCGGCCACGGGCTTCGTCTACTACATCTCCGTCACCGGCGTCACGGGCACCCGCGGCCCCGAGATGGAGGAGACGCGCGCAAACGTCGAGGCGATCCGTTCACTGACGAAGCTACCCGTCGTCGTCGGCTTTGGCGTCACCACGGCCGAGCAGGCACGTCAGGTGGGCGGCATGGCCGACGGCGCCGTCGTCGGGAGCGCCTTCGTGCGGCTCATCGGCGAGAGGGCGGGCAACCCGGGAATGGCGGCTGCCGTGGGAGACTACGCGGCCTCACTCAAGGCGGCCCTTCGCCTCCGCTCTTCCGTTTGATCGAGGGCCTTGTCGGCGGCCCGCGATCTTGGTATAGGGGAGACACGGCGGCCGAAACCGCCGTCATGATCGGAGGCAACCTGTCCGCTTGAAACGAATCCTGATTGTCGATAATGACGAGCCGGCACGGACCGCGCTGGCCGCCTTGCTTCGCGATGAAGGGTACGAGATTGATGAAGCGACCACCGAGATCGAGGCCATGCAGCTCGTGGAGCGACGCATCCCGGATCTGGTCGTTTCAGATCTGTGCGCGCCAGACTGCTTCTGCGTCGGCCTGCTGCACTGGATCAAGGAGCACCACCCCCACCTGGACGTGATCATCGTCACGGCCTTCGGATCCATCGACTGCGTCGTCAAGACGATCAAGATGGGCGCCCTCAACTATGTCATGAAGCCCGTGAACAACGGGAAGTTCCTCGAGATCGTCCGCGAGGCCCTGCACCGGCGTGAGGGCGGGATGAAATCCCTGCGACGGGTCAATGAGCCTTACTGCTACCTCGTCGACGAGGTGGTGGGCGTCTCGCGCAGCATGGAGCAGGTCCTCAAGACGGCCCTCCGGGTCACCGACGTCGACAGCGGCATTCTCATCCGCGGCGAGAGCGGCACGGGCAAGGAGCTCATCGCCCGGATCCTCCACAACCGCAGCACCCATCGGCGCAACCGGGAATTCGTCGCCATCAACTGCGCCGCCATCCCGGGCGAGATCCTCGAGAGCGAACTCTTCGGCTCCGTGCGGGGGGCCTTCACGGGGGCGACCCAGACCCGCAAGGGTCTCATCGAGGTGGCCGACGGGGGGACGCTCTTCATGGACGAGATCGGCGACACGTCGCCGCAGTTCCAGTCGAAGCTGCTGCGGGTCATCCAGGAAAAGGAGATCCGGCGGGTGGGTGACACGGCGTCGCGCTCCGTCGACGTGCGCATCGTGGCCGCCACCAACCGGGATCTCAAGAAGATGATCGGCGAAGGCACCTTTCGGGAGGACCTGTACTACCGGCTGAGCGTCATCGACATCATCGTCCCGCCGCTGCGGGAGCGCAAGGAAGACATCCAGCCCCTCGTGGACTACTTTCTCCAGGACATCAACGGCAGGCTCGGCACCGGGATCGAGGGAGTCTCCGCGCAGGCCATGGCGGTCCTCATGGCCTACCCCTGGCCCGGAAACGTCCGGGAGCTGCGGAACAGCCTGGAGAGGGCCGCTCTGCTGTCGGGCCACAAGATGCTCAAGCCCGAGGACTTCCCGCTGGCCTTCGAGCACTACCTCCGGCTCACGCAGAAGGACAGGGACGATGAGATCATCCCCCTGAAGGAGATGGAACGCCGCCACCTGCTCAAGGCCATGCAGAAGTACAACTACAACCAGAAGCTCGTGGCGAAGAAGCTCGGCATCGGCTACACGACGCTCTGGCGAAAGCTCAAGGAATCCGAGAAGGACATCAACTCGACGCCCTGAGAGCGTGCGCTGAGCGAACGCTCCGTTTCGTTTTGAAACACCCCCGCCCCGCCGCGGCCCCCCATCGGGGCCCCGCAGCCGATGTGACCCGCGGTCAGTTCACGCCGGAAAACAAAAATCTTTTTCTGTGACATCAGAGGCTTAAGCCGCCGTCGGCCGGCTTGGACCCGCCGCTTGCCGCAGGGTGGATTCCCCGTGGCACGGCCGTTGCCATCCATCGCTCATCCTCGAAAAGGGGCAACACGAAACGGGATGACGGCTTCCACCTCCATCTCCATCTATCTGCTGCTGGTCGTCGGGTCGGCGGCGCTGATCCTTCTGCTCTCCCATTGGGTCGGGCGCCGTCCCCTGACCCCCGAAAAGGACGTGCCCTACGAATGCGGCATGCCCCCCGCCGGGAGGGCGGGCACGCAGTTTCCCGTCCGGTTCTACAAGATAGCCCTGCTCTTCGTCGTTTTCGACGTGGAAATCGTCTTCCTGTACCTCTGGGCCGTCGTGGTCCGGGATCTCGGCCTCTTCGGGCTCGTCGAGATGTTCGTCTTCATCGCCGTCCTGCTGGCGGCCCTCGTCTACGTCTGGCACAAAGGAGACCTGCAGTGGGAGTAGAGCGATTCGGCGCAACCACCATTCTCACGGCCAACCTCGACCGCGTTGTCGGCTGGGCCCGGAAGAATTCCCTATGGCCGCTGACCTTCGGGCTGGCCTGCTGCGCCATCGAGATGATCTCCACGGCCGCCGCCCGGTACGACATGGCCCGCTTCGGCATGGAGGTCTTCCGCCCCTCGCCCCGGCAGGCCGACGTGATGATCGTCGCCGGTACGGTGACCCGCAAGATGGCCCCCGCGGTCAAACGTCTCTACGACCAGATGGCCGAGCCGAAGTGGGTCGTGGCCATGGGCGCCTGCGCATGCTCGGGCGGGCTTTTTCCGACCTATGCCGTCGTGCAGGGTGTCGATACGCTCCTGCCCGTCGATATCTACATCCCGGGCTGCCCCGTCAAGCCGGAGGCGCTGCTCGACGGCCTCATCCGGCTCCAGGAAAAAATCGCCCGCGAGGCGGAGGGGCGCTCGCGATGAACCTCGACGCCCTCCGGGAGCGCTTCGGCACGGCCCTCGGCGAGCCGGCAACGTTTCGCGGCGAGACGACCCTGACGGTGGATCGCAACAGCCTTGTCGCGCTCTGTGAATGCCTACGCGATGACGAAGCCCTTGCCTTCGATTTCCTTGCCGACCTGTGCGGCGTAGACCGCCATCCCGCCGCGCCGCGCTTCGAGGTGGTCTACCACCTGTATTCGGTGCGGCACGGGCACCGTCTCCGGGTCAAGGTTGCACTCGAAGAGGAAGACCCGGTCATCGACTCCGTCACGGGGGTCTGGGAGACGGCGGACTGGCACGAGCGGGAGTGCTTCGACCTCTTCGGGATCCGTTTCCGCAATCACCCCGACCTCAGGCGCATCCTGCTGCCCGACGATTTCGAGGGGCACCCGCTGCGGAAGGACTTCCCCCTGGAGGGGATGGACAGGACATGAGCGCCGAGACCCTGAGCCTGAACCTGGGCCCTCAGCACCCGAGCACCCACGGGGTTCTGCGCGTCATCCTCGAGCTCGACGGCGAGACCGTTGTCGACGCCCGCCCCGACATCGGCTTTCTGCACCGGGGCATCGAGAAGCTCGCCGAGAGCCGCACGTACCACCAAGTCATCGTGCTCACCGACCGCCTCGACTACCTGGCGGCCCTGAGCAACAACCTGGCCTATGTCCTGGCGGTGGAAAAGCTCATGGACATCGAGGTCCCCCGGCGGGCCCGCTACGTCCGCGTCGCCCTGGCCGAGCTGCAGCGGATCGCGAGCCACCTGTTCTGGCTCGGCACCCACGCCCACGACCTCGGGGCCATGACGCCGCTGTTCTATGCCCTGCGCGAGCGGGAGGCGCTCATGGACATCTTCGAGACGCTCTCGGGCTCCCGGCTGACGCCCAGCTTTCTGCGGGTCGGGGGACTGGCGGCCGACATCGACGGCCGCTTTGTCGGGTCCGTGCGGGCCTTCACGGACACCTTCCAGAAACGGGTGGACGAGTACGAGACGCTGCTGACGGACAACCCCATCTGGAAGCGCCGGACGAAGGGGGTGGGCGTTCTCGACGCGGGGCAGTGCATCCGCCTGGGCATTTCGGGTCCCATGCTGCGCAGCGCCGGGGTGCCCCTGGACCTGCGGAGGGCGCAGCCGTACAGCGGCTACGACGAATTTCATTTTGAAATACCCACCGGAACGGCAGGCGACGTCTACGACCGGTACCTCGTCCGCATCCGGGAGATGCGCGAAAGCGCCCGCATCGCCCGGCAGGCCGTCGACGGGCTCCCCGAGGGTCCCTGGACGGCGTCGGGCTCGCCGGCCGTCTTCCCCGCGAGGGACGAGCTGAAGCACAGCATCGCCGGCCTCATCCGGCATTTCGGTCTCGTCATGGAGGGCATGAAGCCCCCGGCGGGCGAGGTCTATCACGCCGTCGAGTCGCCGCGGGGAGAGCTGGGGTTCTACATCGTCAGCGACGGCGGCCCGCGGCCCCTGCGGTTCAAGGTCCGCCCCCCGTCCTTCGTGAACCTCCAGGGCCTCGTGAAGATGATCCGCGGCAGGCTCCTGGCCGACGTGGTGGCCGTCATCGGGGCCGTGGACATCGTGCTGGCCGAGGTGGACCGGTAAAAAAGCAAAGGGCGAAAGGCAATCGGTCAAGGGAGAAGGGAAACGATGAGACAGGAGCTCGTAAAACAGTTTTCGGAGGAGCAGATGGCGAAAGTGGACGCCCTGATCGAGTCGCACCGCAGGGTGCCCGGCTCCCTGCTCGTGGTGCTCGAGAAGGCGCAAGACATCACCCTGTACCTGCCCGTGACTCTCCAGCGATACATCGCCGAGGGGATGGGGATCCCTCCGAGCAAGGTTTCCGGCGTGGTGACCTTCTACTCCTACTTCAGCACCGTCCCGCGGGGACGAAAGGTCGTCAAGGTCTGCAGCGGGACCGCCTGCTACGTGAAACGCTCCGGCGAGATCATGGACCGGCTCAAGCAGAAGATCGGGGTCGAGGAGGGGGAGGTCTCCGCCGACGGCGAGTACTCCATCGAGGAGGTCCGCTGCCTGGGGGCCTGCGGCCTGGCGCCCGTCGTCGTCATCGGCGAGGAGACCTTCGGCCTCATCGACCCGGAACACGTGGAGGAGATCATCGAAAAGGCCTGAACCCGGGCTTTTCGGGAAACGGGGTGCGCGCACATGACCATCAAGGAATTGACTGAAATCAAGGAAAGCTACATCGACGAGCGGAAGAAAGAGCTCGAGGAGGGCGTGGCGACCGTCGACGTCCACATGGGCACCTGCGGCATCGCCGCCGGCGGGCGCAATGTCTTTTCCGCCCTGCAGGGGGAGATCGAGCGCCTCGGGATCGGCCGCGTGAAGCTGCGCGTCACGGGCTGCGCGGGGCTCTGCAGCATGGAGCCCATGATCACCGTGCATCTTCCCGGGCAGGCGCCCGTCAAATACGGCAAGCTCGACGCCGCGAAGACCCGGGAGATCTTCTACAGCCACGTCCTCGGCGGCCGCCCGAAGGCGGAGTACGCCATCGGGCAGGGCCTCGAGAAACCGCAGAAACGGGTGGAGATCGAATGATCTCGTCGGTCAGCAAGATCGCCTACTGCGCGAGCCGGAGCTGCAAGTTCCGCAAGCCCATCGACGTGCGCTCTCTGCTGGAGAGGGCCCTCGACGAACTGGGCTATCGCGACCGGATCGGCCTCGTGGAGACCGAGTGCCTGATCTCGTGCTACCAGGGCCCCTCCATCATGTTCCTGCCGGGCGGCAAGGTTTTCCAGGTCCTCTCGGAGGAGCACTTCACGGAAACGCTGAAGGGCTTCTTCGCCTCGCTGCAGCACCCCACCTCGCCACTGCTGAGCGAGCCCCGCACCGAGAAGGAGATCCCGGGGATCGAGCACCTGGACTTTTTCGCGAAGCAAAAGCTCATCGTGCTGCGCAACCGGGGCCACATCGACGCCGAGTCGATCGAGGAATACATCGCCCACGACGGCTATCTCGCCCTGTACAAGGCCCTGACGGCCATGACGCCCGAGGAGGTCATCGGCGAGGTGAAGCTCTCGGGCCTTCGCGGCCGGGGCGGCGCGGGGTTCCCCACGGGCACCAAGTGGGAAGAGGCGCGCAAGTACGCCGCCTTCCCGAAGTACGTCATCTGCAACGGCGACGAGGGAGACCCCGGCGCCTTCATGGACCGCAGCGTCATGGAATCGGATCCCCACGCCGTCCTGGAGGGGATGATCGTCTGCGGCTACGCCATCGGCGCCCGCCAGGGCTACATCTACGTCCGGGCCGAGTATCCCCTGGCGCTGCGGATGCTGCGGACGGCCATCGACAGGGCCCGCGAGAAGGGGTTCCTGGGCCGCAACGTCCTGGGCACGGGATTCGATTTCGACATCGACATCTACCCCGGGGCGGGGGCCTTCGTCTGCGGCGAGTCGACGGCGCTCATGTACTCCATCGAGGGAAAGCGCGGCATGCCGCGCATCAAGCCCCCCCGTTCCACCGAGTCGGGCCTCTGGGGCCGGCCCACGTGCCTCAACAACGTGGAGACCTTCGCCAACATCCCCCGGATCATCCTCAACGGGGGCGCGTGGTTCCGCGCCATCGGCACCGAGGACAGCACGGGCACGAAGGTCTTTTCGCTGACGGGGGCCGTGAAGAACGTGGGTCTCGTGGAGGTGCCCATGGGGACGGATTTGCGGACGATCATCTTCGAGATCGGCGGGGGCATCCGGGGCAACGCCCGCTTCAAGGCCGTCCAACTGGGCGGTCCCTCGGGGGGATGCCTCACGGAACAGCACCTGCACCTGCCGGTGACCTTCGATTCGCTGCAGGACGCCGGCGCCATGATGGGCTCGGGCGGCGTCGTCGTCATGGACGACACGAACTGCATGGTGGACGTGGCCCGCTTCTTCACGCAGTTCAGCGTCGACGAGTCCTGCGGCAAGTGCGTTCCCTGCCGCGTGGGCCTCAAGGTCATGCTGGGCACGCTGGAGAAGATCATCGTCGGGCAGGGGGAGCCCTCGGACCTGGCGCTCCTGGAGAGGCAGGCCAACCACATCGCCGCCACCTCCCACTGCGGTCTCGGGCAGGCGGCCCCCAACCCCGTCCTGAGCACCCTGCGCTACTTCCATGACGAGTACGAGGCCCACATCCGCGAGAAACGCTGCCCGGCGCTGGTCTGCACGGACCTCATCCGCTTCGAGATCGACGCGGAGGCCTGCAAGCGCTGCGGGCTGTGCGCGAAGGTCTGCCCCGTCAATGCCATCTCCTGGCAGAAGAAGGAGCCGGCCGTCCTGCACCAAGAGAAATGCATCCGCTGCAAGTCCTGCATCCGGGCCTGCAGGTTCAAGGCGATCCACTAGAGGAACCCCATGATCACCCTGAAAGTCAACGACATCGAGGTCACCGTCCCGCGGGGGAGCACCATCCTGCAGGCCGCCGAGAAGGCGGGCGTTTTCGTGCCGACGCTCTGCCACGACAAGCGGATCGCCCCCTTCGGGGCCTGCCGCCTCTGCGTCGTCGAGGACCGGAAGAAGCCCGGCAGCCTGATCCCGTCGTGCTTCACCCCCGCGCGGGACCGCATGGAGATCCTCACGGAGACCCCCGCCGTACTCGACGCCGTGCGGACCCAGCTGCAGCTCATCCTCGTGAACCACCCCCTGGACTGCCCCGTGTGCGACAAGGCCGGCGAGTGTACCCTGCAGGACCTGGTGATCCGCTACAACATCACCGAGTCCCCTTTCGGGACAGAGCGTTTCGCGCGCTATGTGGATCGCCGCTCGCCGCTCATCGAGCGCGACATGACCCGCTGCGTCCTGTGCGGCCGCTGCGTGCGGATCTGCGGCGAGCTGCAGGGCCGGGACGAGCTGGAGTTTCTCCACCGGGGCCACCGGACGGTTGTGGGAACCGACGGGGGCCGGCCCCTCGATTGCGACTTCTGCGGGCTCTGCGTCTCCACCTGTCCCGTGGGCGCGCTCAACGACAAGCTCTTCAAGGACCGGACCCGCGTCTGGAAACTTCGGCAGGAAACCACCGTCTGCAGCCACTGCGGCCTCGCCTGCCGGGCCGACTTCCACCTGGAAGAGGGACGGCTGCGGCGCGTGACACCGGCCGCCGCGTCGGGAGGCGAAAAAGGCCTTCTCTGCGCGAGGGGGCAGTTCGGCTGGCGTGCCTTCGAGAGCCCCGGCCGTCTCGGCGCCCCGAAGCTCCGCAGGGACGGGGCGTTGTGCGAGGCCGGCTGGGACGAGGCCGTCGGCCATGCGGCGAAGGCCCTCGACGACATCCGGCGCGCCCACGGCGCGGCGTCGATCGCCCTGCTCACGGCGGACCATCTCACGACGGAGGAGGCGGCTGCCTGGGGCGCCTTCTGGCGGGACACCCTGGGCGGCGGCCCGATCGGCTCGATCCAGGCGGGCGGGTACCGCCGGATCCTCGAGATCCTCGAAGGCGCCCGGGGCACGCGGGTCGCAGTGGGGACCCTCCGGGATCTCGACGAAGCGAATGTCCTCATCGTCCTGGGAGGAGGGGCAGCCGAGATGCACCCCGTGCTCAAGCCCCTCGTCAACGGCTGGATGAAAAAGGGCGACAGGCAACTCGCCGTCGTCTCGTCCTGGCCCGACGCCCTGACACGGCGGGCGACACTTGCCCTCACCGTCGGCCCCGGGCTGGTGGAGGAATTCTGCGCGGAGCTTCTCGAGGCCCTCGGCCCGGAGAGGATAAATCCCCCGGCTGACCTGGCGCGGTTCGGCATCGACTCCTGCGCCCTGGCCCGCCTCATCGGCCTGCTCGAGGAAAAGCGGGACATCGCGGTGCTCGTCGCGCCGGAGCCCTGCGGGGACAACCGGCACAAGGCGCGCCTGGCGGCATACCTGCAGGACCGGGTTCGGGCCGTTGTGCCCTTGGGAGGGCAGGCCAACAGCGCCGGCGCCGTGTTCGAAGCGGGCTTTACCTCCGGTGAAGTGGCCGTCGACGGGCTGTCTCTTGTCGAGGCCATTGAGGCCGGCCGCATCCGGGCACTCTACCTCCTGGGCGAAGATCCCCTCGAGAGCCTGCCTGACCCGTCGCGGGTGCGGCAGGCCATGGAAAAGCTCGACTGCATCGTCTGCCAGGGCCCCTTCGAAACGGCCGTCACCGGCCTTGCGCACGTGGTCCTGCCCGCGGCCCTCCTCCACGAGAAGCGGGGGACCGTTCTGTCGCTCCTGGGGGAGAAGCGCACCCTCCGTCCCGTGCTGCCCCCCTTCGGGCGGTCCCGGCCGGACGGGGAGATCCTCCGGGCCCTCGCCGCGGCCCTCGGCAGCGAGGCCGTGCCCCGCGTGCCGGCTGCCCCGGCGGCGCAGAAGACGGCGATCCCGTCCGTGGGCGCCGTGCCCCGGGATGCCGGGCAGGGGATGCCCTTCATTCTCGAGGCGGTGCCCTCGCTTTTCGGCGATGGGATCCTGTCGAGGCAGAGCCCCGATCTGGCGCAGCTGCGCCGGGGCCTCCGGGTCGTGATGAGCGCCGGGGACTTCGAGCGCCTGGGGCTTGCGGAGCGTGAGATCGTGGAGGTCAGGACTCCCTTCGGCTGCGCCCGGGCCGAGGCGGAGCGGGACGCGGCCGTGCCGTGCAGCCGGCTTCTCCTGCGGCACGCGGCGGGCAGCGCCGCAGGTCTTTCCCTCACCCGGCCGGGCACAAGCGCCGTGCCGGCGGCCATTGCGAGGATCGGGACATGACGACAGCGGATTTCCTGTGGGGCGTAGTGCGGATCGTCCTCATCTTTTCGGCCGTCATGGGCCTTGTCGCCTATATGACCCTGATGGAGAGACGCTTTTTGGGCTTCTTCCAGGTCCGGCTGGGCCCCAACCGCGTCGGCCCCGGGGGCCTGCTGCAGCCGATCGCCGACGGGATCAAGCTCCTCTTCAAGGAGGACATGACCGTCTCCCATGCGAACCGCTTCTGGTTTCTCCTGGCGCCGGCCATCGCGCTCGTGTCGGTGCTGGCCTGCTTCGCCGTCGTGCCGGCCTCGCCGACGGTCGTCGTGGCGGATCTGCCCGTGGCCGTCCTGTACCTCCTGGCCCTCTCTTCCCTGGGCGTCTACGGCATCCTGATGGCCGGCTGGTCTTCCAACAACACGTACTCGCTGCTGGGCGGGCTGCGGGCCGCCGCCCAGATGATCAGCTACGAAATCCCGCTGGCGCTGTCCGTCGTGGGCGTGCTGATCCTCGCCGGCTCCATGAGCCTCGTCGAGATCGTGAAGGCCCAGGAGGGGCTCTGGTTCGCCGTGAAGCAGCCCCTGGGGTTTGCCCTTTTTCTGATCTGCATCTCCGCGGAGACCAACCGCACGCCCTTCGACCTGCTGGAGTGCGAAAACGAACTGGTCGCCGGCTACCAGACGGAGTATTCCTCCATGAAGTTCGGGCTCTTCTACATGGCCGAGTACGCCCACATCCTGCTGGCCTCGTGCCTGGTGAGCCTCTTCTTCCTGGGCGGCTGGAACGGCCCGCTGCTGCCGGCGCCCCTGTGGCTGCTCGTCAAGGTCTTCTTCGTCTTTGCGGCGTTCATCTGGGTACGGGCCACCTTCCCCCGCATCCGCTACGATCAGCTGATGGGATTTTCCTGGAAGGTGCTGCTGCCGCTTGCCTTCGTGAACCTGATGGCGACGGCGGCGCTGACGGTACTCCTTTCGTGAGGAAATGACATGAGCAAGGCCCTGCTGAAGGGGTTGGCCCTGACCCTGCAGACGTTTTTCCGAAAGCCCGTCACGGTGCAGTACCCCGACGAGAAGCGGCCCGTTCCGGGTCGCTTCCGGGGGCGGCCGGCACTCGTCGCCCGCGAGGACGGCGCGCCCCGCTGCGTGGCCTGCGGCCTCTGCGAGAAGATCTGCCCGAGCCTCTGCATCGCCGTCACGGCCGAAACGGGCCCCGAGGGCATCCGGGCGCTTGCCCGCTACCGCCTCGATCTCAACCGATGCTCCTTCTGCGGGCTCTGCGTCGAGGCCTGCCCGGTGGAGGCCATCATCATGAGCGCCGACTACGAACTGGCCGCCGCCGGCCGCGAGTCCCTTGTCTGGGACAAGGGGCGCCTGCCGGCCGGGTCTGGCCGGGCCGGGGAGGGACGATCATGATCGAGACAGTCCTCTTCTGGGTTCTGGCCGCCGCTTCCGTCGCCTCCGCCCTGGGGGTCGTCGCCCTGCGAAGCCCCGTTGGCAGCGTCATGGCGCTGCTTGCGGCCATGCTGGCCACGGCGGGTCTCTACGCCCTCATGGGGGCGCCCGTGCTGGCCCTCTTCCAGGTCATCGTCTATATCGGGGCCGTCCTCGTGCTCTTCCTGTTCGTCGTCATGCTCCTCGATCTCAAGGGGACCACTGCCCGCGGGAGGCCCTCGGCCCGTGCCGCGGCGGCGGGCGCGGCCGGCATCGGACTCACGGCGGCGGCAGCCTGGGGGGCATGGAAGGGTTTTTCGCAGGCGGCCCCCGTGGGCGGTCTTCGTCCCGCGCCCGGCATTTCCGAGATCGCCATCGACCTCTTCGGCCGGCATCTGCTCGTCTTCGAGTTGACCTCCGTGCTGCTCCTGGCCGCGGCCGTCGGGGCCGTGTTCGTCAGCCGGACGAAAAAAAGGAGGCCCTCATGAGCCTGGAACACGTCGTCGGATTGGGGATCGTCCTCTTCGCCATCGGGGCGGCGGGGTTCTTCGTCCGCTCCAACGCCCTCGTGCTGCTTCTGTGCGTCGAGCTCATGCTCAACGCCGTGAACCTGATCCTCGCGGGGTTTTCCCGCTACCTCCACGGGACGGATGGGCAGGTCTTCGTCTTCATGATCATGACGGTGGCCGCCGCGGAGGCCGCCGTGGGGCTTGCCATTCTCGTGGCCCTCTGCCGGCTCCTCGGGACCCTCGACATGAGCCGGATCAACATCCTGAAAGGGTAAGCGCCATGCTGTCCGAATCGATCTGGATCCTTCCCGCCCTGCCTGCCCTGGGGGCCCTGGCCAACGGCCTTCTCGGCGCCCGGTGGAGCGAAAAAGGCATTGCCGCCGTCGCCATCGGTTCCGTGGGCCTCGCGCTGGCGGCGGCCCTCGCCCTGCTGGCGGAGATGCTTGCCGGCCCGGCCGACCGGGCGTTCTCGGTCACGCTGTGGAGGTGGCTCTCCGACGGGGCGCTCCGCATCGAGACGGGCTTCGTGCTCGACCGCCTCGCCATGGTCATGGTCATGGTCATCCTCTTCGTGGGGTTTCTCATCCACCTTTACTCGGCCGGTTACATGAAGGGCGATACCGGGTACCGCCGCTTCTTCGTCTGCCTCAACCTCTTCGTCTTCTTCATGCTCGTCCTCGTGCTGGCCGACAACCTGGTGGTCACCTTCGTCGGCTGGGAGGGCGTGGGGTTGTGCTCGTACCTGCTCATCGGGTTCTGGCACGAGAAGACCTCGGCCTGCGACGCCGGCCGCAAGGCCTTCGTCGTCAACCGCATCGGCGACTACGGGTTTCTCCTGGGGACCCTGCTGGCCGCTGTGACCTTCGGGACGGTCAACTACGGGGACCTCGCCCGCCTCCTGGCGACGGGCCCCGCCGTCTCCGAAGGCACCGTCGCCGCCGTCGCCCTGCTGCTCTTCATGGGGGCTATGGGCAAATCGGCCCAGTTCCCTCTCCACGTCTGGCTGCCCGACGCCATGGAGGGCCCCACGCCGGTCTCGGCCCTGATCCACGCGGCCACCATGGTCAACGCCGGCGTCTACCTCATGTGCCGAATGGCGCCATTGCTCGAGAGGGCCCCCGCCGTGCTGCCCGTCATCGCCGCCGTGGGGCTCGTCACGGCACTCTACGCGTCGCTCTCCGCCCTGGGCCAGCGCGACATCAAGCGGGTGCTCGCCTACTCGACGGTGAGCCAGATCGGCTACATGTTCGTGGCCCTCGGATGCGGTCTCTGGGCCGCGGGCATGTTCCACCTCCTGACCCACGGCATCTTCAAGGGACTGCTCTTTCTCGCAGCCGGGGCCGTGATCCACGCCCTCGACGGCGAGCAGGACCTCTCGCGGATGGGGGGCCTCCTGAAGGACCTGCCGGCCGTCTCCGTCACCTTCATCGCGGGGCTCATGGCCCTGGCGGGGATCTTCCCCCTGTCGGGGTTCGTGAGCAAGGACGCCATCCTCTGGGGCGGCTTCGAACGCTACGGGCTCTTTTTCTGGCTGGCCGCCTTCGGCGGCGCCCTTGTGACGGCCCTCTACTCGGCAAAGCTCCTCTCGGCCTTTCTCGGCGCGCGGCGCTCCGGGGGCCGTCCCCACCGGCCGGGGCCTGTCATCACGGCCCCCCTGGCCGTACTGGCCGTCTTCGCGCTGCTCGCGGGGATCCCGGGGCTTCCGCTCTTCACGGCGGACACGTTCTTCTCCCGGTTCCTGGGCATGCCCGGCGCGGCGCCCGCAACGGCCGCGTCGCACACCCTCGAGGTGGCCCTCACGGTCCTGCAGACCCTGGCCGTCCTCGCGGCACTGGCCGGCGCGATCCGGCTCTTCACGAGGGCGCGCCGGCCCGCGGACCCGGCCGTCCTGGCGAGCGGCTTCGGCATCGACCTCCTCAACGACCGGCTCTTCGTCCGGCCCCTGAAGGCCTGCGCCCGCCTCTGCGCAGCCGTCATCGACCCGCGCCTCATCGACGGCGCCGTCAACGGCCTGGGCTCCCTCTCGATGGCCCTGGGCCGCCTTGCGGCCGGGCTGCAGACGGGGGAGCTTCGGCATTACGCCGTATCGCTGATGGCCGGGGCCTTTGCCCTGCTCGTCCTCACCGTCTTTTTCGCCGGAGGTCTCTGAGATGACGATGCATGACGTCCCCCTGCTGTCCGCCCTGATCGCACTTCCCCTGGCGGGGAGCGCCCTGGTGCTCGCGCTGGATGAGCGGCGGGCCCGCGCCGTTGCGCTCGGCGCCTCTCTTCTGACCTTCCTGGCAACCCTGGCCCCCCTGTTCCTCTTCCGGGAAGGGGAGCCGGGATTTCAGTTCGTCGAGTTCTACCCCTGGGTCTCATCGCTGGGGATTGCATGGCATCTCGGGATCGACGGGCTTTCGCTCTTCCTGCTGCCGCTGACGGGCTTCTTGTCGCTGGCGGCCGTCCTCGTGTCGTGGGAGAGCGTCGGTCAGAAGGTAAAGGCCTATTTCGTCTCCTTCCTCGTCCTCGAGGCGGGAATGCTGGGGGTGTTCACGGCCCTGGACGCGATCCTCTTCTACGTCTTCTGGGAGGCCATGCTCATCCCCATGTTCCTCATCATCGGCATCTGGGGAAGCGAAAACCGGCGCTACGCGGCCCTCAAGTTCATCCTCTACACCGTGGCGGGGAGCCTCTTTCTGCTCGTGGGCTTCATCGTCATGGCCTTCCTCGCCCAGTCGCAGGGAGGCGCTCCGAGCTTCGACATCACCCGCTGGACGGCCCTCCGCGTGCCCGCGCCGCACGAGTTCTGGCTCTTCGCCTTCTTCTTCGTCGCCTTCGCCGTCAAGGTGCCCGTGTTCCCCCTGCACACGTGGCTTCCCGACGCCCACGTGGAGGCCCCGACGGCGGGTAGCGTCCTGCTGGCGGGGGTTCTTCTGAAGATGGGCGTCTACGGCATCCTCCGCTTCTGCTTCCCCCTCTTCCCCGAGGCGACGGCAACCTTCACGCCCGCCGTCATGACCCTGGGCCTCATCGGGGTCGTCTACGGGGCGCTCACGGCCTTCGCCCAGAAGGACCTGAAAAAGCTCGTCGCCTACTCCAGCGTGAGCCACATGGGGCTCATCGTCGTGGGCGTCTTCTGCCTCAACATCGCGGGCCTCAAGGGGGGCATCGTCCAGATGCTCAACCACGGCCTCAGCACGGGGGCGCTCTTCATCCTCGTGGGGGCCCTCTACGAGCGCAAGAAGACACGCGACCTCGACCGGCTCGGGGGGCTGGCGGGCCGCACGCCCGTGCTGGCGACTTTCTTCGTCATCACCATGCTGTCCTCCGCGGGGCTGCCCGGCCTCAACGGGTTCGTGGGCGAGTTCCTGCTCCTGCTGGGGAGCTTCCGGTACGCCTGGTGGCTCGGGGCCCTGGCCGCCGTCTCGGTCGTTCTCGGCGCCGTCTACCTGCTCTGGATGACCCAGCGGGTGCTCTTCGAGAAGGACCGCTCTCCGGAGAAGACCGGCTTCGGGGACTTCTCGCTGCGGGAGAAGCTCATCATGACGCCCATCGTGCTGGCCATGTTCTTCATCGGCCTTTTCCCGGCGGGCCTGACGGACCGTCTCGAGCCGGCGGCGCGGCAGATCATCGCCGTCTCGGCGCCGGGCACCGCCCGCGAGGCGATGCCTGCGGCGGAGGCGAACATCCTTGCGGAGGGAGGGACCCATGGCCTTCAGCATTCCCGACGTTAACCCCATGAGCCTGCTGCCGGAGATCCTCCTGCTTGCCGCGGCGGCGGGGATTCTCCTCTTTTCCGGCGAGACCGGCCGACGGAGGGCCGCCGCCTGCGCGGCCGGAGCCGTTGCCGCCTCCCTGGCGTCGATTCCGCTGCTTTTCCTGGGGGCCCGGATCCGGGGCTTCGGCGGATTGATTGTGAAGGACGACGCGACCCTGATCTTTCTCGCCCTCACGGACCTGGCGGCCCTTGCGGCCATCGTACTTTCCCGCGACGGGAACGCCGGGGAGCAGGAGGGCGGCGAGGTGTACGGGCTTGCCCTGTTCGCCCTGGTCGGCATGCACGTCATGGCCGCGAGCCGCGACCTGCTCGTGCTCTTCCTGGGGCTCGAAATCCTGGCGCTTCCTCTCTACGTCCTGGTCGGCTCCGACCGGGCGGCCCGGAACGGGATGGAGGCGGCGGTGAAGTACTTCCTCCTCGGGAGCTTCGCGTCGGCCCTCTTCCTGATGGGCTTGGCGCTTTATTACGGCGCGACGGGGACCACGGGCTTCGCGGCCTTGTCGCGTCTGCTCGCGCAGCCTTCGCTGGCCTTCGCGGGCCTGGCCCTCGTGACCGCGGGCATCGGGTTCAAGATCGCCGCCGTGCCCTTCCACATGTGGGCCCCCGACGCCTACGAGGGGGCCCCTGTACCGGTGGCCGCCTACATCTCCGTGGCGCCCAAGGTGGCCGCCTTCGCCGTGCTGCTTCGCCTGGGGCTCACCCTGCCGGGTCCCGGCCCGGCGTTCTGGACGCAGGCCGTCCTCGCGATGTCAGCCGCCAGCATGATCGTCGGAAACCTCGCCGCGCTCAGGCAGAGCGGGTTCGTGCGGATGCTCGCCTACTCCGGCATCGCCCAGGCGGGGTACATGCTCATCGGCCTGGCGGCCCTGCCGGCGCAGGGCGGGACGGCCCTGACCTTCTACCTCCTGGTGTACCTCTTCATGAACCTGGGGGCCTTTGCCGTCGCCGTTTCCCTCGAGCGCCGCGAGGGCGGGCGCCTGCAGATCGAGGACCTGTCGGGCCTCGCCTCGCGCAGACCTTTCTTCGCCTTCGCCCTGGCGGCGTTCATGGTCTCGCTCGCGGGGCTGCCGCCCACGGGCGGGTTCTTCGCCAAGTTCACCCTGTTCAAGGCCGGCATCGAGGCCGGGCATCTCCCCGTGGTCCTCGTGGCCGTCGCGATGACCGTCGTGTCCCTGTTCTACTACCTGAGGGTCGTGGCGGTCCTGTACATGCGCGAAGACGCGGGCTGCCTGGAAATCCGCCAGGGGAGGCCGCTTCTGACGGCATGGATCGGCGCGGCGGCCCTCGTGACGCTCCTGACAGGGGTGCTCCCGGGGGAGTTTCTGCGGGAGATCCTCGCGGCCTTCCCGGCGGTCGCCCTGTGAGAGGCAGCGGCGATGCGCGCGGGCAGCCGGCGGGGAGATCCGAAAGTTTCTGTTGACGGCAGGGACGGGCGGGCGTATAAACAGCCGAAATAAAAGCGCCTTCTTCCTCGATGCGCGGTGAAGGCGTGTTTTTTTATCCGCCCTATGCACAACAGAGAGCCCCTGAGGCTGGGACTGTTCCTGGCGCGGCACCTCTCTCCGGCGAGGATCTTCATCCTCAGCTTTGCGGGTGTCATCCTGGCCGGCGCCATCCTGCTGTGGCTTCCCTTCGCATCGACGAAAGGCATCCGCTTCGTCGACGCCCTGTTCATGTCGGCCTCGGCCGTCTGCGTGACGGGGCTTGCCACGGTGGACGTGGGCACCGATCTGACAACGGCGGGACAGGTCGTCCTCATCTGCCTTTTCCAGGTAGGCGGGCTCGGCATCATTACCTTCTCTGCCTTTCTCTTCGGCATGATGGGGCGCAGCATTTCCTTCAAGGGCCGCGAGATCGTCCAGAGTGCATTCCTGCACACGCCGCGGCGGGACTTTTTCATCATCCTCAAGTCCGTCATCGTCTCCACCGTGATCATCGAGTCCGCAGGCGTTCTCCTTCTCTTCATCCGTTTCGTCCAGGAATTTCCCGCCCAGACCGCCCTTTATTACGCCGTGTTCCACTCCATCTCGGCCTTCAACAACTGCGGGTTTTCGCTTTTCCCGGACAGCTTCGTCCGCTACCAGGGGGACCTGCTTCTCAACTGCACGGTCATGACGCTCATCGTGCTGGGCGGGATCGGTTTCGTCGTGCACCACGAGGTGTTCGCTCTCCTGAGGGATCGAAACGCCAGGCTTTCTCTGCACAGCCGCATCGTGCTGGTCACCACGGCGGGCCTCGTCGTCGCCGGGGCCGCCCTGTTCTGGCTCTTCGAGGAGCAGTACATCCTCAAGGGACTCTCTCCCGCGACGCAGGTTCTCGTCTCGCTCTTCCAGTCCGTCACGCCCCGGACGGCGGGGTTCAACACTGTCGACATCGGCCAGCTGACCAACGCCACGATCCTGATGCTGCTCGTGCTCATGTTCATCGGGGGCTCCCCCGGCTCCACGGCGGGGGGAATCAAGACGACGAGTTTCGCCCTTCTGCTTCTCATGATGTGGAACCGCTGGCGCGGCAGCGAGGAGGTGACGGTTGCCAGCCGTACCGTTCCGAAGGAGATCATCGGCCGGACACTGTCCATCACCCTGGCCTCGATCCTCGCCGTTTTCTTTGCCGTGGCGGCGGTCATGGCGGCGGGTCACACGGAGGCGGGCCCCATGGAGCGGCAGCGGTTCGTGGAGTACATCTTCGAGACCGTGTCGGCCTTCGGCACCGTGGGGCTATCCATGGGGATCACGCCGAAGCTGGGGGACTTCCAGAAGCTGGTGATCGTCTTCATGATGTTCGCGGGCAGGGTGGGGCCCCTGACGCTGGCCTTTTCGCTGTCGTTCCGGGAAGGCAGGAAAACCGTCGTGTACGCGGAAGAGACCGTCATGGTCGGATAAGGGGGCGCTGCCATGAAGAAGCGGGTTGTCGTGGTCGGGCTGGGCATCTTCGGGATCAACCTCGTGAAGGAGCTGACCAAGAGCGGCGTCGAGGTGATCGCCATCGACAAGGCAAAGGAAGCCGTTCAGCACGTGAGGGACTACGCCGCCAAGGCCATCGTCGCCGACGGCACGGACCCGGAGATCATGAACGCCATCGGCCTGCGCGAGGACGACCTCGTCATCGTCTCGTTCGGGGAGGACCTGGCGGCCAGCACCCTGATCACGCTGCACCTCAAGCAGATGAAGGTGCAGAACATCATCGTCAAGGCCCCCAACGAGGACCACAAGCTCATCCTCGAGAAGGTGGGCGCCACGGAGGTCATCATCCCCGAGAAGATCATGGCCGACAAGGTCGCCAGGAGCATCGTGTCGCCCAACGTCCTGGACTACATCCCGCTGTCCGAGGACTACATGATCTGCGAGATCGCGCCGCCTGCCGGCTTCATCGGCAAGTCCATCGCCGAGCTGCAGCTGCGCAACCGGTATCACGTCGACGTCATCGCGGTGCGCGACACGCTCACGGAGAAGATCCAGATGATCCCCGCGGCCGGCTTCATCATCAAGGACAGTGACTTGCTCGTCGTGGTGGGCCGGGGGGCGGATATCGATAAAATCAAGTGACGGCAAAGGCTGAAGGCGTGAGGCGGAGGGCAACAAATTTTCCGGAGAAACGGCTGCCCGGTGGCACGATATTCGCTCTTGTTTTTTCAAGCCTGAGCGATTAGCCTTGAGCCCTGCGCCATGGACTTTTTACTGAACTACATCGACTTCGTCCTGCACATCGACCGCCACCTCGACGGGCTGATCCAGACCTACGGGACCTGGGTCTACCTGATCCTGTTCGCGATCATCTTCTGCGAGACGGGACTGGTCGTGACCCCCTTCCTGCCGGGGGACTCGCTGCTCTTCGTGACGGGCACGATCGCGGCCCGGGGATCCCTGGACCTGCAGACGATCCTGATCCTGCTGACGGCCGCCGCGATCATCGGCGACAACGTCAACTACTGGATCGGGCGCTTCGTGGGGGCCAAGATCGTGGAACGGGGCTGGGTGCGGGAGGAATACCTGGACCGGACGCACCACTTCTACGAGAAGTACGGCGGCAAGACGATCTTCATCGGGAAGTTCCTGCCCATCATCCGCACCTTCGCCCCCTTCGTGGCGGGCATCGGGAAGATGACGTACCCGAAGTTTCTCGCCTTCAACGTCTCCGGGGCGGTCACCTGGATGTGCGTCTTCATCCTCGGCGGCTACTTCTTCGGCAACCTCCCCTTCGTGAAGCAGAACTTCACCCTCGTGATCCTCGGCATCATCGTGCTCTCCGTCCTGCCGAGCGTCATCGAGTTCATCCGCGCCCGGAGGCAGATCAAGCAGGCGCGCAGGGAAGCCGAGGGCGCGTAGCGCGGGATTCACCGCGCTTTCGCCGTCACGCGGAAGCGGCACTGCGGGTCGCCGAAGCCCATGCGGGCAATGACCTCCTGGCTCACCGCATGGTCGGGCAGCAGGGATGAAAACCAGACCTGCCAGAGCCCCTCGCAGGTGAGACAGGCCTGGACGTCCTTTTCGAGTTTGGCCCGCCTCGCCCCGTCATAGGCCGCGCATTTGTGCACCGTCACCTCGAGGGTGTCGCCCTCGATCGCGTAATCCCCGGCGAAGACGCCGCGGTCGGCGCCGAACATCCGGAAGTAGGCCTGCCAGACCTCGAGGGCGTCCTTCAGGTCGTCGGCCTTCCTCTTGCCCAGGGCCTGCAGGGTGCTGCGCATCTCGAGGCGCCCGAAGGCGTGGCGCGTCCGGAGGTTGATCTCGGCGGCCGTCTCCCACCCGAACTTGTCGTTGACCTTCAGAAACCACTGTCCGTCCCAGGCCAGGGCCAGCCCCGCCATGACCTGCGCCCGCACCTCGTGCGGGATCTCGTACGTCTTCCCGTCGGACATCGTCTTCCTCTCCCGGTCTTGTTTTCGCCGAGGGGATATTACGAACCGTTGGCCTTTGGGTCAAGCCGAAAAGAAAAGGCTATCGGGCATAGGTAACAGGTAACAGGTAACAGGTAACAGGAAGATCCCATTGCCCATCTTACCTGACACCTGCCACCTGTAACCTGTCACCTGGCGGAACGCTTTGAGCAGAGAGGTGTGACGGGAAAAAATTCGAAAGACTGCTGCGCCCGCGTCAGATGCCCTTCCTGTAGGCGAGCTTCTTCTCCAGGTACCTCGAGTAGCTCGTGAGCATGAAGCACAGGATGAAGTAGATGACGGCGATGAAGAGGAAGATCTGGGCCGGGTAGATCATGGTGCGGTTGTTGACCTGCGTGGCCACGTGGGTGAGCTCGGCCACGCCGACGATGAAGGCCAGCGAGGTGTCCTTGATGAGGGACACGAGCTGGTTCACGAAGGAGGGGATCATGTTCCGCACGGCCTGGGGCAGGACGATGAAGACCATCACCCGGCCGCGGGTGAGCCCCGTCGAGAGGCCCGCCTCGGTCTGGCCGCGGGGGATGGCCTCGATGCCGGCCTGGACGATCTGCG
>CAYSDD010000002.1:0-46710 GCA_964429555.1 uncultured Syntrophaceae bacterium
TTTTTGACACGGGGCGGCGATTGTGATAACCAGACTCATCCCGATCCGGAAAGGAAACAGATTCGCATGCCGGGCGGTCCCTTCCCCCAGGCCGAGGGGCGCTTCGGAGAGCTGCTGGCCCTCATCGAGACGCTTCGCAACCCCGACGGCGGCTGCCCCTGGGACATCCGCCAGACGAAGCGCGACGTGGGCCGCTATCTCCTGGAAGAAACCTGCGAGGTCCTCGATGCCGTCGACCGGGACTCGCCCGCGGCGATGAGGGAGGAGCTGGGCGATCTGCTCTTCATGATCCTCTTTCTCGCAAGGATCGCCGAAGAGGAAAAGCTCTTTGGAATCGAGGAGGTCCTGGACGGCATCTCGGCCAAGATGATCCGCCGCCACCCCCACGTCTTCGGCGATGCGCAGGTCGAGGACGCCGACGAGGTCAAGCGCAACTGGGACCGGATCAAGCGGGAGGTGGAGAAGCGGGGCGAAGGGGATGCCTCGATCCTGGCGAGGGTGCCCCGTGCGATGCCGGCGCTGCCGAGGGCCCAGAAGCTCACCGCCGAGGCTGCAAAGGTCGGCTTCGACTGGGAGTCGGCGCAGGACGTCGTGGCGAAGATCGAAGAGGAGCTGGGGGAATGCCGCGAGGCCCTCTCGGGGGCGGACCCGGACCGCATCCGTGACGAGGTCGGGGACCTCCTCTTCTCGATCGTCAACCTGAGCCGCCACCTGAAGGTCAATGCCGAGGAGGCCCTGCGCGCCGCGAACCGGAAATTCGAGGAACGCTTCCTTTATATAGAGCAGAAGCTCAGGGAACGCGGGAAGGACCCCGCCTCGTCCACCCTGGAGGAGATGGACGCCCTGTGGAACGAAGCAAAAAAGAAGGGGGACGTTGGTAACTAATTAGACAAACTTGATAGTCGTCATCGTCCAAACGAGAATCGTGAATGGAAGAGACGATCATCCGTATACCCAGAATGGAGTTTGTCTAATTAGTTACCAACGTCCCTGGTCTGAAGAATTATGGAAAACGTCAATCTGAAATTCTTCCTCTGTGTGGTCGGCATGGTCCTCGTGCTGGAGGGACTGCCCTATTTCGCGTTCCCGGAAAAACTCAAGTCCCTGTACCTGAAGATGCAGGAGGCCTCGGACACGACCCTGCGGATGATGGGGTTTCTTGCGATGGTCATCGGCGTGCTGCTCGTCTACTTCGGCACGAGCTAGTCCGTGTTTCGAGGAACATCAATTATTTTCTTGATTTAACTCTGATTTGCCGGTATTCACGCACGTCAGTTCTGGAATATTGGAGCATTGGGATAGGGGTATGATGGGTTGGCGGGTCTTCGACCCGGCATGCAGGAGAACGCTTCCGATGACCCGTCATTCCATCGTTCCGTGATTCCATGATTCCAGCTTTTTATTATGAGACTGCAAGACTTCGACTACCCGCTCCCCGAGGAGCTCATCGCCCAATGGCCCGCACCGGATCGCGAGCGTTCCCGGATGATGGTGGTCGACAGGGCAACGGGCAGCCTGCAGGACCGGGTTTTCCTCGAGTTCCCGGAGATGCTCAGGAAGGGTGACGTGCTCGTCATCAACGACTCGAAGGTGATCCCGGCGAGGCTCTTCGCCCGCAAGACGACGGGCGCCGCGGTCGAGATCCTGCTGCTGCGCAGCCGCGAAGGGGCGTCCTCGACCCGGTGGGAGGCGCTGCTGCGGCCCGCCAAGCGGATCCGGGCGGGCACGACGATGGAGCTCGACGGGGGGGCAAGCGTCCGGGTTCTCGAGCGGATCGACGACCGGAAATGGGTGGTCGAGTTCCGGACCGATGAGCCCTTCGAGCGCTTCCTGCAGCGCCGGGGCCATGCGCCCCTGCCCCCCTACATCCGGCGCCCGAGGGCCGGCGCCGCGTCGGCTGCCGATCTCGAGCGCTACCAGACCGTCTACGCCAGGCACCCGGGGTCCGTCGCGGCGCCGACGGCGGGCCTCCATTTCACGGAGGCCATCCTCGGCGAGATCCGCGGCCGGGGCATCCCCGTGGCAACGGTGACCCTCCACGTGGGCTACGGGACCTTCACGCCGGTCGAAGCCGAGCAGATCGAGGATCATACCATGGACGAGGAATACTTCGAGATCGGCGACGAGACGGCCGATGCGGTCAACGCCGCGAAGCGCGTCGTCGCCGTGGGGACGACCTCCACGAGGGTCCTCGAATCGGCCGCCGACGCGCAGGGCCGCATCCATGCGACCTCGGGCTCCACGGGGCTCTACATCTACCCGGGCTACCGGTTCCGGCGCGTGGGGGCCCTGCTGACGAACTTCCACCTGCCCAAATCGTCCCTGTTCCTGCTCGCCTGCGCCTTCGGCGGCCGGGAGCTGATGCTTGCGGCCTATCGGAGGGCCGTCGCGGAGCGCTACCGGTTCTACAGCTACGGGGATTGTATGTTGATCGTCTAGCGCAGAGCGCTAGACGATCAGGCGTAAGGCATAGGGCTACAGGCTTAAGGCCTGGAGGAAAAATGAATGGGTTGGACAGTCATGAGGCGCAAATAACAAGAACGTTTTCTTCCGCAAGCCTTATGCCATAAGCCTTTAGCCATATGCCGCGAGAAATCATGTCTTATCGTTTCGAGCTCTTGAAGACCGACCCGGATACCGGGGCCCGTCTCGGGCGGATGACGACCGCTCACGGCGAGGTGCGCACGCCCGTCTTCATGCCCGTGGGGACCCAGGGGACCGTCAAGGCCATGACCCCGGACCGGCTCAAGGAGGCGGGGGCCGAGATCATCCTCGGCAACACCTACCACCTCTACCTGCGGCCGGGCCACGAGCTGATCCGGGACCACGGGGGGCTTCACCGCTTCATGCACTGGGACCGCCCCATCCTCACCGACAGCGGCGGGTTCCAGATCTTCAGCCTCGGCCCCCTTCGGAGGCTCACCGAGGAGGGCGTGCATTTCCAGTCCCACATCGACGGCTCGCGGCATTTCCTGAGCCCCGAACGGGCGATCGAGATCCAGGAGGCCCTGGGGTCGGACATCATGATGTGCCTCGACGACTGCACGCCCTACCCCGCCGACCGGGCCTACGTGGAGAAATCCATGGCGCTCACGCACCGCTGGGCGAAGCGCTGCCGGGAGGCGAAGAGCAGCGGGGAACAGGCCCTGTTCGGCATCGTCCAGGGGGGCGTGCACCGGGACCTCAGAAGGGCGTCCGTCGAGGCCCTCGCGGCGATCGGCTTCGACGGCTACGCCATCGGGGGCCTCAGCGTCGGGGAGCCCAAGGCGCTCATGATGGAGACCTGCGCGGCGACGGCGCCCCTGCTGCCGGCGGGGCAGGCCCGCTATCTCATGGGCGTGGGGACCCCGGAGGACATCGTCGAGTGCGTGGGGTACGGGATCGACCTCTTTGACTGCGTCATGCCCACCCGCTGCGCCCGGAACGGATTGCTATTTACAAATCGGGGAAAGGTTGTTATAAAAAACGCCCGTTACCGGACCGATCGGGCCCCGCTGGACGAGTCCTGCGACTGCTACACCTGCCGCAACTTTTCGCGGGCCTATCTCCGGCATCTTTTTATAGCCAGGGAAATCCTGGCTTTACTGTTGAACACGATCCACAACGTCCGGTTCTACCTGGCGCTCATGGAGCGCATCCGGACGGCCATCGCCGGGGGCGCCTTCGAGGCCTTCCGGCGCTCGTTCAGGGACAGGCGCGCGGAGGACGACGCGGGCGCGGTCCCGGACGGGCGGGCGGACGACAACGCAAACACCGAAGAGGAGGACGAACCTTGACCAGTATCGCATACGCCATGGGGGGCGCAGGGGGCCAGGGAGCACCCGGCGGGGATTTCGGCTTCATCCTGATGATGACGGCGATCTTCTGCATCTTCTACTTCCTGCTCATCCGGCCGGCCCAGAAGAAGCAGAAAGAGACGAAGGAGATGATCGCGAACCTCAAGCACGGCGACATGGTCGAAACGACCGGCGGCATCCAGGGCAAGGTCGCCGCGCTCACCGAGGCCGTGGTGACGATCGAGATCGCGCCGAACGTGAAGATCAAGGTCAACCGGGCGCACATCGCGGGCCTTGTCCAGAAGGCGGCGGAGGAATAAGGGCGAAGGGGGATCCGCATGTTCCAGAGCATCAAGCTGAGAGTCCTGATCGCGGCGGTGGTGGTCATCGCCTCGGCGTATTTCCTCCTGCCCTCCGTCGTCCCGGAGCTGCCGGCATCGGTGAAGAACCTCTTCCTGAAGAACCGGATTCACCTCGGCCTCGACCTGCAGGGCGGCATGCACCTCGTCCTCGAGGTCGACACGGCGAAGGCCCTCGAGGGGACCGTCGAACGGCTCGCCAACAGCCTCAAGGACGGCCTCATGGAGAAGCGGGTGCGTTTCCGCGGCGTGGAGCGCAGGGCGGACAACACCATCGCCATCGAGCTGCCGAACCGGGAGGCCCGGGCGGATCTCGAGAAGGTCCTCGCCGAGCAGTTCCCCGACCTGGAGATCCAGTCCGCCGACCTCGCTGACGGGCGCGAGAAGGTCGTGCTGCGGCTCAGGGAGAAGCGCGTCGCCGACATGAAGAAGACGATCGTCGACCAGAGCCTCGAGACGATCCGCAACCGCGTGGACCAGTTCGGCGTGACCGAGCCCGAGATCATCCCCCAGGGCGACGACCGGATCCTGATCCAGCTGCCCGGCGTGAAGGACCCCAAGCGGGCCATCGACCTCATCGGCAAGACGGCGCTGCTGGAGTTCAAGCTCGTCGACGAGGAGCACAGCCTCGAGGAGGCCCTGCGGGGCAACGTGCCGGCCGGCTCGATCCTCATGAAGGGCGCCCGCGAGGGCGGCGAGCGCACCGGCACCCGGCGCGACACGTGGTACCTCCTGAAGGAGCGGACCCTGCTGACCGGCCAGTCGCTCGAAAACGCCCAGGTGAAGATCAGCGACCGCTTCGGGGAGCCCTACGTGGCCATCAAGTTCAACTCCCAGGGGGCCCGGGATTTCGACCGGATCACCGGGGAGAACGTCAACCGCCGGCTGGCCATCATCCTCGACGGCGCCGTCTACTCGGCGCCCGTCATCAAGGAGAGGATCTCCGGCGGCGATGCCCAGATCACGGGGGCCTTCACCACGGAAGAGGCCCGCGACCTGGCCATCGTGCTCCGGGCCGGCTCGCTGCCGGCGCCGGTGAAGATCCTCGAGCAGCGCACCGTGGGGCCCTCCCTCGGGCAGGACTCCATCGACAAGGGGATCCGGTCGGTGATCATCGGCATGATCCTCGTCGGGGTCTTCATGGTGTTCTACTACCGGCTCTCGGGTTTCGTGGCGATCCTGGCGCTCGTGCTCAACATCGTCATCCTGCTGGGGGCCGTGGCGCTCTTCGACGCCACGCTGACCCTGCCGGGCATCGCCGGCATCGTGCTGACGATCGGGATGGCCGTCGACGCCAACGTGCTGATCTTCGAGCGGGCCCGGGAAGAGCTGCGCCTCGGCAAGACGCCCCGGGCCGCCATCGAGGCGGGTTACGCGCGGGCGTTCCTGACGATCCTCGACACCAACGTGACGACGCTGCTCGCGGCCGTGTTCCTCTTCCAGTTCGGCACGGGGCCCGTCAAGGGGTTCGCCGTCACCCTGAGCATCGGCATCGTGGCCAGCATGTTCACGGCCATTTTCGTGACGCGGATCATCTTCGACTACGTGACCTGGAACCGGAAGATCAAAGCGCTGAGCATATGAAAAAGCGGAGCAAAGCATGGAACTCATCAAGCCCGACATCAATTTCGACTTCGTGGGAAAGATGCGGATCGCCGTCCTGATTTCCGCGGCGGCCATCCTGATCAGCATCGTCTCGCTCATCGCGCACGGCGGCCCCAACTGGGGAATCGACTTCGCCGGCGGAACGGTCATCCAGGCCAAGTTCCAGCAGGACGTCCCGATCGACCGGATCCGCGGCTCCCTCGACGCCGTCAACCTCGGCGAGGTCACCATCCAGCAGTTCGGCGCCCGGGACGAGCACGAGTACCTCATCCGGACGGCCGAGTCGACGGAAGACCTCAAGGGGCTCTCGGGCCGGATCGAGGACAGCCTCGCGGCGGCCTTCGGCAAGGACGGCTTCGAGGTCCGCCGCGTGGAGGTGGTCGGCCCGAAGGTCGGCAAGGACCTCACGCAGAAAGGGATCCTGGCCGTCGTCTTCTCCTGGATCGCCATGCTCATCTACATCGCCTGGCGCTTCGAGTTCCGCTTCGCCGTGGGGGGCATCCTCGCCCTGGTGCACGACACGATCATCACCGTCGGCGTCCTGTCCCTGCTGCGGATGGAGTTCAGCCTGGTCATCGTCGCGGCGCTGCTCACCATCATCGGCTACTCCATCAACGACACGATCGTCATCTACGACCGCATCCGGGAGAACATGCGCAAGAACGTCCGGCAGGAACTCGCGCAGGTCGTCAACGCCAGCATCAACCAGACCCTGAGCCGAACGATCCTGACCGTCCTCACCGTCGTGCTCGTGCTCGCCTCGATCCTGTTGTTCGGCGGGGCGGTGATCTTCGACTTCGCCTTCGCCATCCTCGTCGGCGTGCTCGTGGGCACCTACTCCTCCGTTTTCATCGCCAGCCCCATCGTGCTGGCCTGGGAGCGGGTGAGCCCCTCGAAACGAAAGAGGAAGTGAGACCTTGACCCCCCTGGAGGCCGCGGGCCTGACGATCTTCATCCTGGTGCTGCTCATCGGGTTCTTCACGACCCTGCTGGGGCTGCCGGGGACGATCGTCATCCTCCTCGACGCCCTCGTGTACGCCCTGGTCACGGGCTTCGAAAGGATCGGCTTCGGGATCCTGCTGGCGCTCGTCGCGATCTCGGCCCTCGCCGAATCCCTCGAGTTCCTCTTCGGCGTCACCTGGGCGAGGCGCTACGGGACCTCGAAGCGGGGGATCGCGGCGTCGGTGTTCGGCGGGATCGTCGGTGCCGTTCTCCTGACCCCGGTCCTGCTGGGGCTCGGGGCCCTCATCGGGTCCTTCCTCGGGGCGCTCGCGGGGGCCTTCGCCGTCGAGCTCCTCTCCCAGCAGGAGCTCAAGCCGGCGGCCAGGGCCGGCTTCGGGGCCCTGATGGGGCGCCTGGCGGGGCTCTTCGCCAAGGGGGCCTGCGGGCTCGCCATGGTGATCATCACGCTGATGGCCATCTACTCGTGAGAAAGACGAACGCATCATGACCTCCAACCCGAAAGCAACAAAGATCCGGGAGTACGCGGAGGCGATCATCATCGCCATCCTGATCGCCGCCTTCATCCGCACCTTCGTCGTCCAGGCCTTCAAGATCCCCTCGGGCTCCATGAAGCCGACCCTCGAGATCGGCGATCACATCCTGGTCAACAAGTTCAGCTACGGGGTCAAGCTCCCCTACCTGCGCAACACGATCATCCCCGTCGGCCAGCCCCAGCGGGGCGACATCGCCGTCTTCATCTACCCCGAGGACAAGTCGAAGGACTTCATCAAGCGGGTCATCGCGGTGGGGGGCGACACGGTGGAGATCCGGGACAAGAAGCTCTTCGTCAACGGCAAGGCCGTCGACGACCCCCACGGGGTCCACGTGGAGGACGTCATCTACCCGAGGGCGATCCAGCGCCGGGACAACTTCGGGCCCGTCAAGGTCCCCGAGGGGACGCTGTTCGTCATGGGCGACAACCGCGACCAGAGCTACGACAGCCGGTTCTGGGGATTCGTCAAGCTCGAGGACGTCATCGGCAAGGCCTTCATCATCTACTTCTCCTGGGACAGCGAGAACGGCGGCGTGCGCTGGGGCCGCATCGGGAAGCTGCTGAACTGATCCGCCAATTCCGTTGAAAAAGACGCCTCTTTGCGATAGAGTCCCTTTCCATGAAAGGACCTTCCTCCGGGGCGATCGCGGTGATCCTGGGCCTGCTGCTCATGATCCTCGCCTGTGCCGATGCCGACAGGGACGAGGGGCCCGTCGCCGCGCGCGGGGACGAAAGCACGCCCGCAACCGGCGACATCCTCGTGGAGGGCTCCATCGGGGACGCGAGCAACCTCATCCCCCTGCTGGCCACGGACAGCGCGTCGCACGGCATCTCGGGTCTCATCTTCAACGGCCTCGTGAAGTACGACCGGGACCTCAACATCGTCGGCGACCTGGCCGAATCCTGGGACATCTCGAAAGACGGCCTCGTCATCACCTTCCGGCTGCGAAAGGGGGTCCGATGGCACGACGGGCACCCCTTCACCGCCGAAGACGTCCTGTTCACCTACCGGCTCACGATCGACCCGAAGACGCCGACGGCCTACGCCGGGGATTTCCTGAAGGTGAAGAAGGCCGAGGTCCTCGACCCCTACACCTTCCGCGTGACCTACGACAAGCCCTTCGCCCCCGCGCTCATGAGCTGGAGCGCCTCCGTGATGCCCCGGCACCTCCTGGAGGGCACCGACGTGACCCGGAGCCCTCTGGCGCGCCACCCCGTCGGCACGGGCCCGTACCGATTCAGGGAGTGGAAGACGGGGCAAAAGATCGTCCTCGCCGCCAACCCGGATTACTTCGAGGGCCGGCCCTACCTCGACGGCCGCGTCATGCGGGTCATCCCCGACATGGCCACCCTGTTCCTCGAACTCCGGGCGCGGGGCATCGACCACATGGGGCTCACACCCCTGCAGTACACGCGCCAGACGGAAAACCGGTACTTCCGGACGCACTTCCGAAAGTACCGCTACCTCGCCTTCGCCTACACGTACATGGGGTTCAACCTCGAGAACCCGATGTTCGCCGACCGGCGGGTCCGGCAGGCCCTGGCACACGCCGTCGACAAGGGGGAGCTCATCGACGGCATCCTCCTGGGCCTCGGCAGGGAGGCCACGGGCCCCTTCAAGCCGGGCACCTGGCAGTACAACCCGAACGTGAGGCGCTACCCCTACGACCCGCAGAGGGCCCTCGAGCTCCTCGCGGAGGCGGGGTGGCGGGACACCGACGGCGACGGCATCCTCGACAAGGACGGCAGGCGGTTCGAATTCGAGCTCCTCACCAACCAGGGCAACGAGGTCCGCGCCAAGACGGCCGAGATCGTGCAGCGCCGGCTCTCCGAGGTGGGCATCTCCGTGAAGATCCGCATCATCGAGTGGGCCGCCTTCATCAAGGAGTTCATCAACAAGCGCCGCTTCGACGCCGTCATCCTCGGCTGGACGATCCCCATGGACCCCGACCTCTACGACGTCTGGCACTCGAGCAAGACGGGCCCCAGCGAGCTGAACTTCGTCTCCTACCGCAACCCCGAGGTGGACGCCCTGCTGGAGAAGGGCCGCGGCACCTTCGACCGCGCCGAGCGCAAGCGCTGCTACGACCGGATCCAGGAGATCCTCGCGGAGGACCAGCCCTACCTCTTCCTCTACGTGCCCGAGGCGCTGCCCATCTTCCATGCGAGGATCCGCGGGATCGACCCGGGGCCCATCGGCATCGGCCACAACACGATCCGGTGGTACGTGCCGAAGGAGGAGCAGAAGTACGTGATGACGCAGTGATGGAAGAAGAAGGTGAGACGCTGAGAGGGTAAGAAGGTCGGAGAAGCAGAGGGCGCGACACCTGCCACCGGTTTATCCAACCTTCTCACCGTCTCAACCTCTTCCCTTCGTGAAGACAGGGGAAGAGAAAAAGACAGAGGGGCTCGACAACCGGGCAAGAGCCCTTCGACGCAGAGGGACTGATGCTCTACATGATTCTCCTGATCCTGTTCCTGCTGTGCCTCGGGGTGGTGGCCTCGAGCTTTCTCGCCGGCTTTTCCGCCGCGGAAAAGCGCCCCGCCTTCTACCGGGACGAGCGGTTCCGGAAGCGCATGGAGTGGTTTCTCGCCCCCGTGATCGCCCTGCTGATCGGGCTTATCAACATCAGCCTCGACTACACGATGATCCTGGCGGGCCCCGCGGTTCTCGTCTCGGGGATCTTCCTGCGCCCGGTCTCGGAGGCCCTGATCGTGGAGCCGATCTTCCGTCTCTATTCGAAGGGAAAGGGGAATGGAAAAACACAAAACGGGTAAAACCCTCCACAGGCCGAGGAGAAGGACCGCGCAGCAGGCGGCGCCCGCGGCGAAGCCGGAGCCGGTTTCGGGACGCTGGCCGGAGCCGCGGGAACTCCCCGTTCTCCTCCTCTACAACATCGACCCCGCGTGGGAACCGGCGGAGCAGGAGGAAGCCGTCACGGCGACGCAGGAACTCATCGACGCCCTGCGGCAGGTCGGCCACCCCGTCACCCCCGTCCGGGTCGACGATCCGGATCTGCGGAGACTGCTCGCCCCCTACGATCCCGGCCGCTTCGTCGTCCTGAACTGGTGCGAGGCCATCCCCGGCATCGCCCACAGCGACGCGCTGGCCGCCGAGGTCCTCGAGGAGATGGGCTTTGCCTACTCGGGCTCGCCGCCCGCGGTCCTGAGGCTCAGCGGGGACAAGGAAAAGGTCAAGGACGTTCTGCGGCGGGCCGGCGTGCCGACGCCGGAGGGCCGTGTCTGCGCGGCCGCCGCGGACGCCCCGTGGGAGACCTTCCCCGCCATCGTGAAGCCCGTCCGGGAACACTGCAGCATCGGGATCACCCCCGAGTCCGTCGTCCTGGACCGGGAGGCCCTGCACGAGCGCATCCGCTTCGTGACGGAGACCTACCGGCAGCCCGCGCTGGTGGAAGAGTTCATCGACGGCCGCGAGTTCCGGGTGACCCTGTGGGGAAACGAGGACGTGGAGGTGCTGCCGCCCGTCGAGATGGAGTTCTCCGCCTTCGGCGACCTGCGCGAGCGGCTCTGCTCGTGGGACGCCAAGTTCACGCCGGGCTCGCGTCCCTACACCGAGATCCGCACCGTCGCCCCCGCACCGCTCTCCGGGGAAGAGCGGCGCCTGCTGGAGGACGTCGCCCGGGCCGCTTACCGGGCCATGGGGATCCGGGACTACGCCCGGTTCGACTACCGCCTGCGCGACGGGGTCTTCTACCTCCTGGACCCGAACCCCAACCCCGACATCAGCGCCGACGCCAGCCTGGCCCTCACGGCGGAACTCGCGGGCCACTCCTACGGCCGGATGGGCAGCCGGATCGTGCAGATCGCCGCGCAGCGGCACCCGAAGTTTCGCAGCCGATAAAAAAGGGCAGAACCGCGGCACGGCCGCAATCTGCCCCTGCTTCCCGCTCACCCGGCCCGAAAGGCCGGGCCCCTCAGATCGCCTCGATCGTGGAGGGCGGCTTCGTGGCCAGGTTGTAGGTCACGCTCACCACGCCCGGCACGCCGTCGAGGATCCTGCCCGCGATCCGCTCGAGCTTCGGCCAGGGAAGCCGGGTCGGGGTGGCCTTCCGGGCATCGACGCTGTCCCAGCAGCGCACCTCGATCTGCAGGCCGAAGTCGCGCTTTCCCGCCCGCATGCCCGTGACGCGGTCCTCGTGGAGGATCGCCATGTACTGGAAGGCCTTCGTCTTCTGGAGCTCCTCCTCGACGATGACCGTCGCCTTGCGCACCAGCGCGATCTTCATGGGCGTCACCTCGCCGATGACCCGCGCCGCCAGGGCCGGGCCCGGGAAGGG
Organism: uncultured Syntrophaceae bacterium; assembly: GCA_964429555.1. Lineage (GTDB taxonomy): Bacteria > Desulfobacterota > Syntrophia > Syntrophales > UBA2192 > UBA2192. Next base: position 11,534 of record CAYSDD010000002.1, read on the forward strand.
GATCCGGTCGAAGAGCGACTTGGGCAGCCCCAGGGCGATGCCCACCTTGCGAACGCCGTCCTTGCGCAGCTCGATGAGGGGCTCGAGGATCCTGTAGCCGAAGGCCCTCTTCGGGTCGATGCCGATCTGCTCGAAGACGTTGTGCTGGCGCTTGATGCCGGCGGCCGTCTCCTCGATGTCGGTGAGGATCGTCCCCTGCAGCAGCACCGTGGCCTTGCTCTTCAGCACGAGCTCGCGGAACACCTTCTTGTAGAACGTCTGGGTGATCGCTTCCCGCTTGCGCTCGGGGTCCGTGATCCCCCTCATGGCGTCGAAGAAGGCCCGGCGCGCATCGACGATCGTGACGGGGATGCCGAGTTCGGCGAACAGGGCCTTGACCCGTTTCGGCTCGCCCTCGCGCATGATGCCGTTGTCGATGAAGTAGGTCTTGAGCTTCCGGCCCAGCGCCCTGTGCGCCAGGGCCGTCACGACCGACGAGTCCACGCCGCCCGACAGGGCGCTGATGGCAATCCCGTCGCCGACGGCCTCGCGGATCTCCCGCACCTTTTCGTCGATGAATTTCTTCGGTTTCAGATCCTTCGCCTTGATCTCCCGGTACTTCATGACCCCCCTCCTCCGAATGGATGTCCCCGCCGCCGGTCCATGGCCCGTCTCGAGGTGACGAGTTTGTAACACACCCTTGCCGGATCTTCCAGCCTTTTGATGTCTCCGGCCTCACCGACCCTGCCCCTCCGGGCTGCGCTCGATCGCCTCCCCGTAGAGGTCCTCGTATCGCCTCGCCGCCGCTTCCCAGGTGAAGCGTTTGGCCATGGCCCTCCGGATCAGCCCGGCCACAGCCTCCGGGCGGCTGCCCCAAATCCGCAGGGCCCGGCGGATCGTGTCGAGAAGGGCATCCGCCGTTGCATCGTCAAACGTGAACCCCGTGCCGGACAGCGTGCCGTCATCATAGTTCTCCACCGTGTCCCGGAGCCCCCCGGTGGCCCGCACGATGGGAAGGGTCCCGTACCGCATGGCGTACATCTGCGTCAGGCCGCAGGGCTCGAAGCGTGACGGCATGAGGAAGAAATCGGCCCCGGCGATGATCCTGTGGGCCAGCGCCTCGTCGTAGCCGATCCGGCAGGCGAAACGGTCCGGCCGTTCGCGGGCGAGACCTTCGAAGAAGGTATGCGCCCAGGGCTCGCCCGATCCCACCAGGGCGACCTGGACGCCGAGACCCAGGATCCGCGGCAGGGCGTCGGCCACCAGGTCGATCCCCTTCTGCCGGACGAGACGGGAGACAACGCCTGCGAGGGGCACCGCGGGGTCTTCCGGAAGACCCAGGATCCCCTGCAGGTCTTTCTTGCAAAGGGCCTTGCCCCGCAGATCCGCCGCGGAATAGGCCGCCGCGATGAACCGGTCCGTCTCGGGGTCCCACTCCCCGTAGTCCGCGCCGTTGAGGATCCCGAGCAGGTCCGAGGCGCGGTCCCGGATGACCCCCTCGATCCCGTAGGCGAATTCGGGCTGCAGGATCTCGCGGGCGTAGGTCGGGCTCACGGTGTTGATCCGCGTGGCATGGTAGATCCCTCCCTTGAGCAGGTTGACCCGGTCGAAGAATTCCAGCCCGCGAAGTTGAAAGTGTTCCCAGCCGACGCCGAGGATCTCCATGAGCCCCTTGTCGAAGACCCCCTGCTGGAGCAGGTTGTGCAGGGTCAAGACACTCGCCGCCGCCGACAGCGTCCCGTCGTCGCGGTACAGGGTGTTGAGCAAGACGGGGACCGCGGCGGTGTGCCAGTCGTGGACGTGCACGATGTCGGGCCTCCAGCCGTCGCGCCGGACGATCTCCAGGGCCGCCCGGGACAGCAAGACGAAGCGCTCGCCGTTGTCCGGGTATCCCTCGCCGTCTTCCTGGTAGATCCCTCTCCTTCCGTAAAACGGGTCGTAATCGACGAACGAAACGGGGACCCCCGTGCCCGGGAGGCGCCCCTCGAAAACGGTGCACGCCAGGTGCCCCAGGCGGCCCATGGGCACAGGCAGAGGCGGGCCGGCCGGCCGGAGCCTCCAGGCCCCCCGGTCGATTCTCCCGTACAGGGGGATGACCGCCCGGATCCCGTGGCCGCGCAGGGAAAGCGCCTTCGTGAGCGACCCGACGGCATCGGCCAGGCCGCCTTCCTTGGCGAAGGGGGCCAGTTCGGCGGCGACCATGAGGATCTTCAGCATCGGGACCGGCCTTTCCCGCCCTCACGCAGAGAGGACGGCCTGCGCGATGGAAAAATAGATGAGCAGACCCAGAATGTCCATGACGGAGGCGATCAGCGGGTTGCTCGCCACGGCGGGGTCGACGCGGAAACGCTGCAGGACCACGGGCAGGACGACGCCCAGCAGGCTCGACACGATGACGATCGAGATCATGGCCAGCGAGACGATCATGGCGATCCGGGCATCGCCCTTGAAGAACCCGAGGACCCAGCTCGCCAGGCCCATCGTCACGCCGAGGAGCAGACCGATCCCGATTTCCCGCAGGAGGGCCCCGAGCCACTGGCCCTCCCGGATATCGCCCGTGGCGAGAGCCCGGATCATGAGGGTGGCCGACTGGTTGCCCGTGTTGCCCCCCGTGCCGATGAGCAGCGGGATGAAGAACGCCAGCGCGATGGCCGAGTTCAGCGTGTCGGCCTGCGCCGAGAGGATCCCCGTCGTGACCACGCTGATCCCCAGCAGGGAGGCGAGCCAGGCGACCCGCTTGCCGTAGAGCGACAGGACGGAGGACTCGCGGTAGCTTGTCTTCAGTGGGGCGACGGCCGCCGATTTCTGGAAGTCCTCCGTCACCTCCTCCTCGGCCACGTCGATGAGGTCGTCGACCGTCACGATGCCGAGCAGGATCCCGCTGGCGTCCACGACGGGCAGGGCCGTGATGTCGTAGCGCGAGATGAGCTGCACCGCCTTCTCGCGGTCCTCGAAGGCGGTGATGCGGATGACCGACTCCTCCATGATCCCGCCGATCCGCTCGGACGGCGACGCGAGGATGAGGCGGCGGAGCCCCAGGACGCCGACGAGCTTCCAGCGGGCATCGGTGACGTAGATGACGTTGATCGTCTCGCTGTCCTTGCCCTTGAGCCGCACGTGGGCCAGGGCCTCCTCGACCGTCCACTCGGGCCGCACGGCCACGTAGTCGGGCGTCATGAGGCGGCCGACGCTCTCCTCGGGGTAACCGAGAAGCTGCAGCGTCTCCCTGCGGTCCTCGGGGGTGAGCAGGTTGAGCAGCTTCTGGATCGCCTGGCCGGGCAGCGCCTGCAGGAACTCCGCCCGGTCGTCGGGGCTGAGCCCCGCCAGGACCATCCGCGCCTCCTCCGCCGTAAAGGCCTGGAGGAGGTTCTTCTGCGCCCTGTCCTCGAGGTAGGAGAAGACCTTGGCGAGCATCTCCCGCGGCAGCAGGCGCAGCACGACGATGCGGTCCCTCTCGCTCAGCCGCTCGATGGTGTCGGAGATGTCCGGTTCGGGAAGCTCGACGAGCAGTTCGCGCAGCTCGGTCCATTGCCGATTCGCGATCAGCTCCTCGATCTCCGGTTTCAGCAGTTCAAAGGTCTTCGCCATGCGCCTGCCGCCCTATTCCTCGAGCACGTAGGTCCCCGGCGCGTCGCCGAGCGGCGGGTACCCCGCGTCCCTTGCGCCGGTCGGCGGGGGCGGCACGGGCTCCCCGGAGAGCGCCGCCAGCCAGGAGAACCAGGACGGCCACCAGGAGCCTTTCTGCGGCGGGTTCTGCTCCACCCAGCGGTCGGGGTCGACGTGGCGGTCCGATTCCCGCTTCGTGGCGATGCGGAAAAAGGCCCGGTCGTTTCCGGGCGGGTTGACGACGCCCACGTTGTGGCCGCCGCTCGTCAGCACGAAGGTGATGTCCGTGTCCGCCAGGAGGTGGATCTTGTAAACCGAGCGCCAGGGGGAGACGTGGTCCGTCTCGGTCCCGACGACGAAGAGGGGCACGCGGATGTCCCCCAGGGCGACCGGCTGCCCGCCCGCCTCGAAGCGCCCCTGGGCCAGGTCGTTCTGCAGGTAGAGGCGCCTGAGGTACTCGGTGTGCATGCGGTAGGGCATGCGGGTCGCGTCGGCGTTCCAGGCCATCAGGTCGTTCATGGGGCGGCGCTCGCCCATGAGGTAGTCATGGACGTAGCGGGACCAGATCAGGTCGTTGGTCCGCAGCATCTGGAAGGCGCCCGCCATCTGGCGGGAATCCAGGTATCCCTGGTCCCACATCATGTTCTCGAGGAAGGTGACCTGGCTCTCGTCGATGAAGAGCGTGAGCTCGCCGGGCTCCGAGAAATCCGTCTGGGACGTCAGGAGGGTGACGCTCCGGAGCCTCTCGTCGCCGTCTCGCGCCATGGCGGCCGCCGCGATCGTCAGAAGCGTGCCCCCGAGGCAGTACCCCGCGGCGTGGATCTTCTGCCCGGGGACGATGGCCGAGACGGCGTGCAGGGCGTCCATGACGCCGAGGGTCCTGTAGTCTTCCAGCCCCAGGTCCCGGTCCTCGGGGCCGGGGTTCTTCCAGGAGATCACGAACACGGTGTGACCCTTTTCGACGAGGTGGCGCACGAGGGAGTTGTGCGGAGAGAGATCCAGGATGTAGTACTTCATGATCCAGGCCGGCACGATGAGGACCGGCTCCGGCCGGACCGTCTCCGTGGCGGGAGCATACTGGATCAGCTCGATGAGCCGGTTGCGGTAGACGACCTTGCCGGGCGTCACGGCCAGGTTGCGCCCCACCTCGAAGGCCTCGGCCCCCGCGGGCTTTTTCCCGAGGACGGCGCGCCCCCAGTCGTCGAAGAGGTGCTGGGCCCCGCGGACGAGGTTCCTGCCGCCCTGCTCGATCGTGGCGCCCAGGATCTCGGGGTTCGACCAGAGGTAGTTCGACGGCGAGAAGATGTCGAGCCACTGCCGCGCCGCGAAGGAGACGAAATCGTCGTGGCGGCGCGAGACGCCCTGGACGCCGCTCGTCGCGTTGTGCCACCACTGCTGGGCCAGCAGGAAGGACTGCCAGTAGAGCCTGTAGGGCCAGCGCTGCCAGGCCTCGCCGGTGAAACGCCGGTCCTGCGGCAGGGGCTCGATGCAGGGGGCGCTGTCGCCCTCGCAGGCGCATCGCTGCAGGTACAGGGAGAGCCGGAGAGCCTTGCGGACGGCCTTCTCGGCGATCTGCGCCTGCTTGGCCGGCGAATAGGCCAGGTGCATCAGCCAGTCCAGGTATGCCAGCATCATGGAAGCCGGGGACAGCCCGCCCGTGAAGCGCCCCAGCCAGGCGTGGACGAGACGGTCGAGGTTGCTGCCGACAAACGGCGTCGGGGGGGTCTGTTTCGAGTTCATCCTGTTCCTCCTTCCCGGGTGTCTTTTCGAGGGCCGGGCCTGCGCTCGGCCGGGTTCAGTCCCCGCGGGGCCGGCGGCCGCGGTGGTCCTCGTCCTGGATGGCCTGGAACTCACGGTCTGCGATCTCCAGGAGGCCCGCCAGGGCCGCCAGGCGGCGCCGCGTGGAGGCCGGCATGGCCCGCACGGACTTGTACTGGATGTCGTGCTCGATCTCGGCCCAGGCGTGCTGCAGGATCGTCCGGACCTGGATCTCGGCGACGAGCCCCCGGAAGCCCTCCCGGTCGGGCCGGTCGGTCTCCTCCGGCGGCAGCTCCACCAGGTAGTGCACGCTCTGATACCCGAACCGCCCGGAGGCCTGGAGCGTCTCCGACTTGTTGTCCCTCTCGAGCACGAAGAACCGCTCCCGGATGACGGCATCGATCTCGGACACGGTCCGGGGAAAGAACGTGATGACCCGCACGCCGGCCAGGTCCGTCACCCACCGCAGGGGGTCCTCGACGGCCATCGAGGTCCTCTTCGCGGCCAGAATCCGAAGGATCTTCCTCTCCACGTTCTCCGGCGTCTTGGCCCGCGCCTCGATGGAGTGAATCCGGATGGAACGCTGCGCAATGCGCTCCAGGAGATCCTGGCGGATGATTCGGCAGAACGCCTCGTAGGCGGGCCGCAGCGACGCATAGCGCTGCAGGGCCCCGGAGAGGCGGGTTTCGGCCATCCCCGCGTGCATGCTCTTCAGGCTCCTCATGACCGACTCCTTTCCCCCCCCGCCAGGGACGCCGCGGCGGGCGTGGCGCGCTCTCTCAGCCATTTCTCCCCGCCGACGGCCAGGGAGACGGCGAGGGAGACGGCGACGACGGCGGCCCAGTCGGCAAGCGCCAGGGGAGCGCTGTGGAACAGGGTGTTCATCCACGGGTGGTAGGTGTAGAAGAGCTGCAGCGCAACCGTGGCGGCCGATCCGCCGAGCACCCAGGGATTCGAGAAGAACCCCAGGCTCCGCATCGAGTGCCGCAGGGAACGGCAATTGAAGAGGTAGAAGAGCTCGATCATGACGATCACGTTGACGGCTACGGTCCGCGCCTCGGCCAGCCCGGCACCGGATTGTTTCTTCAGCAGGAACAGCGCAAAGACGCCGAGCAGCATCAGGACGCTCACCAGGATGATCCGCTGGATCAGGACCCCCGTCAGGATCGGGCTGTCCGGGACCCGGGGCGGCCGGAACATGACGTCAGACTCCTTGGTTTCGAAGGCCAGCATCAGCCCCAGCAGCACGGCGGTGGTCATGTTGATCCAGAGGATCTGCACGGGCAGCACCGGCAGGGCGACACCCGTGCCCGCCAGGACGGAGGTGATGATCACGAGGGCCTCGCCCCCGTTGGTGGGCAGCGTCCAGACGAAGAACTTCGTCAGGTTGTCGAAGATGCGGCGCCCCTCCTCGACGGCCGCCTCGATGGTGGCGAAGTTGTCGTCGGTGAGAACCATGTCCGCGGCCTCCTTGGCGACCTCCGTCCCCGTGATGCCCATGGCGATCCCGATGTCGGCCTGTTTCAGGGCCGGCGCGTCGTTGACGCCGTCGCCCGTCATGGCGACGACGTGGCCCCTGGCCTGCAGGGCCTCGACGAGCCGCAGCTTCTGCTCCGGGGCGACGCGGGCAAAGACCCTGGCCCGCCCCGCCACGTCGATGAGCTCCGCGTCGGAGAGTGCCTGCAGCTCCCGCCCGGTCACGGCGACGTCCCGGCCGTTTCCGGCGGCGGGGTCCGTCAGGCCGAGTTGGGCCGCGATGGCCGCCGCCGTGACGGCGTGGTCCCCCGTGATCATCTTGACCTCGACGCCCGCCGTCCTGCAGGTCTCGATCGCCTTCATCGCCTCCTGCCGGGGCGGGTCGATCATGCCCTGCAGCCCCAGAAAGGTCAGGCCCGCAATGCCGTCGGCCGATTCGAAGGCCCTCTGCGCCGCCGGCAGTTCTTTCCGGGCGAAGGCGAGCACCCGGAGGCCCTCTGACGCCATGGCCTCGGCGGCCTGCAGGACCGAATCCCGGTCGAGAGCGTCCGCGGAGCCGTCGCGGGCAAGGGCCTGCGTGCTCTGCTCGAGCACCTTCTCGACGGCGCCCTTGACGTAGGCGACGGGCGCCCGGCCTTCGCCCGGGTCGTGCAGCGTGGCCATGTAGGCCCTCTCCGACTCGAAGGGGATGACGTCGATCCGAGTCCATGCGCCGCCCGTGCCGGGCTGCAGGCCCGCCTTGGCGGCGGAGACGAGGAGGGCCCCTTCCGTCGGGTCGCCCTCGATCCCCCAGCGCCCCTCCTGTTGAACCAGCCGGGAATCGTTGCACAGCAGCCCCGCCCGGAGGCACTCCGCGAGGGCCGGGGACGAGTCCGGGTCGGCCGGGGCGCCGCCCGCAAGGATCTCCCCCTCGGGCGCGTAGCCGCTCCCGGTGATCTCGTAGAGTTCCCCGCCGGCGCTGATTTTCTGCACCGTCATCTGGTTCTCCGTCAGGGTGCCCGTCTTGTCGGAGCAGATCACCGTTGTGCTCCCCAGCGTCTCGACGGCGGGGAGCTTTCGGATGATGGCGTGGACGTCGGCCATCCGCTTCACCCCGATCGCCAGGGTGATCGTCACGGCGGCGGGAAGACCCTCGGGAATGGCGCTCACCGCCAGGGCGACGGCCGCCATGAACATCTCGAGGGCGGTGTGCCCGACGAACCATCCCGCGAAGAACATGGCGGCAGAAACCGCCAGGATGACGACGAGGAGCACCCGGCTGAAGTGGGCGATCTTCCTCGTCAGGGGCGTCGAGATCTCGACGGCCGCGGCGATGAGGCCCGAGATGCGGCCGGTCTCCGTCCGGTCGCCCGTGGCGACGACGATGCCGCGGCCCTGGCCGAAGGTCACCAGCGTCCCGGCGTAGGCCATGTTTCCGCGGTCTGCAAGGACCGTATCCGTGGGCATCACGTCGACGTGCTTGGCGACCGGGACGGACTCGCCCGTCAGGGCCGACTCGTCGACCTGGAGCTCCCGCGAGACGAAGAGGCGCAGATCGGCAGGGACCTTGTCGCCCGACTGCAGCAGGACGATGTCGCCCGGGACGAGATCGGCGGACGGCACCGTGTGCGGGGAGCCGTCCCGCAGGACGACGGCCTGGGTCGTCATCATCGTCATGAGGGACTCGATCGCGCTCTCCGCCCGCGATTCCTGGATGAACCCGACGACGGCGTTGACGAGGACCACGCCGAAGATGACCGAGGAGTCGACCCACTCGCCGAGGGCCGCCGTCACGGCCCCCGCGCCGATCAGGATGTAGATGAGCGGCTGGTGGAACTGCAGCAGGAACCGCATCAGCGGACCGGTCTTCTTTCTCGGCGTCACGCGGTTGGGGCCGAAGCGGGCAAGCCGGTCGGCGGCATCGGCGGACGTCAGGCCCCGCTCGAGATCCGTGACGAACTCGGCCGCCGTTTCCTCGACGGGACACCCGTGGCAGGGCTGTTCCGGCAGCTGCGTCAACATGGCGGACATCTTCTCCTCGGGGGCAGACGGCTTGCGGATACGGGGTTGCCGGTCTCGAACGACGGGCCTGGACGCGTCGGGGATTCCCCGGTAGCGGATGCCGGGGTCACGGGGGGCGGCAGAGAGCCCGGGCCCGGATACATGTCAGGCCGCAATCCGACGTCCGTCTGATGGCGGCCCGACCATCGGCAGATCACCTCCGGAATCGCGCTTCCGGACCCGTTTCCGTTCACTCGTTTCGACTACAATAAAAAAGAGAGAGGCCGCCTGTCAATGCTTTTCGGATTTCCATCGGGATTCCGGCAACGTGCCCCGCCGGGCCGGGCCCCGGAACCGCGGGGGCCCTCAGGCATTGTCCAGTTCGACGGCCTCGCTGAGCCTGTCCTCGAAGTCCGGGATCGCCGCGTTGACGCGGACCCACGCGGCGAGCATCGGGACGCCCACCGGGTCCTCGACGAAATCGCCGATGGCCTTGCGGAGCGAGCCGACGAAGGCTTCGACGGCCTCGATCTCGGCGTGGCGGTCATAGGTCAGCCCGTTGATGAGCGACAGGGCGTGATATTTCTCGATGGTGACCCTTGCCTCCTGGATGTAGGACGTCAGCATCGTCCGGAAAAACGCCCCGCTCATGACGATCCCGTCCTGGGTGAGGACCCGGAAGAGGGCCCTCGCGATATCGCCCGCCATGCGCAGCAGGCCCTCGTGGGGCTTCTGCTTTCGGAGCACCTGGTGCTTGTGCTCGTACGTCTCCGCCAGGTCCGCCTGGCAGATCCGGTTGATGGACGCCCTCTGGTAGACCTCGCTCAGCAGCGACACCTCGAGGCCCCAGGTCGGCGAGATCCGGATCCCGCGCGCGAGGCTCGAGATCAGGGCGAACTCCCCCGACAGGGCGTAACGGAAGTTGTCCAGGAAGGACAGGAAGGGATTGAACCCCAGGATGCGTCGCAGCGTCCGGATCAGGGGGGTGTAGAAGAGCCGGGTGACGCGGCCGTAGAGCTGGTCCGTCACGCGCGCGTAGTAGCCCTTGCTGAATTCGAAATCCAGGGCCGGGTGCGCCACGGGGTAGAGGAGCCGCGCCAGCATTTCCCGGCGGTAGTTGACGATGTCGCAGTCGTGCAGGGCGATGGCGTAGACGTCCCGCTCCGCGAGGATGGAGCCGAGGGTCATCCACACGGAGCGTCCCTTGCCGGGGTGATCCATGGAGAAGTCGTTCCGCACCAGCTCCCGGTAGAGTTTCTTCATCCGCGGGCCGTCGTGCCAGACGACGCGCACCGGGCACTTCAGCGCGGACATGAACCCCCTGGCCTTTTCGAACTCGTTCCGTCCGGCCCGGTCCAGGGAAAGAACCACCCTGTGGAGATACTCCACGCCTTTCAATTCCTCGATGATCCGGGGCATGGAGGGGGTCTCGAATTCCGAGTAGAGCGCCGGAAGCAGCAGGACGAGTTTGCGGCGCCGCGCAATCGCCTTGAGCTCCGCCTCGAGCTCCCCGACGGGGCGCTCCCGCAGCTTCTGCAGGGTCGTGATCATGCCGTGCTGCCAGAAATCAGTCATCGTGCACCTCCTCGTCCCAGATCTTGATCAGGTAGTCTTTCATCTTCTCGAAGGCCATGGCGTGCGCCTCGAAGAGGCACTCGGCCTCGTCGGGGTTCCTGTCCCGTACCTCGTTGATGAGGCTCGCCACCCGGGCATTGTAGAGCGGAACCATCGTGTCGAGGACCTTGAAGCGCTGCCGTGCGGTCGCATGAAAATAGCGGGCGTAGCGGTAAACGATGCGGACCCACGTCTCGAGGGGCAGGTGGAAGTCCTGCGTGCGCTCCACGGCGGCAAGGCCCCGGATCACCTCGAGATCCTTGGGCTCGACGATCCGCTGCCAGACGCCCGAGAAATTCGCCCAGCCCGTCCGGAAATAGTCGACGAGCCCTTCCTGGTCGATCTCAAAGGGGGCCGGCTCCTGTTCAACCTCTTCACCCAGGATCGGAACCTCCCGCGACTCCCGGACCTTCTTCCAGGACTCGGCGTTGGTTTCCATGAGCTGGAAGATCGTGCCCACGACCTGGCGGAACATGGGCCCCAGGTCGGCACCGGGGTCCTTCTCCCCGTGCACCTTGAGCCCCAGCCGGGCCTGGCAGAGCTTGAAGCCTTCCACGATGGCCGTCGTGGTCATCCAGACGTCGATGCCGAAACGGGCCACGTCCGTCTCCCAGGCATCCTGGTCGAAGTAATGCTTGGCGAGCCGCCGGGAGATCCCGAAGTCTCCTCCGATGGGCTGGCGCACGCGCTGCCCGTAGAGCGCCCGCGTCAGGTTGTAGGCGATCGTGTTGGTGATGGTGCCGTCGAGCTTGTAGCGACGGTAGTAGGGGGCGACGAAGTCGTATCCGTTGAACACGGGATCGAGCACATTGCGGACCCACTCGGGCTTGATCGAGACGAGGTCGGAGTCGAAAACGGCCACCGCCCGGGCCCGGAGGAAATTCGCCACCTCGAAGGCGGCCCGGAGGCCCGACCCCTTTCCCGGCACGCCCCGGTAGATCGTGACGATCTTCTTGATCTGGTAGGAATGGATCTGCACGAGGTTGGCGATCTCGCGCGTGTCGTCCGTCGATCCCCCGTCGGCGACCAACAGGACGCTCTTGGCCTCGGGGTAGAAGCGCTCGAGCCCCTCGGCGACGGTCTGGATCACGTGGACGATGGACGAGCCGCTGTAGTAGGAGGGGATGCCGACGACGATGTCGGCATAACGGAGCTTCTCGATGGTCTTCCGCGCATGATCCCTGAGGGTCGTTGAAAACCGGGGCAACGCTGTCGTCATGAATCGCTCCTGTCCCTGACGGCTTTTTCTCCCTCGTCCCCGAACCGCGCGAGAAGACCCCGGACGGCCTCGTTCCACCCTCGGCTTCCCGGGTGGGGCGCCCGGACGAGATTCGGCAGCTTGACATCCTCGTACCGCCCGTCGGGATGGGGAATCAGCACGGGGATATCCACGGCGGCAAGCATGGGGACATCGTTGGGCCGGTCGCCGATGCCGACGGTCAGCAGTGCCCGAGCCGTGTTTTCCCGGAAGATCGCCGTGAGCCGCCTCACGGCCTCCCCCTTGTCCTGCCCGATCCCGATCAGGTGATGAAAGCGCCCGCCCCGGGTGATCGTCAGACCCGCCGCGGCGGCTTCCTCTCGCAGGGCCTCCAGCTTCGTGTCGTCGTCCAGCAGGAACGGCTCCGAGAACTCCCGCTGCTTCGCAAGGCGTGCCTGCTCGGGGGCGAGGCCCGTGAGATTCACGAGTTCCTCGACGCTCAGGTCCGCCGCGCCGCGGATGGCGAAGCGGGGTTTCCGATCCTCGACGAAGCGGCGGATCTCGGCGTAGGGTCTGCCCATCAGGATGAGACGATGCGCACCCCGCTCGACCGCGCCGGGAATTCGAAAGTCCCGATAAGCCGCGGGGAAGAAAATCCCGCCGCCGTTCTCGACGATGAAGGGCTCCCGGATGCCCATGTCATCCTGCAGTCTGATGACCTCCGCCCGGGTCTTGCTCGTGACGAAGACCAGGGGCACGGACAGCTCCCGGATCCGCTTCAGGGCCGGACGGGCGCCCTCGCAGGAGTACCCGTCGTGATCCAGCAGGCTCCCGTCGAGGTCCGTGAGGATCAGGAGCAACCGATTCATCTCACACCATGACGGTATGTTCCGTTTTTCCGCCGACCAGGGCGTACATCAGGGTGAGATATTCCCTGAGGTGCCGGGTCAGGAGGTAGTGCTCGCGGACCAGCTCGCGCCCGGTCTCCCCCATCCTGCGGCCCTGTTCCCGGTGGTGCAGGAGATACCGGATGCGGTTGGCCGCCCCCTCGGGGGTCATGACGAGAAACCCCGTGTGGTAGTCGACGACCTGCAGGCGGATGCCCCCGGCATCGCCCCCGATGACGGGTTTTCCCTTCCAGAGCCCCTCGGTGACGGTCAGGCCGAAGCCCTCGCGGGTCGATTTCTGGATCACGATGTCGGCGATCCGCTGCAGGGCGTTGACCGTGCGGTGCGCAGCCGGGGGCAGCAGCTCCACGTGGATGTCGGGGTCTCCATCGGCGGCCTCCAGCACGGCGTCGAGCACCTCCTTGCCCTCCGGGTCGTCCGTGGCCCCGCCTCCCGCAAGGACCAGCTGGACGGGGGTCATCTTCTTGACCATCCGGTAGGCCTGGATCACGCCCACGGGGTCCTTGAAGCGGTCGAACCGCGAGATCTGGACGAGCACGGGGACGTCGGGGTCGAGCTCGAACCGCCGGCGCACGGTGTCGAGCTCGCGCGCGCCGAGATCGATGTTCTTCTCACTCAGAGGGTCGATGCTCGGCGCGATGAGGTACTGCGGGTGCGACAGCAGCTGCGCAAACTGGCACATGGAGAAAATGCTCGCGTCGTATCGTTCCACGAAGGGTTTGAGACCTTTCCAGACCTCCCGGAAGGGGTGGCTGACATCGATGTGGCATCGCCAGATCCAGCGACCCCTGCGACGGCCGCACAGCTCCAGCAGGGGGGCCGGCTGAGGGTCGTGGACAACGACGATGTCCGCCCCCTCCAGGGCGTCCCGGAGCCGGTTGAAATTGTCGCGGTTCACGTCCCGGTAGAGCTCCCAGTCCCGTTTCTTGATCAGGACGGGATGGCCCTGCAGCCCGTTGTGAAAGGCCTTGGTCACGGCGAAAAACTCGCTGGTGCCCGTGATGACCTCCCAGCGGGCGTCCAGTCCGAGATCGTTCATCAGCGGCACCATCCAGGCGAGGATCTCCGCCACCCCGCCGCCCTCGGCGGTGGAGTTGACGTGCACGACGTTCAACCCCTTGAGCCGCTCGCCCAGCCTCCGCAGCTGCCCGATCACGGGAACGCCGACGATCGGTTCGTAACGATCGATGTTCATGCCCCTCACTCCCTTGCCCGGACTCTTTCGTCCCGGAGCGGTGCAAGCACCCTCACGAGTTCCTCCCGAAGCTCCCGGAGCGTGTAGAAGTAGAAGTCGATCCGCCGCAGGGCCGCCACGCACGGGGCCATCCGCTCCCCGAACCCGCCGATCCAGTTCGAAAAATCATCCACCCCGGCGGGCGGTCGGCGCTGGGCCTCGACAAAGTGAAAGTAGATGCTGCCGTTGGACATGCGCCCGATGGCGTCCGGGAGATCGCGCAGGGCGTCAACCCGTTCCCCCGAATCGAAGACGAGGGTCGTCGCCTCCATGAAGTAGAACTCGTGGCCGGGCCTCGCCCAGGGGATCATGGTGACCTCGCTCAGGCGCTCGTCGATGACCTCGAGGACGACCTCCCGCAGCGCTTCCATCGAAAGACAGGCGTAGGGGTCGACGGCCCCGAGCCGCTCGGCCAGGACCTTGTCCGAAAGCCGGCGGCTCGCCCAGACGGCGAAGTCGTTGCGGTGATCCGGGTACTCGAACGTGGGCGACAGGGGCGTCTCGCAGAAGTGGTGGTACAGCACGTCGGTGCTGCAGACGGCGATGCGGTCCCGCAGTTCCCGCAGGTTGAACGCCGGCGGCAGCCCGCTCATGCGGATCAGCAGCGAGCAGTCCATGATCTCGAAGGGATTCATCGCGTTGACCTCCTATTCTTTCACGTCCATGCGGGCCAGGCGGCGGACCTCCCGCACCAGGCTTTCCGGGCCGTCGACCAGCCGGGTGCCGGGGATCATCGGCTCCGTTCCCACGAAGAGCGCGACCCCTCCCTGCCGGATCACCCACTCCATGGCGACGGCATCGTTTTCGTCGTCGCCGGCGTAGACCAGCGAGCCCGGCACGGGCACATGGCGCAGCATCTCGCAGAGGACGACGGACCCGAAGAGCTTGTCGATCTCGGGGAGGAGCTGGATTTCGAAGACCTCCGGGCCCCGCAGCAGACGGATCCCGGTGGTGCGGGCCAGCGCCTCGAGAAACGAGAGCACCCTCGGGCGCTCCTCGGGGGCGATCCGCCGGACGTGCACGGCAACCGACCAGTGCTTGTCTTCCACATCGGCGCCCGGAATCTCCCGGAGCCTGTCGAGCTCCGGCATGACGGCGCCGCGGGCATGCCGGAGGCGCAGTGTCTTGCCGTCCGCCGTTCTCCGTTCCCCGCCGGGCAGGAGCCATTCGGCCCCGCTGCCGCCCCCGAGGTAGAGCCCGCGGATGTCGACCCTCGCCGCCAGGTCGTCCAGCAGCCGGCTCGAGAGCACGGCCACAGCCTGCCGCGGCCATTCGACGAGCTCCGACAGCACCGTTCTTGCCTCGGGATGAAGCGCCGCGGTTCTTCGATCGGGCACCAGCGGGGACAGAGTGCCGTCGAAATCGAAGATCCAGACCCTGTCCGGGGCCGCTTCCCTCGAGGGCACTAGGCCACCTCCTTGACGGGCCGGATGCCTTCGAGCTCCTCGAAGATTTTCGCCCCCCAGTCGAAGACCGTGTTCTTCTGCACCTGCGACCGCATCCTCCTCATCCGCTTCCGGCGCTCCTTCTCCGGCATGGCACAGGCCTCGACCATGACGTCGGCCAGCTCGTCGATGTCGTAGGGGTTCACGAGGAGGGCGTCGGGGAGTTCCCGGGCCGCCCCCGTGTACTGGGAGAGCAGCAGGACCCCGTCGCCGTCGGTCCGGGCGGCGATGAACTCCTTGGCCACGAGGTTCATCCCGTCGTGCAGGGAGGTGACCATGAGGACATCGGCCATCCGGTACGAGGCGAGGACGGCATGATAATCGTGGTGGGCGCGGAGGAACCGGATGGGCACCCAGTCCTCGGTCTGATGGCGCCAGTTGATCTCATCGACCAGGTCGTCGAGTTCCTCGTTGATGTCCCGGTACTCCTCGATGTGGGTCCGGCTGGGTGCGGCAAGCTGGAGCAGGGTCACCCTGCCGCGAAGTTCCGGGTTCTGGCTGAGCATGAGATCGAAACCCCTCAGCCGTTCCGGGATTCCCTTGGTGTAGTCGATCCGATCGGCCCCGACAAGCACCTTCGTCTCCAGAACCCCCTCTCCGAGTTCCTTGATGAAGCTCTGCCGTCGTTCCTCGACCGTCTGCGAACCGGCGTCCTTGCCGATCTGATGGAAGTCGACGCTGATGGGGAACGCCCGGACCGCGGTGGGCCGGCCGCCCCGGAAAATCCGGAAGCGTTCGTAATCCACCCTCGCCTCGATCCCCCTGTCCACCGTGTCCATGAAGTTGTTGCAGTGATACTGGATGTGAAACCCGATCATGTCGTTCCCCAGAAGCCCGTCAAGGAGTTCCTCCCCCCAGGGAAAGATCCTGAAGGCCTCGCGGTTGGGCCAGGGGATATGCCAGAAGTGGACGATCAGCAGATCGGGCCGGGCCTCTCTGAGCATCCGGGGAAGCAGCGCGAGGTGGTAGTCCTGGACGAAGACGATGGCGGGCCCCCCTTCCGCTTCGTCGAGTACCGTGTCGCAGAAGCGCCGGTTGACGTCCCGGTAGATTTCCCAGTCCTTCCGGGAGAAGCGGGGCCGGGTGTACACGATGTGGCACAGCGGCCAGAGGGCCTGGTTGGAAATCCCGTAGTAATAGCCGTTTTCCTCTTTCCGGGTCAGCCACACCCGCCGAAGCGTGTAGCGCGGGTTTTCGGGGGGTATCGCGACGCGCCCCTTCGCATCGGTGACGAGGCGGTCGGCGGTGCCGGAGCCGTGAGCGACCCAGGTGCCGCCCGTTGCGCGGACGATCGGCTCCAGGGCGGCCACCATCCCGCTGGCCGGACGGACCACCCGGATACCGCCCACGTCGCGCTCATGGGTCACGGGTTCACGGTTCGACGCGATGATGACCTTTGCATTTCTCGTGATGCGGGAAACGAGTCCCCCGAGGTATCGGGCATCCATGACGTCCTCCCTGGATCTTCGCTTCGCTGTTTGACGACACCGGGACTGTACTCGAAAGGAGCGGTCTCGCTCCGGGCGCCGCAGAGGAGGATGAAGAGCGGTGGGTCAGTCGGAACAACCCCGACCGGGCTGCCGTCGCAAAAAGGCCGTCATCCGATCCCTATCGGATGGCGACCCGACCCCGGCGATTCCGCCTGAATTGCCGTTGCGGACCCGTTATCGGTTTCTCGACCGGTTTTCAGTGTAAAGGATCGGGAGGGCTGTGTCAACCCTTTCGGGGCTTCCCGGACAGGCCGCGCCCTGCGTCCGTCAGTCCGTCCCCCTCGGCGTGTCGAGCAGCAGGGCGCGCGGGTCCCGCTTATCTGCAAACGGGCGGGCAGTGCCCCGGCTGCATCTCCTGCGGCCCTGCACCGGTTTGGGCGGGACACCGGTCGAGGCCGGATGAATGGCCCGGCCGTTGCCTTCCCGCGGGGGTGGCCGCCGCGCTGCGCCTGCGATGCTCGGGCCTGCCGCCGGATCCGGGCCGAGTGCCCTCAGAGGTTGATCACCCGGCCCGACGTCATGAGGGCCGTGACGATCTCGTGCATGTTGGAGACCTTGCCGACCCGGAGCTTCTCCTTGATGCCGAAGAAGGCCAGGCAGGTGCCGCAGGAGAGGATCTCGACTCCCTCCCTGTCCAGGAGCGCCAGGCTCTCGAGGACGTCGGAACCCTCGGTGGTGAGAAAGACCCCTCCGTTGATGAAGATCACCTTGTCCGGTCTCGGCTGGGAATCCCAGAGCGTGTTGAGAAAGGCCTTCATGAGGATCGCGCCCAATTCGTCGGAGCCCTTGCCGAAGACGTCGGTCGTGATGCAGACCACGGTCGGTCCCTCCGCGGCTCCGGCCTGCGCCGCGAGGCTGCAGCCCGCCTGCTTCGTGATGGTGAGGGCATAGGCGCCCTCCTTCTCCGCCACCGTGACCTCGCAGCCCCGGCTGGCCGCAAACCGCTTCACGTTCTCCCGGCTCTCGGGGCTGTCGACGAGGACCGTCACGGTCCCTTCGGGAATGGCCTCCAGGGCTTTCTTGGTGTTGATCACGGGCTGCGGGCAGGCAAGCCCCCGGCAATCGATTTCCCTCGTCATGGCGATGATCCTCCTTTCCCCGTCATGGACGGTCGCATTTTCCATAATCCCCTTTCATAAATCAAATGGATTCGTGGCATGTCAGCCTGCTGCGGCCCTCCCGCGGCAGGCGGGCCCACTTATAACGATTATCTATTTGACAGATAGCCATTGTTTATGTATGGAACCGGATCGAGTTCGGGCGGCGCGGGCCCGGGAATGCTCCCGCCTCGGGAGGGTGAACAGGCGATGAAGGGGATCGGGCTGGACATCGGTTCACGGACCATCAAGCTCGTCGTCTGCGAAAACGGCAGCATGACGATGAAGCGCAAAGAGGTGAACACCTACGACCCCCTCACCCTGTGCCGGGAGATGCTGAATGGCTTTGAGGCAGAGCGTATCATCGCGACGGGCTACGGGCGCCATCTGCTCAAAGGATATCTCCAGTGCGAAACGATCAGTGAGATCAAGGCCTTCGCACTGGGAGCCCTTGCCCTCTGCGGCTCCTGCCGGACGGTCCTGGACATCGGCGGCCAGGACACGAAGGCCATCTCCCTGGACGAAAACGGGAGAATCCTCAAATTCCAGATGAACGACAAGTGCGCCGCCGGGACCGGGCGCTTCCTCGAGGTCATGGCCACGGCGCTCGGGCTTTCCCTGGAGGATTTCATGGCGGCGGCGGCCGCCGCCGAAGAACCCGAGTCGGTCAGCAGCATGTGCGCGGTCTTCGCCGAGTCGGAGGTGATCTCCATGATCGCCCGCGGTGCGCCGCGGCCGGGGATCGCACGGGGAATCCACCAATCCGTCGCCCGGCGGGCCGTGTCCCTGCTCGAGAAGGTATCGATTCGCGAGGACATCCTGTTTGCCGGCGGCGTCGCGCTGAACCCCTGCATGCGCGCGCAGATCGAGGAGCATCTCGGCCGGCGCGTCATGGTGCCCGGTGACCCGCAGATCGTGGGCGCTCTGGGGTGCGCGCTGATGGCCTCGGAGGCATGAAGCAGCATGGCTAATCAGCACTCGGCACACGAGAAACAGCGGATCCCGTCGGGCCCCGCGAGTTCGCAGGCGGAACCCCTCCTGTGTGACGGCTTCCACGCCGACCCCGCCGGACGCATCCTCAGCTGCATCCTGTCGAAGCGGGAACAGGGTTCACCCGTCATCGGCCTGTACTGCGGGTACGCCCCTCTGGAGCTGGTCCGGGCCATGGGCGCCGTGCCCGCCTTCCTCTGCGCCGCCTCGGGCCGGACGATCCCCGCCGCCGAGGCGGTCCTTCCCGCCAATCTCTGCCCGCTGATCAAGTCGAGTTTCGGGTTCATCCGGACGAAATCGTGCCCCCTCTACGAGCTTGCCGACGCCGTCATCGGCGAGACGACCTGCGACGGGAAGAAAAAGATGTTCGAGCTGATCGCCCCGCTCAAGCCGACCCACGTCATGGATCTTCCCTACAGGCCCGATGAGGAAGGGACCCTCGCACGCTGGACGCAGATGGTCCGCAAGCTCAAGAGATTCCTCGAGGAAACCTTCGCTCGTGCGATCCCGGAGGAACGGATCGAGGCCGAGATCCGGGAAACGAACGCGAAATGCCGGCTCATCGACCGCGTCTTCGATTACGCCGCCCTGGCGCGGCCGGCCATCCACTGGAGCGAACTGCTCGATGTGATCGGGTTCGAGCCCCTCACCGGCTGCGAGGAATTCCGCCGGTTCGTGGAGCCCGCGCTGGAACGGCTCGAGGCCCGCGCCGTTCGCGGCATCGGTTTCGGGCGGCCCGGCGCGCCGCGCGTTCTGGTCAGCGGCTGCCCGATCGGGGGGGAAGCGAAAAAGGTCCTGCGCCTCATCGAAGAGGCGGGGGGCGTCGTCGTCGCCATGGAGGGATGCAGCGGCATGAAGGGATATTCCATCCGAATCGACGAGGGGACCGGCGACCCGCTCGGGGCCGTGGCCGCGGCAACCCTGAAGATCCCCTGCTCCTGCATGACGCCCAACCGGGGGCGGTTCGACGCCCTCGACGAGATGATCGCCCGGTACCGGCCGGATGCCGTCATCGACGTCATTCTTCAGGCCTGCCACACCTACAACATCGAGTCCCACCGGATCGGGCGGCACATCCGCGACCGGCACGGGCTGCCCTTTCTGAAAGTCGAGACGGACTATTCCGAATCCGACATCGAGCCGCTGCGCACCCGCATCGAGGCCCTGCTCGAGAGCTGCTGAGCGCCCTGTGCTTCCGAAGGCTCAGTCGAGGGCCGTCACTTCGCCCGGAGGGAATCCCCCCTTCTCGAGCCTCTCCCGGATCGTTTCGATGCTCGTCCTTTTGTCGTCGAAGGTGACCGTCGCCTCTCGGGTGAAGGCGTTGACGTCATGCTTCACCACGCCCGGGGTCGTCCGGAGGATGAAGTTGACCTGCGGCACCGTGGAGGGGCAGTCGCAGGCCTCGATCTTGAGCCGGATGGTCTTTTCGGCCGCAGAGGCGTCCGGCGCCGCGGCGAGGGCCGTGAGTGCGAGCAGGACGGTGAGAACGTGCAGCGTCTTCATCGCGGACCTCCCGTTGATTCCGATTGCTCCGCAGAACAGTCGCGGATGAAACGAGCCAGTTCCTCTTCGTTCAACCCCGCCCCGCGCCTGCCGTCCAGGCGCCGGGCGACGGCACCCTTGCGAAAGAACAGCACGGTCGGAAAGATCTCGATCGCCCAGGGGTCCGACAGCGTGTCCCCGTCGTCCTGCACGAGAGCGAACCGCCCCGGGTCCCGTGCGTGATTCTCGAACACGGGCAGGAACCTGCGGCTGTAGGGGCACCAGGAGGCGTAGAACAGGGCGAACAGCTCGTCTCGGGAGCGCAGGAGCGCCTCGAGATCCGGCGCGCTCGTAACCCGGGGGATTTGGGATGTTTCTTCCATCACGCGTTCTCCTTTCCTGGGCTGTCGAGCCCGTTCGTCCGGGGCCCGCGACGGGGGTCGGCATCACCCCTGAGCGATTCCCAGCACGTCCCGGCAGAGGATCTGCAGGTCACGAAGCTCGGCCCGCTGCCGGGGCTCGAGTCGCTTGGGTACCCCGGCGGCCCCGAGGGACCGGTTGATTCGCCGGGCCGCGGCGAAGAGGTGCGCGAGGGCCTCCGGGATGTTGAAATCCCGATGCATCGCCTCGCGGAACCGCACCCCGAGTTCGGTCGTGGCCCCCGCAACCCGGGCTTCTCCTTCCCCGTCCGCCCCGCAGCGCCCGGCAAGGCCGGAGAGCCGATCGAGGGCCGCGGCCGCCTCCCCGAGCCGCCGCTCCGTCAAGTCCACGGGTCGACGGTAATGCGTCGAGAGGAGGAACAGCCGGATCGCCCCCGGCCGATGATGCCGGAGCAGGTCGCGGATCCGTCCGCCCCGGTCCTCGGATTTTGAAAGCTTCCTCCCCTTGAGCGTCACCAGTTCGTGATGGAGCCAGTACCGGGCGAGGTCCGTCCCGTCGAGGCTGCGCGAAAGGGCCCTCTCGTTTTCATGATGGGGAAAGATCAGGTCCCGGCCTCCGCCGTGGATATCGAACAGGCTGCCCAGGTGCCCGCGGCTCATGGCAACGCATTCGATGTGCCACCCCGGCCGGCCTCTCCCCCAGGGGCTCTCCCAGGCGACCGCATCCCCTTCGGCCCTCTTCCAGAGGGCGAAGTCCCGCCCGTCCTCCTTGGGGCCGCCCGGTCCCGACCGCAGCCCCGCATCGACGCCCGCGGCGTCCGCGAGGCGACCGTAGTCGCCCCGCAGGCGGACCCGGAAGTAGACGCCGTCCTCGCGCACGTAGGCCTGCCCGTCGTCGATGAGCCTCGCGATCGCCTCGAGGATCGGCCCGATCCGTTCCGTCACGCGCGGCTCGAAATCGGGTGCGAGGACCCCGAGGGCGGCCATGTCCTCCCGGTACGAGCGGATGTAGCGGTCGGCGAGATCCCCGGCTGCGATCCGCTCGGTTCCCGCCCGTGCGAGGATCTTGTCGTCGAGATCCGTGAAGTTCCGCACGTACCGGACGGCATACCCCTCGAACCGCAGGAAGCGGACGACCACATCGAAAAAGACCGCCGACCGGGCGTGGCCGACGTGGGCGTGGTCATAGACCGTGGGCCCGCAGACGTAGATTCCGATATGCCCCGGCCGGATCGGGACAAACGGCTCGAGCGACCCCGTCAGGGTGTTCCAGAGACGCAGCGGCACCGCCCTACTCCCTCAGCACGCGCTCGTTGCCGCGGCGCTCGGTGAACCCGATCGCGTCGAGATGCTCGAGAAGGGGCAGGCCGATCGTGCGGCCGCACCCGAGGACCGGGTTGCAGTCCGCGGGCGTGAAGCGACCCTGTTTTGCAATCCAGGCGCGGATGCGGTCCTTGGCCGTTTCCAGGCCCCGCCGCGAAATGTAGCGCTCGCCGCCCAGCATCACGACGTGTCTCTTCGAGACCAGGTGTCCGAGGAGGCGCCTGACCTTCGGCTTCTCGTCCGGGAGACCCAGGGCCGCGCTGATCACGGCGACCGTGACGGTGACGGTGCCCGCGCGCTCGACCGCCTCGAGCACGCGCGCGAGCAGGGGATCCCGAAGGGATCCCAATCTCCGGTGCATCTCCGAAAGAGCATACCCTCCGTTGACGGACGCCAGGACCCCCTCGCGGACCAGCTCCCCGAGCAGGAAATCCAGGGCCCCGGGCTCCAGGTTCCAGGGGATCGATGCGGCGATGTGCGACTTGCTGATCTGATCGCGCAGGGTGTCCTCGGCAAGCGTCCGTTCGACGGCCTCCGCGATCTTGCGCTTGGCCTCCTGCGCGGTTTCCGCCGAAAGGAAGGAGCCGGCGTCGAGGGGAACGAGGAACCCCGCCTCGCTCTGCCTTTTCAGCACGTTCTCGAAGACGGCGCGATCCAGTCCCGTGGATCGGCTCAGCCCCTCCGCGGTCAGTACGGCGGCGGGCTGCGCGGCGGCGGCGGCCTTCACGATCCGCCCCGGATCGCCCGTTTGCAGCCCGGTCAAGTAGGCAAGGGTCCTCTCCGCACGCGCCCGCCGGAACTTGACCCTCGTTGTCTCGAGGATCGTGCCGCCGCCGAGCACGGAAGGGCTGTTCATGGGCGTCATGATGCATCGATCCCGGGGAGCCGCACCGAGCGGTGCCGTGAGCCGGAATTGCACCAATCCCCTCTGCCCGGGGACGAGTTCCTCCCGGCCCATGATCACCGCCAGAGCCGACCCGACTGCACTGCCGACGTGCACCTTGACCCTCTGGCCGCTGCGGAGGGGCTGCCCGGAAAGGCGGCACAGCTCCAGCTCGACATTCAGGTAGGCGGCCGCCTCGAGGCACCCCGGCTCCGAGAGGACCATTCCCCGGGCGATTTCCCCCGCCCCGACCCCCTGCAGGTTGATCCCGACCCGAAGGCCGGCGGAGGCGGACTCCACGGCGTTGTGATGGGACTCCAGAGACCGCACGCGGACCGTCTTCCCGCCCGGGACGATCTCGAGCCGGTCTCCCGCCCGCACGGTGCCCGACAGGATCGTCCCGCTCACCACGGTGCCCAGGCCCTGGAAGATTCGAACCTGGTCGACGAACATCCGGAAGGGTTTCGAGGAGGCCTTGCTCCGGATCCCCGCCGCGGCCATCCCGTCCAGGACCGCCAGGACTTCATCCCGGCCCCGCCCGTCGATGCCGGAAAACGGGATGACCGGCCCGTTTTCGAGGAACGACCCCGCCGCGAGTTCCTCGATGTCCAGGGCGGCCATTTCCAGGGTCTCCCGGTCGACCAGGTCGGCCTTTGTCAGCACGGCGAAGCCGGCCGTGACGCCGAAGAAGCGCAGGATCTCCAGGTGCTCCCGCGTCTGGGGCATGACCCCGTCGTCGGCCGCCACCGCCAGGATCGCCGCATCGACGGCGCTCAGCCCCCGGATGGTGTTCTTCATGAAATCCCGGTGGCCGGGCACGTCGACCAGGCTGACCCGCAGGCCCGACGGCAGCACGAGCGGGGCGATGCCGAACTCGATGGAGAGGCCCCGGGCCTTTTCGACCTGCATCCGGTCCGTGTCGACGCCCGTCAGGGCGGCGACCAGCGTCGTCTTGCCGTGGTCGACATGCCCGGCGATGCCGACCGTGTAATGTCTCTGCATGATTGCGCCCATCGACGGTCAGATTCCTGCGGCTCTCTCCGGCACGCGGCGCCGGCCGGCCGCTTTGCATGCGATGGAAGGGGCAAGGGGAATCGAACCTCCTCCTCGTTGCTGAGACGAGGCCAACGGATTTGAAGTCCGCGGGGTGCCCAGCACCATTGCCCCTGTCCTGTGCCGTCTTCTCCCCGTCCGTGCCGCGCGTCGATCGGACGCCCCGGGGCGGCACAGGCGGGGAAGCCGCTGCGTTGCACATCGTTCTTTGCCGGATTCGTCGGGGGGAAGATCCCGTTCGCCTGCCCTTGCCGCAGGCAAACAGGACGAGGGTCTCATCTTGCAGGCGGGCAAAAGGCGGGCGGCATCAACGCGGGAACCGCACGAGTCCCCGATTGCGTCGATCAGCTCCGTAACAGTCGAATCGGCATGTTCGTGACCATCCGGTCTTTCCGTGTCAAGGGTCTTGCGCTCATCCGCTATTAACGGGAAACCCTTCGGGCTGTCAAGTTAAAAATAACTTTTCTACATCTCATCTATGCACAGATTGAATGTTGACGGCGGGGTCCCGGTCCGGGGGCCCGCCGCGAAGGGGCGGCGGTCGCACCCCGGCGTTTTCGCGCAGCCGGCTTATTCCGTCCCCCGCAGCGTGTCGAGCAGGAAGGCGCGCAGCCGGCCGTAATCGGCGGGAAGATCCACGGGCTCGCCGGTTCGCTTCTCGAGGTCCCTCATGCTCTGCGGTACCTCGGGGGTGATCCCCAGCAGCTCGATGATCTCGTCGGGGAACTTGGCGGGGTGCGCCGTCTCGAGGCACACGCAGGGCTCTGCGATGGGCCCGCAGCAGGCCTCCAGGTAGTGCTCGAGGCCCCGCCAGCCCACGGCCCCGTGGGGTTCCAGCAGCACCCGGTGCCGCTCCCAGACGCGCCGGATCGTTTCCTTCGTTTCCTCGTCGGAGACGCTCACGGAGAAGATGCGCCGGCGCATCTCCGCCAGGTCGGGGTAGGCGTGCACGATGCCCGTTCGGTCCACCGTGCCCCCGTAGAGCTCGAAGAACCGGGCCAGGTTGCTCGGGTGGCCCACGTTCATGGCGTTGGAGAGGCAGGCCCGCGACGGTGAGACCTTCCGGTAGACCCCCGTCCTGAGGTAGCTGGGAAATTCGTCGTTTTCGTTGGTGGGCATGACGAGCATCCGGACGGGAAGCCCCATGCGCCGGGCGTACTCGCAGCCCAGGGCGTTGCCGAAATTCCCCGAGGGGACGGAGAAGACGATCTCCTCGCCCGGGGCGGCCAGCTGGGCGTAGGCATAGACGTAGTAGATGCTCTGCGGCAGGATCCGGCCGAAGTTGATGGAGTTGGCCGAAGTGAGGTTGAGCCCCGCGAGCCCCGGGTCGGCGAAGGCCTGCTTGACGAGGTTCTGGCAGTCGTCGAACTTGCCGTCCACGGACAGGGCGAGGACGTTGCCGCCGATCGTGTCGAGCTGCTTCTTCTGCATGCCGCTCACTTCGTTTCGCGGGTAGAGGATATAGACGCCGATCCCCTCGACGCCCTTGAAGGCCTCGCCCACGGCGCTGCCCGTGTCGCCCGAGGTGGCCACGAGCACATTGAGGCGCCTGCCCGGATCGCGCAGGCGGCTCATGAGCCTCGCCATCATCCGGGCGGCGAAGTCCTTGAAGGAGGCCGTCGGCCCCCGGTCCAGGCGCATGATGTAAACGCGGTCGTGGACCCGCTCCAGGGGAACATCGAAGTTGTATGCATCGTCCACGACCTGCCGGATCGCCTCCCGGGGCAGCTCGTCCTTCAGGAACGCCTCGGCCACGAGGAGGGCCGTCTCCGGGTAGGGCCGCCCCTTGCAGGCCAGCACCTCGCTCACGGCAAGCGTCGGGATCGGCTCGGGCATGAAGAGCCCCTCGTCGGGCGCCTGGCCCCGGATCAGGGCCTCGCGGAAGGAGACCTGCCCCGTGAACGGCGTGAGGCCGCCCACCCCCTCGAGGCGGCGGTTCGTGCTGTAGTAGAGGATTTTCGTCATGCGTTTACCTCTTTGCGAGCGGTTCCGGGCGGTAGGCCCGGATGAAATCGAGAAAGATCCGGTGGTGCGCCATCAGGTCGAAGTGCCTGCGGTGAATGACGTAAAAGAAGCGCTCGACGGGGCAGCCCTCGATGGGCAGCGCGGCAAGGATCCCCGAGGCGATCTCCCTCCGGACGGCGTAGATGGAAATCACGGAAAGGCCGACGCCGGCGATGACGGCCTCCTTGACCGCCTCGGAGCTCCCCATCTCGGCAACGACCCGAAACCGGGACAGGTCCGTTTTGCCGGCCTCGGCAAGGCACCGCTCGAAGGCGTCGCGGGTGCCCGAGCCCCGCTCGCGGATCACGAAGGGCTCCTTCTCGAGCTCGCGGACACGGACGGTTTTCCTCTTCGCCCAGGGGTGCGCCGCGGGAACGGCCAGCACCATCCGGTCCCGCCAGAGCGGTTCGGCCGCCAGCTTCGCGCCGGCGGGCTCCTTGCCGATGAAGCCGATCTCGGCGCCGTTCTCCAGGACCGTCTCGATGACCTCGCTGCTGTCGGCCGCCCGCACGGCGGTCCGGATCGCGGGGAATTTCTCCCGAAACGCAGCGATCGCCGGGGGCAGGATGTAGGTGGCCGGGATCGTGCTGGCGGCGATCCGGATGTCCCCCTCCTCGGCGGCGCGCGCCCGCATCACCCGCTCCATGGCCTCCTCGCGCAGCTTCAGGATCCGCCGGGCGTAGTCGTACACCACGCGCCCCTCGGGCGTCAGCGTGAAGGCGCGGCTCGCGCGGTTGACCACCTTCGCCCCCAGGGCGTCCTCGAGGTTGCGGATGTGCTTCGTGAGCGACGGCTGGGAGAGGTACATCCTCCTGGCCGCCCGGCTGAAGCTGCGTTCCTCGACGAGGTGCACCAGGGCCTCGAGCTGCAGCATGTTGACGTTTTTCATCTCGGCCTGCATGGCCTGTCCCTACCATGACCCTTTTCGATAATCAAGAAGCATTTATGAATTATTGGAATTGGCGTTATTCAGAAAAGAAGGGTAATAAAAAAGCGCTTTCCTCATCCCAGACCCTGTGAAGGAGGACCCCGGTATGGGCAACCCGTTTGCATCCCGCGCGGGAATCATCGTCGTCGGCGTTGCCATCGGCATCATGGCAACGCTCCTGCAGTACTTTGGCAACCCCCCGAACATGGGCATCTGCGTGGCCTGCATGGAGCGCGACATTGCGGGCGCCCTGGGCCTGCACCGGGCCGCCGTCGTGCAGTATCTTCGCCCCGAGATCATCGGCTTCGTGATCGGGGCCTTCCTCGCCGCCCTGCTCGCGAAGGAGTACCGGCCCCGCGGGGGGTCGGCGCCGCTCGTGCGCTTCTTTCTCGGCGTCTTCGCCATGATCGGCGCACTGGTGTTCCTGGGCTGCCCCTGGCGGGCGCTGCTGCGGCTTGCGGGGGGCGACTGGAACGCCCTCACGGGCCTCGCGGGCCTGGCGACGGGCATCGGCGTGGGCGTCGCCTTCCTCAAATCGGGCTACAGCCTGGGCCGCGCCCAGCCGCAGAAGGCGGCGTCGGGTATCCTCTTCCCCGTCTTCATGGCCGGGCTCTTCCTGCTGCTCGTCTTCCGGGTGACCTTCGCCGAGGGCGGCCCCCTCTTTTTCAGCCAGAAGGGTCCGGGGTCGCAGTTCGCCCCCGTCTGGATGAGCCTGGGCGCCGGGGTGCTCGTCGGGGCCATCGCCCAGCGCAGCCGGTTCTGCACCATGGGGGCCCTGCGGGACGTCATCCTGCTGAAGGATTTCCACCTCATGAGCGGCGTGGCGGGTCTGCTCGTCGCCGCCTTTGCCATGAATCTCATCCTGGGGCAGTTCAAGCCCGGTTTTGCAGGCCAGCCGATCGCCCACACGGACCATCTCTGGAATTTCCTGGGGATGGCGCTCGCGGGCCTGGCCTTCGCGCTGGCCGGCGGCTGCCCGGGCCGCCAGCTGTTCCTCTCCGGCGAGGGGGACCTCGACGCGGGCATCTTCGCCCTGGGCATGATCGTCGGGGCCGGCGTGTCGCACAACTTCGCCATGGCCAGCTCGCCCGCCGGCGCCGCCGCCTTCGGGCCGGCCGGCGTCATCGTGGGCTTCGTCTTCTGCCTGGCCGTGGGGTTCACGATGCGGGAGAAGGCCTGATGCAAGGACCCGGAGCCAAGAACGACCATTTCGCTGAAAGGAGACCGTCATGAGCGCAACGCGAATCGATGCCCGGGGCCTTTCCTGCCCCCAGCCCGTCGTCCTGACCAGCAGGGCCATCGAGGGCGGGGCGGAGAGCCTGGAAGTCCTCGTCGACAACGAGGTGTCGAAGGAAAACGTGCTTCGCCTGGCGAAGCGGCACAAGATGCAGGCCTCGGTCCGTCCGGAAGGGCCCGATATTGTCATCGAAATCAAAAAGTAGTATAAGGAAACACCAACCGGGGCCTTCCCTGCGGGAAAGGCTCCGATTTGTTTAGGAAGGAATGCGGAGATTCATGTTTTTCAAATCCGGCAAAAAGAACGGTTTCGAGGGCGGCGGGCTCGTCCTGTTCGAAAGCGTGGAAGAGGCCATGAGCGGCGAGCGGGCCCTGAAGGCGGGAGAATTCGAGACCCGTCTCGTGGCGCCCCCGCCCGAGCTCAGGCGGGGCTGCGATCTCGCCCTGGAGATCAACCTCGTGGAAAAGCCCGCCGTCGAGCGGGCGCTGCAGGAGCGCGAGGTCCCCTTCCTCGACATCCTGCCCATCCGGGGCGACGCGGAGCTTCTCCAGGTCGTCAAGGTCACCGACTTCGGCGAGGCCCTCATGGTCAAGGCGGGCAACATGAAGCTCACCTTCGACAAGGCCTCGGGCGTCGTCCTGAACATCTCGGGCGGCGGCTGCCCCGACATCCCCTACCTGCACGCCGAGATGCTGGCCAAGCCGCTGGAGCAGGCGCCGCGGCCCAAGGCCATCGGCCGCACGCTCTGCGCCCTCATGCTGGACCGCGCCTGGGAGCAGTCGCTCGAAATCCGGAAGAACGGCAACGGGTGAGGCCATGCTGCTCGTCTGCGGAACCGCCCCGCTCAAAGAGCTCCCGCTGACCGAGGGGGAGGCGGGGCTCGACGGGGACATCCTGCGCGTCGGCGGTGCCGGGATCCCCTGCACGCAGGGCACGGCGGCCCTGGTGAGCGCCGCCTGCAAGACGCTGGACTACCTGGGCCAGCCCGCGCCCCGGGTGCTGCTCGTGGGCGACGACGGCACCGGCAAGGGCAGCCGGCAGCTCTACGAGCGCCTGATCGAGGATCTGCCCCGCCTGGCCCCCCGGGTCGTCGTGCTGCACTACATGCTGCCCGTCATGGGGCTCATGCGCAGGGTGAGCGAGTCGGCCTCCAAGGCGCCTCGGCGCCCCTTCATGATCGCCGATGCCGCGGCCATGTACGCCGCCAAGGCGGCGGGGATCGCCCGCGAGTTCGACCTCTTCACGCCGGACCTCTCGGAGCTGGCCTTCCTGGCGGACCCGCAGGCCACCCACCCGGCCTACGTGAGCCGGCACCTCTTCGAGTCGGACAGCACGCGCATCCCCGAGATGGTCGCGGCGGCCTACGCCAACGGGAGCGCCGCCCGGACGCTCGTCGTGAAGGGCGCCACGGACCACATCGCGCAGGAGGGCAGGATCCTCGACACCCTGTCGGAGCCGGACATCCCGGCCCTCGAGGCCATCGGCGGTACGGGGGACACGATCAGCGGCATGGTGGGGGCCCTCGTGCACGCCGGGTACGACGAGGTCACGGCGGCCCGCGTCGCCGTTCGGGCCAACCGCACGGCCGGGCTCTACGCCGGGGCCACGCCGGCCACGCGGATCCGGCAGGTCATCGAGGCCCTGCCCCGGGTCTTCGCCGATCACCTCGACGGGTGGGTGCGGCAGGCGCAAATCGAAAGAGCGGAAAGGAGCGCACCGTGACGACGGAAAAGAAGATCCGCCTGACGGAGATGGTCCACGGGGCCGGCTGAGCGTGCAAGATCGGTCCGGAGGACCTGAGCCGAGCCCTGGAGGGGCTTCCCATCATCGCGGACCCCAACCTGATCGTCGGCCTCGAGGGCAACGAGGACGCGGGCGTCTACCGTCTGCGCGACGACCTGGCCATCATCCAGACGGTCGACTTCTTCACGCCCATCGTCGACGACCCCTACACCTTCGGGCAGATCGCCGCGACGAATTCCCTCTCCGACGTCTACGCCATGGGCGGCCGGCCGATCACGGCCCTGAACATCATCTGCTTTCCGCCGAAGAAGCTCGACATGTCGGTCCTGCAGGCGATCCTGCGCGGCGGGCTGGACAAGATGACGGAGGCGGGCGTCGTGCTCGTCGGGGGCCACAGCGTGGAGGACGACGAGCCGAAATACGGCCTCTCCGTGACGGGCGTCATTCACCCCGACCGGGTCCTGCGCAACCGCGGGGGCCGGCCCGGAGACAAACTGATCCTGACCAAGGCGCTCGGCACGGGCATCGTCAGCACGGCGATCAAGGGGGAGGAGGCCGACCCGGCCCTCGTCGAGAAGGCCGTCCGGGCCATGACGACCCTGAACCGGCAGGCCGCCGAGCTGATGACGCAGATGCCCGTCATCCACGCCTGCACGGACGTGACGGGGTTCGGCATGCTGGGGCACGCCTGCGAGATGATCGAGGGAAGCGACGTGGGGTTGACGATCGACGCCGCGGCCGTCCCCTGCTTCGAGGGGGTGCGGGAACTCGTGGAAAGCGGCTACGTGCCGGGGGGGCTCTACCGCAACAAGAACTTCCGGATGCCGATGATCGACGTCGAGCCGTCGTGCCCGGAGTGGCTGCTGGAGATCCTCTTCGACCCCCAGACCGCGGGCGGCCTGCTCATCGCCCTGCCGGCGGGGGACGCGGAAACGCTTGTCCGGCGCATGCGCGAGGCCGGGATCGGGGATGCGGCCGTGGTGGGCGAAGTGGTCGCCGCGCCGAAGGGGAAGATCATCGTCCGGTGATGCCCTGAACGGTCAATCCCCCTGCCTGAGCTTCTGGGCCTCCTGCAGCAGCTCGTACTGGCGCTGGCGGTTCTCCCTCGTCGCGGGCATGGGCTCGCGGGCCTGCGCCTCCAGCCGCTCCGCTTCCCGGAGCCGTCTCTGTCTCTCCTGTTCCCGTTGCGCGTCGCGTGTCTCGACGGTTTTGACCACCTCGTCGAGCTGCCGGTCCCTCTGCCGGATGGCCTCCTCGGCCGTCACGGCACCGGGAGGGGGCTGCGGCCCCGCCTGTTCCGCGGCGGCTGCCGCAGGCGCGGCGGCCGGTTTCCCCGAGACGACGGGCTCGGCCCTCACCCCTTTCGGGGGCCTGTCCGTGAGCACGACGGTCCCGTCCCTGTCGGTGTACTTGTAGATGGTCTGCGCATCGGCCGGCGCTTGCACGAGGCTGCTCAACAGGGAGATGCAAAGCAGCCCCTGGAGCAGCCGACAAACTCTCAACGCGGACCTCTCACCCGTCACCTGTGCCCTCTCTTGCCCTTTCTCCCTCCTGCCTCGTGCCTTTCGCCTTTCGCCTTTTGCCTTCCCCTATTGCATCTGCCTGAGCCTCTCGGCCTCCTCCATCAGCTTGCGCTGCCGGTTGATGTTCTCCTGGGTCGGGACGATCGGCTTTTGGGCCTCCCGTTCGAGCCGGTCGGCCTCCTCGAGGCGGCGCTGCCTTTCCTGCTGCCTCTCCTGCAGCTTTCGCTGCACCTCCTCCCTCTGCTTTTGGATCTCCTCGTCGGCGGCCTTTCGCATCTCCGCATCGCGTGCCCCTTCGGGCGGGGCGGCCTGGTCACGGACCCCGGGCCTCGGCATGGGGGCGGCCTGGTCCCGGCTTCCCGGCACCGGCATCGGTGCTGCGCCCTGCGCCTCGGGGACGGGCCTCGTGGTCCTCTCGGAAGGGGCGAGGTCCGATTCGTCGAGGATCTCACCCCGCACCCCCGGGGGCGGGTTGTCGGTGATGACGATCCTGCCGTCCTTGTCGGTATAGCGATAGAGCTGCGCCGGGGTGTCACAAGGCGTCAACAGGATCACGGCCCATGCCGATACGAGGAGGGCAGCCAACAGTCTCGCGGGGTGCTTGCTCATGGTTTTCTCTCCCTGTGGGTCAAGAGTAAGGCCTCAATGGGGATTATCGAACGAATCCGTTATTTTCTTTAATGGTTTCGCTTCAATGTACCCCCAAGACGCAAAAGAATCAATATGTCGATTCGCACCCGTCGAGGGCCCGGCGGATCGTCGCACCGCCGAGCACGACCCCGCCGCCGTACAGGACAACCGATTGACCCGGCGTCACGGCCTCCTGCGGCTCGTCGAAGACGACCGTGAGGGAGCCGGGGCCCGTTTCGACCCGGCAGGACGCAGGCCGGTGCGCATAGCGGATCTTCGCATGCGCCGCAGCCGGCAGGGCATCGACCAGGAGGTTCGGCTCGCCGGCCTCGAGACCCCTTGAAAGAAGGTCCTCCTTCGGGCCCACCACGACGAGATTTTCCGCCGGGTCGATGGAAAGAACATACAGGAGATCCCCCCGCCCGGCCGAGAGGCGGGCCCGCTGGCCGATCGTGTAGCGGCCGATCCCCCGGTGCGTGCCGACGACCCGGCCCCGGCGGTCCACCATCCTGCCGGGGCCCATGCCGGGCAGGCGGGCTTCGAGGAACGGCCCGATCGCGCCCCGGGGGATGAAACAGATGTCCTGGCTGTCGCCGCGCTGCGAGACGGGCAGCCCGGCACGCCTGGCCAGTTCACGGACTTCCTGCTTCGTGTGTTCCCCGAGCGGGAAATGGATGTGCCCGAGGGCTTCCCGCCGCACCCGGCAGAGAAAGTAGGTCTGGTCCTTCCTGCGGTCCTTCGGCACGGCGAGGGCCGGCTTGCCTCCCCGCATCACGATCCGGGCGTAGTGCCCCGTGGCCAGTCCCCCGTATCCCAGCTGCCGGGCCTTTTCGAGAAGCATCCCGAACTTGATGTCCCGGTTGCACAGCACGCAGGGGTTCGGGGTCCTGCCCTGGCGGTACGCCTCCAGGAAGGGCTCGATCACGACCCGCTCCAAATCGTCCGTGAAATCGACCGCGTGGTGGGGGATCCCGAGAAGTCGGCACACCCCCGCCGCCTCTTCCACATCCCCCCAGCCGTAGCCGGCGGTGCCATCGGCTTTCCTGAAGAGGGTGAGCCCCGCGATGTCGAGGCCCCGTTCAGCAAGAAGCAGCGCCGCCACGGAACTGTCAACCCCGCCGCTCATCGCGACGAGGATTTTCCCGGCCGCGTCCCGCCCGCGGCGGGAGATCTCCTCGCCGAGGCAGGGGGTCTTCCTGTCCTGATACGCGCCAACGTCCGTCATGACCCGCACACTCACCGGGCCCGTTTACGAGCCCGGGCCGTCCGTCTTCCTCTCTGCAATGCCTGCAGTCCCGACTTTCCCGGGGAGTCTACCGGCGGGCCGATTCCCCGTCAAGGGCGATAAAAAGGGCCTTGACCCCATCACCAGGACATGTAAGATGGAGGCGCTTGCGCCCCGTCGCCGGGCGCGCAGCGTGCCGTTTGCGGTTGCGGATCCTGTCACAGGAACCTCGAATCATGGGCGTCTCCAGGAAGTCGTTCCCGATCGACGCCGCCGGGCATCGGCTCCACGCCGAACGGATCGAGCCCCGGCCCGCCAGTCCGGATGCGGACGGGACGACCCTCGTCTTCCTGCACGAGGGGCTCGGCAGCATCGGCCAGTGGCGGGACTTCCCGTCACGCCTGAGCGAGCGAACGGGCCTGCCGGCCCTGGTTTACGACCGCTGGGGGTACGGGAAATCGGAGCCCTTCGCCCTGCCCCGCAAAACGGGATATCTCCACGACGAGGCGCTGGTCGGACTGCCGGCCGTCCTCGAGGCGTGCGGGATCGGCAGGACGATCCTCGTCGGCCACAGCGACGGCGGGTCGATCGCGCTGATCCATGCGTCGAGGCATCCCGGGGGGGTGCGCGCCGTGATCACCGAGGCGGCCCACGTGTTCGTCGAGGAGGTCACCCTGGCGGGGATCCGAGAGGCCGTCGAGGCCTACGCGAAAACGGATCTCGGCAGGCGGCTCGCACGCTACCACGGGGACAAGACGGACCTCGTCTTTCGCGGCTGGGCCGACACGTGGCTCTCGCCGGCCTTCCGGGACTGGAACATCGAGGACTGCCTGCCCGGCGTGCGCTGCCCTGTCCTGATCATCCAGGGCATCGATGACCCTTACGGCACACCGGCCCAGGTCCGCGCCATCGAGCGGCAGATCTCCGGGCGGGCGGAGCCGCTGATCGTCCGCTGCGGCCACACCCCCCACGCCGAGGCGCGGGAGGAAGTCCTCGAGGCCATGGCGGGGTTTATCCGGAAGTGTTTGCAAGAAGGTGAGAAGGTGAGAGGGTAAGAAGGTCGGAGAAGCGACAGGCATGCGATGGCCCTCCGCCGGATCCAAACCTCTCAACCTCTTACCCTCTTAACTTCTGTTCGTGCAGGGGAGAGGGGAGAATGGTCAAGGACAAGCAAAAGGACGAGCCCGCCCAGGACCTTGCGGCCCTGAAGAAGCGCCTCGCCGAGCTGGAACAGACGCTCAAGAACGAGCGGGAAACCTTCGGGACCATCATCCAGAAGTCGCCTTACGGGGTTCTGCTGCTCGACGAGAAGGGGAAGTTCATCTACACCAACCCCGAGTTCGTCCGGGTCACGGGCTACGCCCTCGAGGACGTCCCCACCGGGAAGGAATGGTTCCGCAGGGCATTCCCCGACGCCGAATACCGCAAGAAGGTCATCGAGACCTGGAAAGCCGACATGGCCGCCAACGTCCGGGGCAGCGCGCGGGTCTTCCACGTCACCTGCCGGGACGGCGTCACGAAGGTGCTCGAGTTCCGGGCGGCGCGCATCGACGAGCGGCGCGCCATGGTCATGCTCACCGACATCACGGACCGCAAGCGCATCGAGTACGCCCTCATCGAGAGCGAGGAGCGCTTCCGCATCCTCTCGGACAACTCCCCCGTGGGCATCGCCCTGTCGAGACCCGACGGGGTGTTCGAGTACCTCAACCCCCGCTTCACGGAGATCTTCGGCTACACCATCGAGGACCTCCCCGACAACGAGACGTTCCTGAAGCGGGTCTTCCCGAACCCCTCCTACCGCGACCTGGTGCGGTACTTCTACCGCGAGGACATGGAGAATTTCATCAAGCACCGCAAGGTGGGGGAGCGCGTCGTGACGATCCGCGTCCGGGGGGGCTCCGACCGCATCATGCACACCCGGATGGTGATCCTCGGAAACGGCAAGCAGCTGATGACCTACGAGGACATCACGGACCTCAAGAAGATGGAGG
>CAYSDD010000003.1:0-27862 GCA_964429555.1 uncultured Syntrophaceae bacterium
CGGCGACCTGTTCGACGTGATCCTGAAGCTCGAGCCGAAGGGGGCCGACATCGCCATCGAGCCCCTGCGGGGCGTGGCGGCCGATGCGGCCGCGGGGGGGCTGCGCCTCGATCCCGCCACGATGCTCATCCGGGACGGGGACTGACCGCAACGGAGCGCCGAGAGCCATCCCCGGGCTTTTGCGGCACCCTCCTCATCACGGGGATCGAAGGACAACCGGGGAAGGACCATGACGAAAGAAGACGCGATTCTCTTCAGCGGCGGCATCAGGGGTGCCGAGGCCGAGTTCGGGGCCAACGCCGAGCGGCTGGGCATCGAGGAGGTGAACTTCACCTTCGAGGGCCACAGCATCGTCCGCACGCGGGGCCTGCGCGTGCTGAACCACGAGGAGTTGAAGAAAGGCGACGTGAGCCTGGAGTACGTCTCGCGGCTGATGAACCGCACCTACACCACGAGCCCGACCATCCGCAAGGTCCTGCAGAGTATCTGGTACCAGATCAACAGCGGCCGGGAGATCTACGTGGTGGGCGAGATCCTGCCGGACCGGACCGTCAAGGGCGGCACGGGCTGGGGCGCCGAGTTCGCCAAGCTGTGCAACAAGCCCCTGTACGTCTTCGACCAGAAGCGCGACGGCTGGTACACGTGGAACGGGACGGACTGGGAGCCCTGCAAGGACCCCGTCATCGCCCACAGCCACTTCACGGGGACCGGGACGCGTTTCCTCGAGGCAAACGGCAGGAAGGCCATCGCCGGTCTCTTCGAGCGCAGTTTCCGGTGATCCCGCAACCCGTCGATACGGGAAATGTGAATCGCCCCCACGCAGGGCGGGGATTCAAAAGGCCGTCCTCCTCTCGAGGGCGGCCTTCCTTTATCCGCATCGTCCCGGATGGTCAGCCGACCGCGGCATGGGCGAGGCGGGCCGTGGCGGTCGGCTGAAGCCCGTCGGAGCGATTCCTGTAGTACAGTTCCTTCTGGGCCTCCGGCCCCAGGTCCTCCAGGAGCCGGAACCCCAACCCGGCCAGCTCCGCCTCGAGCGCCGCGGGATCGAAGCCGAAGATCATGGGCTCCCCCGCGCGCCGGACGGTCTCGAAGAGCCTCGCCCGCGCCGGCGAGCGGTTTTCGGGATCGAACGCCGCGCGGTCCAAGTAGTCGAACACCAGCCGGCTGCCGGCGGCCGATGCAGCCCGCAGGGTGCGCAGCGTCGCCCGGATCGCCTCGTCCGTGAGATACATGGTGACCCCGAGCCACGAGAAGAACGCCGGGCGCGCGCGGTCGTAGGGCGTCCGCGCAAGGACCTCGTCGAGGCTTTCCCGCTCGAGGTCGGCCGGGGCGAAGTGCAGGTTGGGCGGCTCCCCCAGCCCCGCATCGCGGATCCGCCCGCGCTTGAAGGCCTGCGTCGCGGGGTGGTCGATCTCGATGACGCGCAGCCGCTCCCGGAGGTCCGGCCGCCGGAGGGCGAACGTGTCGAGCCCCGCCCCGATGATGACGTACTGGGCCGTGCCCTCGCGCATCGCCTCGTCGAGCCTCTCCTCGGTGAAGCGCGCCCGTGCCAGGACAACGGCCAGGCCGCGGAGCGCAACCCCGATCAGGGTCTCCCGGTCCGCCCCGGAGGCGGCCAGCTCCGGGTTGTGCTTCGCCAGACCCGCGAGCAGGAACCGCTCGAGGCGCGCCACGTCGGCCGCATGCAGGAGGGCGCCCGCCAGGGGGTCCTCGAAGATCCTGGGGTTTGCGTGTTCGTAGTGGTAGGCCCGAACATAGGCCGTGGCGATCGCGGTCCGGCTTGCCCGTCCCTCGTCCATGCGGCACCTCCCGCCCCGCTGCATCCGGTCGGCCCGCATAGCCTACCGCAACTTCTCTCCGGGGGCAACGCCGATTGCGGTCGCGACAAGGGCCGCCCCCCGACGGGAGGACGGCCCTTCGATTGCACGGTCTGTGATGCGGGGCGATCCCCTGCTTACCCCGGCTTCTCTTCCTTCTTCTTCTTTTCCTTCTTCTCCTTCTTTTCCTGGCCTTCCGCGGGGGCCTTCGCGTCCTTGGCCTTCTTTTCCTTCTTCTCCTTGCCGCCCTCCTCGGGGGCCGGCGCCCTGGCGGCCTTTTCCGCCTCGGCCCTCTCGGCCTTGATCTTCGCCAGCTCCGCCGTCCTGCGCTCGATGGCGGCAATCGCCTTGAGCCGGGCATCGGTGGCCTCGATCTGCGCGCGCAGGCTCCTGACGAGCGGGTCCTTGTCGATCCGGGCAGGCTCCATGCCCCGCTCGGCCAAAAGGGCCAGGCGGGTTTTCAGTCTCCGTTCGTACTGCTCCCTCCTCTGCAGCTGCGTCTGCTTGAGCTTCGATGCCATACGGTTCCGTCCTCTCCTTTTCCTGG
Organism: uncultured Syntrophaceae bacterium; assembly: GCA_964429555.1. Classification (GTDB taxonomy): domain Bacteria; phylum Desulfobacterota; class Syntrophia; order Syntrophales; family UBA2192; genus UBA2192. The sequence continues at coordinate 2,365 of CAYSDD010000003.1, forward strand.
TTTTCCCGGCCGCCGGCGGGGTGTGCGCCCCGGCGTGCAGGCCCGACGAACGACGTGCTTATCTCTATCAGGGATTGCGTCGAATTTCCACCCCATTTCCGCGATTTCGCCCCGGCCCCTTCCCCGCCCCGTACCTGCCTGCGCCGCCGGTTTTGTGGTACACTGGCAAGCGGTCCTGCCGCCCGAGCGGCAGCGGATCGCACAAGACGAACAGGGAGGTTGCACATGCTGGTGCAGTTCAGCATCGTCCCCCTGGGCAGGGGGGAGAGTATCAGCGGGCAGGTGGCACGGATCCTGGACCTCGTCGACGGCAGCGGGCTTCCCTACCGGCTCACGCCCATGGGGACGATCGTCGAGGGCGAATGGGACGAGGTGATGGCCCTGATCGGGACGTGCCACCGGGAAGCCCTGACGGGCGCACCCCGGGCGCTGACGACCGTCATCATCGACGACCGGCCGGGGAAGGCCGACCGCATCACGGAGAAGATCCGCTCGGTGGAGACGAAACTGGGCCGGGAGCTCAGAAAGTAGCTTCGCGCCTACTCCCAGACGAGGAGGGCCTTCTTGAAGTCGACCCGGTACTCGAGCCCCCGCAGCACGTCCATGCCGAGCAGCCCGTCGTGTTGCGGGGCGGGGCCCCTGTGGGGGACGACCAGGATCGTTACGTCGCGCTTCGTGTGCGGCCCCACCGTCAGACTGTCGAGCGGCACCGCGCGGGCCTCCAGGACGTCGCCCCCGACCACCCGGACCCGCACCTTCTTCGCCCGGCCCAGATCGATGGACAACTGATCGGCGACCCCGGCGTGGATCGTCGTCGTGGAGGCGCCGGTGTCGAGCAGCAGCTGCACGTCGGTCTCCCGACCGCCGTAGACGATCGTCACGGGCACCAGGACGCTGTTGCCCCGGATCCGGACCCTCGTGGGCTCGCTGCCCCCGGAGACGACCCTCTCCTCGCGGCGCCTCCAGGTCTCGCCGCCTGCCGGCGGGACGTCCCGCCCGGAGGCCCATGCGAGCTGCCCGAAGATCGTGACGGGAGACGAGGCGGCTGCCGTATCTCCCCCGGCCGTCCATCCGCCCGCCACGCTTCCGTCGGTCGAAGACGAAACCGGCAGAACGAACCCGCAGAGAACCCACAGGACGATCCCCGCTGTGCAGCCCCGGCGCATGCCCTCTCCCCGTCATCCCTGCGAACGTTGACCCGGATCCCCGCGAAGGACTCACCCCCTTCGCAACCGCCCACCCCGTGACCGAGGCACGCGACACCTGCCTCGCCGCAGCCTCCTCCCCGTCATTTTCCATAGACATATGCAATCATCTTCTCCCGCCCGTCAAGAGCTTCTTTCCCGGATGAACCTGCGTCGCGACGCAAAAAGGCCGCCCCCGCGGCGGGGGCGGCCTTCCTTCCGTCGATCGGCGCGCTGCCTACTTGACCTCGACCTTTCTCCAGGTCTCATCGGGGTCGAAGACGGTCATGGCCGCGGCGAGCGCCGCCGTCTCGGGCCCCAGGTCCTTCTCGTAGACGATGCCCTCGTGGTTCACGATGAAGGTCTTGACGCCGGAGGACCGGTACAGGGCCGGCCAGGCCACGACGGCGAACCCGCCGATCATGTTGCCGTTGACGATGTAGCTGTAGGCGCCCCCGCTGGCGTGTTCGCCCTGGGCCGTGAGGATCTTGAAGTAGTACCCGTGATAGGGCGACATCAACTCGGGATTCTTGTACCCCTCGGCCGTCGCGCGGGCCACCAGGGGCCCCAGCGGGCTCAGGGGCTCCCCGGGCGCGGTCTCCCAGTACAGGCCGTCACGCTTGCCCTTCTCGCTTTCGAACTTCAGGGCGTACTCCAGGAGCTTATCGGCGTCGCGGTCGAGGACGGCATACTCCTTCTGGGCATCCGCGATGGCCAGGCAGGTCTGGATGGCGCCCAGCTCGTTCTCGCCGATGCGGCGGCTGAGGATCTCCTGCCGGCCTTCCTCGGTCTGGAAGCGCCACCGCTTGCCCGCCTTGACGATCGGCACCGGCATGGGCCAGTCGTCCTTGCCGACGTAGAGCACCCGCCTGCCCCAGCCGGGCTTCTCCAGCCGGTGCGCCTCGTCCCAGGCCTTCACGAAAAGGGCCCGGTCCCGGGCGTCGGCTGCGTCGTCCCCCGACGAGACGAGATCCTCCGAGCCGGGCCCGAAGAGGGACGTCAGCGCCTTGACGTCATCCGCCCGGACGGCATCCATCAGGGCCCTGACGGCCGCCTCGGGCGTTGGGAAGGTTTTCTGCTTCGGTGCGGCTGCCCGGGCCCAGGACGCGGAGCCGCCGATCACGATCAGGACGGCTGCGAGGGCAACCAGGGCAATCCGCAGCCCCGGCCTCGTTGCGTCGTGACGAGTGGTTGAAACCATGGGGTCCTCCATCGAAAAGCGCGTGTCCGTTATGATCGAACGACGATGTCCCGCCGTTTGCCTACCGGCGGCCGTGGCCGCCTCCCTCCTGTCTCTGGCCCCCGCCCTTCTCGGCGGGTGCGGGCCTCTCGGCCGGGGCGGGCCTCGATGCGGCCGGCGCGGCCTTCGGCGCTTCGCCCGTCTTGCCCCGGGGCGACGAGAGGCTCTCGCGCCCCCGGGTGCTTTCCCTGCGGGCCTTGCTGCCCTGATCGACGCCGTAGATCGTGCCCGGCGCTGCGGGCCGGGAGACGGCCGGGGCCTGACGGGCCTGGGCCGGCGGCGGCGTCACGGCCGGGGCCTGCCTCACCTGCGGGGCGGGCCGCTCGACCGTGCCCGGGGTCTGCCTCCTGTCCGGAACCGGCTGCGTGACGGCCGGGGCCTTGCGCGCCTGCGGGGCGGGCCGCTCGAGCGTGCCGGGCCGCGTCTCCAGTGAAGGGGGTCTCGCGGTGCCGGGTGCGGGTTTCACCGCGGCCGGGCCGGGACGCGCATCGGGTGCCGGCCGTGCGGCCGCCGGGACGGGACGGGCCTGGTCTCTCGGGTCATAGCCGCGGTAGTTGCGGCGGCTCTCCACGGCCTGGCGGTTTGCCGGCGCGTACTTCTCGCGGGTCCTCGGGTCGCGGTAGGCCACCCCCCTGCGGTGCACGGGCTCGTGGCGCCAGACCGTGGTCTGGATCTGCCGCGTGTGGATCACCGTCGTCTTGTGGATGTTGACGGTGCGGTTCACGTTGACGTAGACGTGCCGGTGCCCCCAGTCCCAGTAGCCCCACCAGTGATTCCAGGCGACGGCCACCGCGACCGCGGTGCCGAACAGGATGACGCCCGTGGCGATCGCCGCTGCCGGGGGATGGGCGTAGATCACGTAGGGCGGGTAGGCCGGGTACCACCACGGGCCGTAGACCACCATCGGGCTGTAGACGGGCACGTAGACCACCTGCGGGTTGGCCGGCTCGACGACGATGATCGTGCCCTCGCGCTTCACGCTCTGCTGCTGGGTGGACCGCAGGTTGCCCGCCGCGTAGGCCTTGGCCCGAAGATCCTGGATCGTGGCCATCACGTCCGCCTCCTGGGCCAGGAAGGCATCGCCCACCTTCTGGGTCCACTCGAGCTTCTCGCTCATCATGGCCAGGACGTCGGGGAAGGGCACGAGGGCCTTCACGCTGGGGTCCCAGTTCTGCCTGTCGAGGGCGTCGTTGCGCGCCTCGGGCGACAGGTGCCTGTTGGCCCGGACCCACCGGTCCGCCTGCACGACCTCCAGCGGGTACGTGGCCGCCATGAGGATCTGCGCCAGGAGCGAGTCGGGGTACAGGGCGATGGGCGCCAGCATCTGGTCGAGCTCCTCCTGCCTGAATGCCGGGATGTTGTTCTGTGCGAAGACCGGTGCCGGGACGGCCATCAGGACGACCAGCAGCCCGATCAACGCCCGCTGCCACGAGCCGTTGAGTTTCATGTCTGTCCCTCGAACTGAGCCTTTGTCTTGCCGTTGAGGACCCTGACGGGTCCGGTTGACCGACTTTACCCTCTTTGGCCGGCGATCGCCACCCCAAACTGCACGGCGACCCTGCCGAGAACACCCGCCTTGTCAAACGCCTCAAGGAAAGCCCGGTTGACATCGCCCCGCCTGCGCTGCCCCCGCCCGGGCCGGAGGCAGGGAAAAAATTTCCCCCACCGGGCCCAAAAGGCTCTGTGCGGGGCCGCGCAGCCGCCGGCACGGCAAGCGACAGTGCCAATCATATCAGCAGGTTGCGAAAAGAGCGGCGCTTTGACCCCCATGGCACGCATCGTGCGTTTCACCGGTACCGACGCAAGACCGCACAAGGAGCCTTCCCATGATCCGACAAGCCCTCTGCTCGCTCGCACTGCTGGCGATCATCTTCACCGTCACGTTCAACCTCGAGGTCAGGGAGATGGGGCCGGCCTCCAATTTCTTCGCCCTCCTCGTCGTGCTCGGGGGGACCTTCGCGGCCACCCTGATCGCCTACCCCCTGGCGAAGCTCGCCTGGACGGCGCAGCTCATCCGGAAGTCCTTCACCTTCCGCGAGGAGATGCACACCACCATCGAGGGCATCGTCCGCCTGGCGCACATCTACCGAAGCCGGGGCATCCGGCCCCTGGAGCAGGAGGCCGCCCATCTGCCCCCGGGCCTTCTGAAGACGGGCGTGGAGCTCATCGCCTATCACACCTCGCGGGACAAGATCGAGCAGCTCCTGCTCAAGGAGGCCCTGTGCATGCACAACCGGTGCGAGACCGCCCACAAGATGCTCCACAACATGGCCCGCCTGGCCCCGGCCCTCGGCCTGGCCGGCACCATCATCAGCCTCATCCGCATCTTCGGGCACATCAGCGACCCCCACAACCTGATCGGCTCCATGGCCGTCGCCCTGCTGAGCACCTTCTACGGCGTCGTGCTCGCGAACCTCTGCTTCGTGCCCCTGTCCAACAAGCTCCGGGAGTACATGGACCTCAACGAGCTGCAGATGGACATCGTCCAGGAGGGGGTTCTCGATCTCTTCGACCAGGAGCACCCGCGGGCGATCCGCTACAAGCTCGAGACGCTCTCGGCGACCCTGGGCATCCCCCGCCGGGAGTCCCGCCGGGCCGGGCTGGCGCTCGTTCCCTCCCCTGGGCAGGCAAAGTGAGAGCGATGCCGGACGCCGCCCCCAGCCGCAACGCAGGCGACGAGGCCATCGAGCGGCTGCCGCTGAAGAAGGCGGCCGGCTCCCCGCGTTTCCGCAAGCACGCACCCCCGGCCGACGGGGGCAACGAGATCTGGCTGCTGACCCTGACGGACGTCTTCATGCTGCTGATGGTCTGCTTCGTGCTGCTCTTCGGGCTGAGCCTGCAGAAGCAGAAGGAGACGGCGACAGCGCCGCCCGCGCCCGTCGCCGCCCCCGCGGAACGGGCCCCGAAGGACGCGGAAGCCCTGGAGAGGGAGCTGCTGGCCGTCGTGGGCCGGGAGGTGACGCTGGAGCGGCGCGCCACGCAGATCGTCCTGACCTTCCCCGAGCGCATCCTCTTCGACTCCGGGCAGGCCGAGGTCAGGGGCGACGCCGGGTCCCTGCTGGAACAGGTGGCCGCCGTCGTCCGGAGCCGCCCCGCGCTCGCCGTTGCGATCCACGGCCACACCGACGACCGCCCCATCCGCAGCCGGCGCTACGCCTCAAACTGGGAACTCTCCGTCGACCGGGCCACGCAGGTCGCCCGGGCCCTCGTCGGGATGGGCATCGAGCCCGCCCGGCTCTCCATCCGGGGCTTCGGGGAGGAGCGTCCCCTCGCCGCCAACGACAGCGACGAGAACCGGACGAGGAACCGCCGCGTCGAGATCCAGTTCTCCCTGGCCCGACCCGGATGAAAAAGGGGACGGACCCCTTTCCAGGGAGCCGCCCCCGCCGTTGCGTTCCCCCGCGTCGCATGTCACACGACGGGTTCCACGCCCGGAGCCTGCGCGCCGCTGTCTTACTGCGGGGTGGTCGGGTCGATCGTGTACATGGGAACCTGCCTCGTGGCGAAGTTGCGCGTCTTGTGCCGCCCCTTGAACTCGACGTCGACCACGTACTGGCCGCCCGTGGCCAAGAACCCGGTGTCCTGCAGATTGATGACCTGATTGCCGGGCATGATGTTCAGACTGGTCCTGTTGCCCACCACGCGGGTACCCTGGGTGACGAAGATGTTCACGGGCTTCAGGACGAGACCCGGGTTCGTGTTGCTGATTATGACCCGGAAGTCGATCGACTGCCCGGCGCTGAACCGCGGGGGGTTGGCCTCCATGTTCACGATTTTGAGGTTGTTCAGCGCATCCGCCAGGGAGACGCCGCGCACCGTCTTCGACTGGGTCGCCGTCCTGCCCGCGGCGTTCCGCACGGTCAGCACGAAGGTCTTTTCACCGACCCAGGTGACTGCCCTGGGGGGGCTGCTGAAGTTCTCGGCCGCGCTGCTGAACCACGTGACGCCGTCGACGGTGAGCACCGCCGAGACGACGGGGCTGCCGCCCGGCCCGCGGCGGACCTGCCAGCCGGCGGTGACGGGGTCGGTTTGGACGACGACTGCCGGGTCGACGGTGAAGGACTGGATGACCGGGTTGTCCGCCACGGGCGGGGTCCTGGGGATCTCCTTGACCGCCGCGGGCGCCTTGGGCGCGACCTGGGCGGATGCGGTGGCAAACGGGGCAGCGAGGATGCCGAGGGCCAACAGGATCGCGAGCATTTTGACGTATACCTTCATGGAAACCTCCTTGGGGTTTGGTGCGCAGAAACCGCGGTCGACGAAAACCGACACATCCCGTGCATTCATGCAAACCCGGTGCCCGGGGGAGCCGATTCGGCGGGTCATGGGCGGACGGCAACGCGTCGACCCTCACCGGCACCGGGGGGGGGGAGGAAAGGACGGCGCCTCAAACGGACGCTGTCGTTGCGAGCATCCGACGCCGGAGAGGCACGGGGTGATCGTGGAAGAAACCCCCTCCCGCGGCGGGAGAGGGCCGTGAACCTGCGAAATCACCGGATACGGCATACGCCCCGGAACGACAGGGGTCCGAGGTCGGCACGGGTATGCGAAACCCGCGTGATGACCGCATGAGCCCGGGAGGCAGGGTCCGCTCCCCTGCGCTATGAGCCCTTCTTCTGGTAGCTCTTGAGGAGTTCCTTGAGAGTCCGCTCGCTCTCCCGGAGGGCCTTCTCGGCCTGCTTGTGCTCCGTGATGTCCTCGTAGGTCGCGATGATCCGCCGGTCCTGCAGGTACTCGCCGATTCTCGCCACGCTCAGCAGGCAGATGATGTCCTCGCCGTCCTTGCGCCGGCAGGGGAACTCCATCTTGTAGGTCCGCTGCCTCTGGAGGGCCCGGTAGACGGCCTTGCCGATCTCCGCGTAGTCCCTGTCGTTTCGGTACAGCACGCGGCTGTTGCGGCCGATCAGCTCCTCGGGCTTCCAGCCGAAGACGTCCTGCACGGCATGGTTGGCCAGGACGATGCGGCGGGCGTGCATCCCGAGGACCGCGATGGGCAGGGCATCCAGGATGGAGTTCTGCAGCGCCTGGAGGTCCCGGAGCTTCTCCATGGCCTCCCGGTGCGCCGTGACGTCCATGGAATTGCCCAGCACGGCCCGCTTGCCCTTGTAGGTGATCGCGTGGACGGTCTCCTGGATCCACTTCACCGAGCCGTCCTTCGCGATGATGCGGAACGTGTAGGGCAGGGTGCGCTCGCCCTTGAGCATCTTGATCGCATTTTCCCGGGCCTCTTCCTGGTCGTTCGGATGGATGAGGCGCGCCGACTCCATCCCCAGCATCTCCTTTTCCGTGAACCCGCCCGCCGCGGCGAACTGGGGGTTGACGAACCGGAACTTGCCGTTCTGCACGACATAGACGCTGTCGTAGGTGCCTTCCTCGGGCATCACGGACTTGATCTCGGCAAACAGCATGGAAAAGTTTTCACGGGTATTGCCGCTGTTCTTCATGGGGACGTCTCCGCAGGTTCGCTCCGGGGTGCAAGGGACCCGTCTCAGGCGTATCGGAATGCACGCCCTTTGTCAAGTGCCAGGCACCGCAGACTCCCGGAACGTCCGCCGGCCCGTCCCTGCCTTCCTGCCCCGCCCGGGCAACCGCCCCATCCCGGTCGACCCCTAACGGCCTCCGACCGTCAGGACGACAGGGCCCGCCGTCTGCGTGCCCGCCGCGACGGACTGCGCGAGGACCCGCCCGGGGGCACGGAGCCGCGGGTTCGAGAAGTACCGGACGGTCACCTTCAGCCCGGCCTTCTGGAGGGTCTCCACGGCCTCCTTCTCCGTCTTGCCCACCAGGTCCGGCATGAGGACCTTCCCCGGCTCGGGCGGTTTCTGCGGCGGCGGGGGGGCCACGTACCGGTAGGCGGTGAGCCGGATCTCGGTGCCGGCCTTGAGGACCGTGCCCGGCGCGGGCGACTGCTCGTAGATCTTCTGATCGTCCTGCGGCACCGCCGTGGTCTTCCCCTGGGTGACCGAGATCTTCAAACCCAGCGGCTTGACGCTGTTGAGCTGCTCGATGGTCTGCCTGGCCCCTTGGGCATAATGGCCGATGAAGTTCGGCATGGCGTGGGCCGCGGCACCCACCTTCAGGGTCACCGTCCCGCCCGGGGCCAGGGCCAGGTGGGGGGCCGGGTCGGTGTTCTTGACCTTCCCGATCATCCCGCCGACCTCTTCCGGGTAGTATTCGACCTTCGGGACGAAGCCAGCCTTCTTCACCGCATCGACGGCGGCCGCCTCCGTCATCAGCAGGGTCATGGGCACGAAGGAACCCTTCGTGGCAATGGTGAGGGTGACGAGCATCGTCTTAGGCTTCTCGGCAAGAAAGTAGCCGCCGCCGGCCGGCTTCTGGTCGATGACCTTGCCGATCTGCGTGGACATCTGCGCCGTGCCGTCGACGAAGGCCACCTGGAACCCCTTGGCCTTGAGCTGGCTTTCCGCCTGCGCCTTCGGCAGGTTGCGCACGTCGGGGATATTGACGAGATACATGACGGCGTGGCACGGCGCGGCGATGCCCAGGGCCAGGGCGATGAGGGCGGCAAACAGCTTCTTCATCATGGGCGCTCTCCTTCTGTTCTTACGCGGGTGTCTTCCCTCTCTCCCGCCGGTTGTCGTTCAGGGCCGCCAAGCGGCGTGCCTGACGACACAGGGCCATTCAACTTCCGTGCCCGGGGCCGCAGCGGGAATGCCCGCCCGGGCAACCCCGCCGTCATGCCCGGCCCGTTCCGAGCCGGCCCGTGCACGCGGCGCCGATCGGCGCCGTCAACATTGCCTGGACATGCAGAGCGGCAGGCCGTATACTTCGGCCCTGTCGGACTGGACGCGACAAAAACCATTGAAGAACGGAGGCATACTCATGGCAGAGGAAAAAGGACTGAACAAGCCGGTCAAGTTGAAGGCGGACCTTGCGGCCTTCCTGGGGGCCGACGCGCTGCCCCGCACCGAGATCACGAAGAAACTGTGGGACTACATCAAGGCCCACGGGCTGCAGACCAGCACGGCCAACGGCAAGCCGGAGAACGCCGGCAAGTTCATCGTGGCCGACGCGAAGCTGGTGAAGATCTTCAACAACACGAAGACCACGACCAAGTCCGGCAAGGTCGTCGATTTCACAAACCTCAAGGAAGGCGAGACGATCGACATGATGCAGATGGCGGCCGTGGTGAGCGCCAACATCGAATAGGCCAAGCGGGCGGCACAGCCATGCAGGGCAGGCGGGCCCGGCGGCCTGCCTGCCCTGTTTACCCGCTGAAAACCACCTGCACGGGGATGCCCGCCCTGTCGAACCCCTGTCTCAACGCCTCCGCCTTCTCCGTGAAAAAGGAATCCGCCCGGGCCCACTCCAGCCGGTTCTCCCGGTAGACCCGGTTGGCGTAGGCGTAATTGAGCCGGTCGATCAGGATGTGATCCGCCTTCCCCGGAAGCTCTTCGATCAGCCCCTCCGCCCCGGGGAGGATGGGCGCGATCATGGCGTACGTGCGGATCCCCCGTGCATGGAGGACAGCCAGCGCCCGGACCCGTTCCCGGATGGGGGCGGCCCCGGGCTCGAAGAGCTTGCGCATCTTCTCGTCCGCCGTGGTGATGGAAAACCCGACCTCGATGTCCTCGAACCGCTCCAGGATCTCGATGTCCCGCAGGACGAGGGTCGACTTGGTCTGAATGGTCACGGGCCACCGGTTCTCCAGGAGGATCTCGAGGCACCGCCCCGTCAGCCGGTATTTCCTCTCGGCCGCCTGGTAGGGGTCGCAGACGCCGCTGACCCAGACCCGCCCCACGGGCTTCCTCATGATTTCCTTCGCCAGCAGCCCCGGCGCGTTGACCTTGACGTCGACGAACCGGCCCCACGCTTCCCTGTGACCCGTGAACCGCTTCATGAACGCGGCGTAGCAGTACCGGCACCCGTGGCTGCACCCCACGTAGGGATTCAGGGCATAGTCATAGACCTGGGATCTGGAGAGGATGGATTTTGCGGTGATCTCGCGGACGATCATGTCTTTCCGGCAGCCCGGTGCCCGGCGGCCAGCCCGGCAGGGTGCCGACCCGTCATTTTTCGCCGTCCTTGCGGTCCCTCGGGCCGAACGGCAGCAGCATGGAGAAGGGCTTCAGGAACGCCTCCATCTGGCGGAGGAATTGTCTCTGCATGCCGGACACCACGTTGTCGTACACATGCCCGCCCAGGGTGCCCTCGAACTCCTCCGATTCCAGCCTGCCGTCGGCAAACCGCTTCTCCTTCGAGCGGATGCGGGTCCGGCCGTTGACCGAGGAGATCTCCCTGTAGGAGTAATGGAAGCTGATGAAGGGGGACATCCGCTGCAGGGGCTCGAGGACGTCCATTGCGCCGCCCTGCGTTTTTTCGATCGGTCGGTCGGTTTCTCTCTTCGTGATCTCCTTGGGCATCGTTCAACTCCTCGTGGCAATCCGTCGTGATCGTGCCGCTGCCGGCACGCCTCATTTCCGATACGTCCGCAAGAGGGCCCGCAGCGTCCGCTCGCTCTCCTCGAGGGCCTGCTCGGTCCGCTTGCGCTCCGTGATGTCCTCGTAGGTGGCGATGATCCGCCGGTCCTGCAGACTGTCGCCGATTCTGGCCACGCTCACCAGGCAGACGATGTTCTTGCCGCCCTTGCGCCGGCAGGGGAACTCCATCTTGTAGGTCCGCTGCCGCTTGAGCGCCGTGTAGACGCTCCTGGCGATCCGCTCATGGTCCTCTTCCGTCCTGTACAGGACCCTCGTGCTGCGGCCGATCAGTTCCTCCGGCTTCCACCCGAAGACGTCCTCCACGGCATGATTGGCAAGAATGATGCGGCGCTCCTCCATCCCCATCACCGCGATCGGAAGCGCATCGAGGATGGAGCTCTGCAGGGCCAGCAGCTCCTGCACCTTCTCCCTTGTCTCGCTCTGCCCCGTAAGGTCCCTGGGATCGACGATCACGGCCCGCGCACCTCCGCCCCCCATGTCTTTGCCGGTTTGCCGGCTCGGCGTCCGGAGGCGTGCCCGCTGCACGGTCCTCCCGGCACGACGTATCGTTGCGAACGGCAGGCCGTTTGTCAAGATGAAAGTCAAGGAGAAGGGGACCGTCCCCTTTTCCGCCCGAATGTCCCGCCTTGCGACATGCCCCCATTCCCGTGACCGGGTCGCCGCAACGAAATTTCTATTGACGGGCTGCGGGAGCAACGGGCTAAGATGGAGCACAGCGGGGACGACAGCCCACGGCGTGAGATCCCCGCAGTGCCTCGAAGGAGGAAAGAACATGAAACGATGCGAAATCCTTCCGGCGTCGATCCTGGCGGGTCTTCTGATGGTGACATGCACGATCGGGTGCGCCGCGCCGAGCAGACCCTTGCGGGAGGACGTCGCCCCGCGCGGCGGCGACGTGGAGAAGCTCCAGGCCCGCCTCGAGCAGCTCGAGAAGAATCACGCGCAGGCGATGCGCTCCATCCGGGAGAGCCAGGCCAACCTCGGGGCCGATCTCGGCGCCGTCCGCGACGAGCTTCGGACGCTGCGGGGCCGGGTGGACGGGATGGACCAGGGCCAGAATCTGAAGAAACGGCTCGACGACCTGTCAGCCCGGGTCGGAAACATCGAAGCCTCCCTCAAGAGCGGCAACGGCGGACCGGACCGGCAACGAGCCGAGGCGACGGACGGGACGCCGGCCGCGGAGGTCAAGACAGACCCGAAGGCCGCCTACAATGAATGCTACAAGCTCTTCAAGGAGGGTCAGAACGCAAAGGCCAGGGAGGCGTTCCAGAAGTTTCTGCAACAGCATCCGAAGACGCCCTATTCGGGCAGCGCCCAGTTCTGGATTGCCGAGACCTGGTACGTCGACGACCGCTACGAGAAAGCCATCGTCGAGTACGAGAAGGTGATCAAGGGGTTTCCCGCGAGCGAGAAGGTGCCCCATGCCCTGTTGAAGCAGGGCATGGCGTTTCAGAAGCTCGGCGACGACGGAAGCGCCAAGATCGTCTACCAGCAGATCGTGAAAAAGTACCCCCAGACCCAGCAGGCCAGGGTCGCGCGGGCGAGATTGTCGGAACTGAAGTAAAATGGGGTCAGGTCTTGTATTTCAGCAATATCCGGCAGAGGCTTCGACGACGCAGGCAAGATCTGTTGAAATACAAGACCTGACCCCTTCTACATTACTGACCCCTTTTACATTTTTGCTTTGTCTTCCCGAACCCATCGCCCGACCAGGGAACGCCGCGTCATCGTCGACCGGCATCCAGGATCTTCTGCAACTGGATCATGCTCTGCTGACTCGTACGGGCGAGTCCCTGCTGTGGATGATCAAGGTCTATGATGAGCACAATGACCAAGACGACGATGACGCAATAGGCCGCTGTCAGGCTCATGATACGACTGCCCGCCAAGCCGTTCCCATACCCCAGCACTACACCGGCCAGGACTGCGAACGCCAACAAGAATAGCAACACGCTCTCTGGAACATGATTGGCCACAGCGATATCCCGCTTCGTTTTGATGTCGATGACCTCGTTCATCGCATGAGTGAACAAGCCCAATGGGATCGATCGTGGATCTGCCTCTGCGGCTTCATTCGCAATGCGCCACAACCGATGCTGGATTTGCCGGACTTCGAGGTCCAACTGCTCTCGATCTGAAGAACCTGCCCGGTAAGAAGAACAGACTGCAACCGAATCTCAACATAACGGCGAAACAGCTTGTTAACCTCATCATCACGAGATATTGGCAGGAACTGAGAACGGAGGACCGCGGTACCAATCGCATTGGATTCTTGAACTACCATCTGCTTCCGGTACTCGAATCGGGACAGCGCCATGGCGAAAGTGAATCCAAGAAGGAGGGCAAGCAGCCCCAGTGTGGCGGCTTGAAGGCTTATGATCTGCGTTCGCGTCAACTCATTGTGTCTTTGGCGTCCTCTGCGGCCGAACCTGTACCCGAGCTCTGCCCCGAGCACCATAATGCCGAGCAGCGCGATGGCGATCAGCACTTCTGATTGCTGATAAAGTAACTCGGGCACCATTTGAGACTCACTGTCGCCTAACCAAGGTTCTTCTCTTCAGTCGAGGAGGGGACGTTAGCCGTTTTCCATCTTTGAGCACAGAAGGAAAGCTCGGAGTTATCCATAGGGGGTACGGGCGCGGAGAGATTTTAGCCCCAGCCCAAAATGAGCTGGGGCGGCCCGAAGGGCAAAATCGCGCAGCGCACGTAGCACCCTGTGGATAACTCCCCTCCTTTATATCCTTTAACCACTACGAAGTAAAATGGGGTCAGGTCTTGTATTTCAGCAATATCCGGCAGCGGCTTCGACGACGCAGGCAAGATCTGTTGAAATACAAGACCTGACCCCATTTTATGCCAGCCGCTTCTAAATCGCCGCTGTGTTCGTGTTGTCTAGCCGTTGCGCTCCTTTACCAAACTTATAAGTTCGTTCACGACCCGCTCCAGCTCCTCGATGAGGGGCTCCGTGCCGCCCTGCCTGAAGGCCGCCACGAGCTCCCGGTAGTACCAGAGGGTTTCCTCGCGGCTTGCATTGAACCTCTCCCAGAGGGCCTCGCCCACGACCCGGTAATCCGCCAGGATCGCCCTCGCATTGTGCAGCTTGTCCGCCGCGGAGACAAGCCTTGCCGGCGGGGAGGCATGCCGCAGATGGGCGATGTATTTCTCCTTCCGCTCGCGCCAGGGCGGCTTGGGGATGACCTCGGCGTCGGTGCACTCATTTACGATTTCCACGACCCGCTGCCCGAAGCGGCGGCGGATCTCCTGCCGTGCCGCATCTCCTCCCCCATCCTCGATGACATCGTGCAGAAGGGCCGCGATGGCCGTGTCCTCGTCACCGCCGTTTTCGAGGACAATCGCGGCGACGGCCATCAGGTGAGCGATGTAGGGGATCTGCGTCCCCTTCCGGCGCTGCTTGCGATGCGCCTCGTGGGCGTAGGCCAATGCTTCATCAAACCGCGAGGACAAAGACATGCAGTAGCCCTCCAAACACATGGGTTACGAGGGTCAGGCCGCCACACAGACCAAGTTCGCTGTTTAAGCCGTGCCCAGACGCCGGTTCATCGGCCACCCGGATCATTTCCCGTAGCCTCTCAGCTTGCGCAGTATCTCCAGGCTGGTCTTGCGGCCGATCCGCACGGACCGGGACGCCTTGATCTTCGCCAGCAGCACCCTTTTCTTCTCCTCTGCCTCGTACACCATGAAATGCTGCTCGAACTGTTCAGGTGTGATCATCACGGCCCTGGCCTTAATGCCCTTTCTCACCAGCATGGGCTCTCCCGTCATCTCGAGCTGTTCAAGGATCTGCCCGAGGCGGTTTCGCAGCGTCGGCACCGTCACTTCCTTCATGCATCGCACCTCGCCTATCCGTGCCAAGCCTGACGCCTCATGAGATATATGTCAAGTGCGGAGTATGGTTATACGCTCACGCGCCGTCGCCCGCCTGCAGGCCGTAGAGCCGCTGCCAGACGTCCTCGTAGGCCCGCGCCCGCGCCTTCCCCTGCCTTCGCGCAACGGAGTTTTTGAAGTTGGGGTAGTCGATGTCGAGGGCGATGTCCCGCAGGGCCTCGGCGAGGACCTCCCGCGGGACGCGCACGCGGTAACGGTAGTCGGCGTATTGCGTCTCCTCGATCGCCCCGAGGCCGGGCAGATACCGTTCCTTGAGATTGAGCAGGTCCTGCCTCACCCTGGCGCGCACGGTCAGGTTCTGCTCACCCTCTTTCTGCACGATGCTGAAAAACCCGAAATCCGTCATGAGCCACATACACGGTCTCCCTTCCGAATGTTCACCTGGCCCCTGCAGGCCTGGGCCTCACCCCGCCGACGCCGCCCCGCGCCCCAGGAGCGACTCGAAGAGGGCCGCCAGCATCGCCTCCTGCGACATGCGGCGGCCCGCGGCCTCGTGGAGCCCCTCGACGGAGATCCCGAAGGCATCCCCCTCGCCGCCCCGGCGCGAGCTGAGCACCACCGGCGTCCGCGCCAGCTGCGGGCTTTGCCTGAGCTTGCGCAGAAACTCGTAGCCCGCCCCGCCCGCGCGGGAGAGTTCGGTGACCACGATGTCGGGCGCAAACCCCAGGAGCACCTGGAAGGCCTCGGCGTTGCCCGTCGCGTGGCGGATCTCCGCCTCGGGCCATCGCGAGAGGATCACTCCCGTGACCAGGGCGCGCCCCTCGGCCTCGTCGTCGACGACGAGAAACCGCGGAGCCTGCGCCCGGGGCGCCTCCGTGACTGCCCGCTCGAACATCCCGGGTTCGAAGAGCTGCTGCTGCACGTCCTTGCGATTCGATTGCGTCATTTTGTGACCTCCCTCTTTCCCCCTCACCCTGACCCACTCCCGCCCGGGGAGAGGGAAATGAAAGACGCAGCTACGCGTCAAAACCCAGCAGCGCCGTAACGCCCATTTCCTCCCGGCAGGCCGGGCAGAGCCCCCGCGGGCTCTCGCCCGCCGACTCGAGAAAGATCTCCCCCAGCGCCTCCGCGGGGCTCTTTGCCCCTTCTTCCTCGTAGTATTTCTCCCCGCACTTCCTGCATCTGGGCATCATCTGTCCCTGTTTCCGTCTTTCGCGGCCAGCTCCCGCACCTTCGCCGCCAGCTCCTCGAGCTTCACCGGCGCCTGCAGGAAGACCGTGCGGGGGATCCGCGCCAGCTCGGCGATGAAGTCGTCCTGGATCCAGCCCGAGACGACGGCGATGCCCGCCCCCTTGCCGAACTTCAGCGTGAGTGAAACGAGATCGGGCAGATACACGAAGGGAATCCCCAGGTTCGTCGGGATGACCACGTCGAAGCGGTTCTTCTCGAAGAGGTCGAGCAGGATCGCCGGGTAGTACCGCGCGTCGAGGCCGTAGTGCGTGACCTCGCAGCCGAACTTCCGGAGGGTCTCCGAGAAGAGCTCCCTCGCCTCGTCCTGCCCGGTGATCAGCAGGACCCGAGGCGGCCGCGCAAGGGCGGCCGGCTTCTCGACCTTCGACGGCTGCCCATCCTTCGCCGGTTTCTCCGGCTCCGCCTGCTTTCCGGACCCTTTCGGGAATTTGTAGATCTTCGCCGTCATCGTCCCGCGCACCTTGTCAGCGCCCCGCCTGCCCCGCGGCGCGGCCCATCTCGTTGCCGATCTCCACGGAGACGATCAGCAGCGATGCCCGGCGGCTGCGGTGCGAGTATGACAGGTGCGCAAGCGCCTTTTCCCCGTGCCACTCGAACTCGCTGCCCGCGGCCGGCTCGGCCGGCCCCCCGAACTCGTCGAAGACCATCTTGCGGAAGGGGGCCCAGTTCTTCCTTCCCTGCGTGGAGAGCTCCACGCCGAAGAGGCGTCCGCGCCAAAAGAACAAGTCGACCTCCACCCCGCCGGCCTCGTCCCCGAAGCCCTCGGCGCGGTAGCGGCACAGCTCCTCCAAGCCGTAGACGTTGCACCCCCGGGGCGCAAGACCCGTGTACTGGCCGACGGCGGCGCCCCATTGGATGTCTTCTATGCCCTCCGAGGGCTCCGAGCCGGGCTTGAAGGCCATGGCCGCAGGGCGGTCGGCCGACGCGTCGGCCTGCCGCGGGCCCGCAGGCTCCATGGCGTACAGCGCGGCCCCCAGGAGAGTCAGAACCGCAACGGCGATGCAAACCAGGCCTTTCGTGACGTCAATCCCCCGGTATTCCCGTGTCGTGTCCATCCGCATTCCCCCAGAGTCTGCCGACTGCCGATCAGCATCCATTTCCCCTCCCTCGACGGGAGGGAGCCGGATATCAAGACCCCTCTCCCCTGCCGTCACCCGCCAGGGGAGAGGGGAAGAAGAGCCGGAGAGCCCCCGGGATCACCCGCGGAACCCGCGCCTGCGCGAGAGGCCCGACATGTGCCCCGCCCTCTCGGCCTCGGTCACGCGGAAGAAGGCCGCGTGGATGAGCGCCCCGTTGTAGACCAGGGCCGAGCCCACCATGCCCCTGCCCTCGAGGCGGAAGTCCCAGCCGTGCCCCACGGACTTGAAGCGCTGCCCCGTGCAGGCCAGGGCCTCGGCGAGGAACGCCTGCGGTGCGCCCTCGGGGATGGGCTTCCCGTCCCTGCCGCCCAGCGCAACGGCCTCCATGGCGTAGCTCTTGACGAGCTTGGGGTGCAGCGAGGCGTAGGCCGACTCGAGCGACACCATGTCCATCCCGGCCGCCCTGCCGTCGATGAGGACGAAGAGGCCCTTCTGGCCGGGCAGGCAGGCGAACGTGCCCAGGTACTCGTCGATGTCAACCGCCCGGGAGTCGAAGGCGTCCTTCATGGCGCCGGTTGACGAGAGCACGCTGCAATCCTGGAGCACGTCCGCGACGTTGTCCCAGACGGCCCCCTGGTCGGACCGGAACTGAAGGCCCGCCTTGAGGTTCTCCGACACGCTCCGCTTGGCCGCGCCCCGCACCCGGTGGGCCGCGATGTGGCCCGAGTCGTCGAAGCGCCCCGACACGTAGGACCAGCGCCCCTGCTCGGTGCAGCTCACGGGGATGATGGTCTCGGACTGGCGCCGAAGCAGGATCGTCGTGTTGACGATGCGGTTCTGCTTGGCCCCGGCCAGCTCCTCCCCATCCAGGATGAGCACGGCAACGGAAGCGCTGTTGACGACCTTGAGCTCCGGCACCGCGCCCCCCGCGCTCACCTCGGTGACCGTGAGGAACCCGCCCGCCAGGGCCTCCTTCATGGTCATGTACTGCGGGCCGCCGTCGACGGCCGCAAAGATCGGCCAGACGGCCATGTTGCGGTGCCGCTGCATCTCGCCGAATCGGATTCCCTCCAGATGACCCCTGATTGCATTCTCCATGAGCCCCCCTCCCTCCCGGCGGAAACAGGCGGCCGGGAGTTTTGTGATTGTCTGAGCCCATTATCGCCACTCCTTCCTTATATGAAAGGCCGCCCCGACAGCCCTCTGTCGGGGGAAAATCCCCTAGGACTAATCTCATTAATTCCCCCTTTATCAAAGGGGGACACAGGGGGATTTTCTCTTGGGTTTTCCCTCTCCCCCGGCGGGAGAGCCCTTCGACGAGTTCAGGGCCGTGTGCCTGACGAACGGGGCCAGGGTGAGGCGGATAATCCGGCAGGCCTCTTGCATAAAAAAACCGCATCGTGGAACCGAGAGGCTGCCCCATGACTGCCCAGAAGAACACCCACCGGCGCCTGATGCGCGTGGGCCAGATGCTCAGGCTCTTCCTGGAGAAGGAACGGGTGACGACGGCCACCCTCAGCCGGGAGTTCCACACCACGGCCCGCACCATCCAGCGGGACCTGTCATTCCTCAAGCAGTGCGGCTTCCCCGTCACCGAGGCGGGCCCCGGCGTCTATCGGCTGGACAAGGACATCTTCAGGAATTTCGAGCTCTTCGACGAAAACGAGCTGGCCCTCATCGTGGCCCTCAAGTGCGCCGTCTCCCAGCTGGGCGAGCCCTTCCAGAAGGCCGCCGGCGAGGTCTTCAACCGCCTCTACCGGGCAACGGCCTCGCAGCCCGTCTACATCCACGTCGACGAGTCGGTGCCCCTCGACGCCCGCCTCATGAACCGGCTTCTCAAGGCGATCCGCAACCGAAGGCGCGTCTCCTTTCACTACACCTCGGGGAAAAACACCCACCCGGCCACAGCCGACCCCTACCGGATCGTCCACTACGACGGCTTCTGGTACCTCGTGGCCAAAGAGGACGGCACGGGCATCGTCAAGCGCTACGCCCTGGACAAGCTGAACGATCTCAAGATGCTGAATGAGAGCTTCCCCGCCGTGCCCGCCAACCTCGACGAGCTGCTGCGCCGGAGCGCCAACATCTGGTTCACCGAGGAGCGCAACCTGGAGGTGCTCATCGAGGTGAACCCCAGGGCGGCCGACTACTTCAGGCGCCGCAAGATCTTCCCAACGCAGGAGATCAGGGAAACAAATCCCGACGGCTCATTGATCGTCAGCCTGAAGGTGGGGCACTTCGGGGAGGTGCGCGAGATTCTCAAATCCTGGCTGCCGAATGTGAGGGTGCTGAACCCGCCAGACATAAAAGAGTCGTTCACCGCCGAAATAGGCAAGTGGCTCACGTGGCAGGGTGCACCGAAGCGTTAACTTATCGCTGAAGCGCGGAATCAGCCGGAAGACAAGATATGGCGGAGATAGAACATTACCTTCATTTCACTGTGGCGTGGATCGACGCGCCGGCTATTGGGCGCTGCGGACACGGAATCGAGTTTCATTGGAAGGAAAACGGGGAAGACCGCTTGGTCGGTTTTCTTGCCGGCTACGAATGGCTGCATGAGGGAAAGGGCACGGCTAGGGTATTGGTGCTGAACCCATCGAGCCCCTCGTGGCCGTCGTCGGTACCCGATCACGACAACCTCGTAGCCGACATGAAAGAGCTCGTACACACCCTTCTCAGGAAAGAAAAGCTGCACGGGGTCCGCAAAGGGAACCTTTACACACGCATCAATGGTTAAACAACGCCGAACCAAAACGAGCTGACCGGGAGGGTACAGGCATGTCCGTCATGAAAAACATAATCCGCGAATTGAAAGCCAAGCGAAACGGCTATTGCCAGATCACGCGCAAGCGCGGGTGGTTGAACTATCTGAAAGACGGCGCGTTGGCCTTCGACCACAAGAACCTCCATAACACCATCAAGACGGTCGTCGGCAACAGCGTGCCTGATGGCACGAAGCTGGTCTGCCCGGAACAGCACTTCAAATTCACGATGACCGAAGACAAGAAGCCATACAGGCCCGAGGAGGCGCTGGAACGCTTCATTGTGATGACGAACGGCGCAGGCTTTTTCAACCAGGTATCCATCGGCGGGAAGAAGGAATCCATCGATATCGGGATTAGGGAAAAGAACGGCACATTCACCTTTGTGGAGCTCAAGCCGTGGGAAAGCACCAACTCGCCCATGTACGCAATCGTGGAGTGCCTGAAGAATCTGACCCAGTACAGGGCGATTTTACACGAAGGCAAACACAGGGTAGAACGCTTCGAGACAGTGAATCTGATGGTGCTCGCGCCCCTTTCTTATTACCGGCAATACGAACTGATGGACGGGACGGGATACGTTTACCCGCGGGCTGCGTCGACAGTCAGCCGATTGCTGGGGGATATCGGCAATGCATTCGAGACAACGATAACCCTGATGGCCCTGAATATTGATAGGAATGACTTCGACGGCAAATGCGCACGGATATATGACGCCCGTAAAATTACCCGCCAGGACAAGGTTGAGTTAAACGAACCCGACACGATCCCCAGCCTGAAAAGAGATCGGTGGAAGCCGGTGGCAACGGGCGCCAACCTATAGCACCGTTTCTCGGTTCGCTTACCGGGATGACCCTGCCGTGCCCCGTGCGCCCTGTCTCGATCAGCGGGGTTCATGAACGTCCATCCTTTCCGGCGGTGTGCATGGAACTGATCATACATCGCGGGGCACACCAGATCGGCGGCAACTGCATCGAGATCCGCTATGGGGATGCCGCGATTCTCGTCGACGCGGGTCTCCCGCTCGATTCCCGTGCCGACGAGCCGCTGGAAACTAACGAGCCGAAGCCCCTTTTTCACGATATTCGACATGGCCAGAAGAGAATCGACGGCGTGCTGCTCTCGCATGCCCATCTTGACCACTACGGCCTGGCCGGCCTTCTGCCGGAAGAGATCCCCATCCACTGCGGTCAAGCAACCGCCGAATTGATTGGGATTACGGCAAGAATCAGCCGAAAGAGAAGAACGCCGCCCTCTTTCCGCACCTTTCAAAGCAGTAATTTATTCAGCATAGGCCCCTTCTCGATAAAGCCATACCCTGTCGATCACTCTGCCTTCGATGCCCATGCATTCCTGATTGCGGCGGGCGGCAAACATCTCTTTTACACGGGCGATTTCAGAAGCCACGGAAGAAAGGCAGGCACCATCGAGCGCCTCATGAAAAACCCGCCCAAGGTGGACGTCATGGTCATCGAAGGGACCATGCTGGGACCCCGGTCACACGAGGCACACCTCACCGAAGAGCAACTCGAGGAAGAGATTTTTCGGGTGATCAAAGAAACAGCGGGCATCGTGCTCGTGACAGCGGCAAGCCAGAACATAGACCGGCTGGTGACAATCTACAAAGCTGCGAAGCGATCCAAGAGGCGGTTGATTATCGACTTCTACACTGCGGAGATATTGGAAAGGCTGGGGAAATACGCACGAGTGCCGCTGCCATCCTGGTCCGGCGTCCGCGTTTGCTACCCGCAACGTATCGCCGATTGGTTCGAGTCGATAGGCCTTACTGATGTCCTTAAAAGACAACGCAAGTATGGGATCAACTGGAGGGTCATCAGGGAAGCGGAAGACAGAACAGTCATGCTGGTGCGCCCGAAGTATCTCACGGACATCCAGAACCATTTGACCCTAACGGGGGCAACCTGGATTTATTCCATGTGGGCGGGTTATCTTGAAAGAGACAACGCATTCAATGGCTTACGTGCGTATCTGAAAGAAAAGTCTGTTCGGGTGGAGATTCTGCATTCCGGCGGGCATGCGGCTTTGCCTGATTTAATCAAACTGGTAGAAGCAGTAAAACCAAGGATGGTCATCCCCATCCACAGTAGCCATCCCAAAATGCTCCGGATGCATTTAGCAAATGTCAGGCTCGTAAACGATGGGGTACTCATTGCAATCTGAAGCAAAAAAAAGGGGGTGGCCCGTTAAATAAAAGTCGCCCGGCTTGCCCCCTTTCTGTTTCTTCGTCACCTTCTTCTTGACCACTTTCCCGTTTTCGAAGACGACGATCGGCGTGTTAGTCCGCGCCGCGATTTCCCTGGCCCTCTTGGCGGCCCTTCTCAGCGCAACGCCCACCACGGCAAGGAGCTCGTCATGTACCACGATTTTTTCTTTTTTCATCGCCGGCCTCCCGCATCCAGCAGGACCGGTTGGTCGCCGGAGTTATCGTGCAGCACCCATGAATCGACGATTGCCTTGTAAACGGACTTGAAATTCCGCCAGCCCCTTTTATGGCGCCTGCGCCTCAAAGGCGAAGCTCTCCAATCGTCGCACACGCGACGCGGTCTCCTCGAGCATCACCTGTCCGGCCCGCACATCGGCTAGGCCCGGAACGAAGGGCGACAGCCCTGCGGCGAACAAATCGGCATTCACGTATATCGGACAACCTGCCTCACGAGGCAGAAATTCTCTCGCAAAGGTTGTCTTTCCCGCACCGTTTGGGCCGGCGATGATGATACACCCCGGTTGTCGCTTCGCTTCTGCCCGCGCCTCTAGCAACTGTAATCCCGACTAGCCTGTACGCTTCTCATATAACGGAGGACCGGTCCGGCCAAGTCTTGATTTTTGCGTAACATTTGCTTGAGGAGACGCAAGAGTTTACCCACGCAGGAGAGCCGGGAAACCAGAGCCGACGGCTTCCTGATCGTGGGCCTGGAGGTGTGACACTTCGGGACAGCCGAGAGACGCTAGAGATGCGGCGGAATGGCATTGCGACCACGGGAATTAGAATTGCCTGGAAAATCGGCGCGGAAATTATCCTTGCAAATTGAAAGTCAGTGTTTCAATTTCCAAGGCAAGGAGCGATATCTCATCGGAAAGAACGTGTTTGCACTTCCGGTGACGGACCTGCGCAGGATCATCGAGGTCTAAGGGGCGTCTCCCTGCAAGAGCGTCAAGACTGTCTTTACTGAATCAGGATCAAAGTATGCGTCGGTACTCGGAACTGATCGAAATAAGCGAAGAGGGATAAGATGGCTGAAAGCAGGCGGGCGATGAAGGCGTCGCTGAAGCCCTTTGTCGGCAAGTGGCTCATCGTGGAAATGGAAGAGTGGGACCAGGAATATGTCGACATGGAGGTCCCCGGACATTTCACGTTCAGGAAGGACGGCACCGGCCATTTCCAGTTCGGTTTGGTCCGGGGCGAAATGGACTGCCGGGTGGAAAACGCCGCCGGAAAGGCGCGGATTGAGTTTTCCTGGGAAGGGAACGCCGAGATGGACCCCGCGCTCGGGCGGGGATGGGTATGGATAGAACGGGAAGAACTGCACGGGAGGATCTTCTTCCACATGGGGGATGATTCGGCGTTCCGGGCTGTACGAGCATAGGGGGAGGCTCCCATGAGCGAATACCAGTACTACGAGTTTCTCGCCGTCGACCGGCCGCTGACACCGACGGAGATGAAGGAGCTGCGGGCGCTTTCGACCCGCGCCGACATCACTCGCGTCAGCTTCACCAACGACTACCAGTGGGGGGATTTCAAGGGCAATCCCGACAGGTTGATGGAGCGCTACTTCGACGCCCACGTCTACGTGGCCAACTGGATGACGGCCATCTTCAAGGTTCGTGTCCCCTTCGAGGCGCTGCCGAAAGGGACGGTCGAGGCCCTGTCCGCCTGCGAGTCGCTGTTTTTCAAGGCCACGAAAACCCACTGGATCATCACCTGGCATCTGGAGGAGTCGGAAAACGACGAGCGTTTCGCGCAGGAGGACGGCCGCGGCTGGATGGCACGGCTCGCCCCTGTGCGGGAAGAGCTGCTGCGCGGCGATTTTCGCAGCCTCTACATCGGCTGGCTGGCGGACGTGGGCACGGGGATGGTGGATGATGGCGAGGTGGAACCTCTCTGCGTGAGTGGTCTTGGCCAATTGACCCCGGCCCAGCAGGCCCTCGCGGAGTTCCTGGAAATCGATGAAGACCTGCTGGCCGGCGCTGCCATGGGCAGCCCGGCGGTTCATGACGGGGACGTCTCACAAAAAGATGTGGATGCATGGATCGCCGACCTGCCCCGGACTGAGGTCACAGAGGTCCTGAAGCAGCTTCTCATGGGCCAGGGGCAGGAGGCCGAACGTGCCGTCAAGAGCCGGTTCGCGGCATGGCGACGGGAGTCGCAAGGCGATGACGAGTCTTCGACTGGGCGGACGGCAGGGGTGCTGCGAACGAGTGCCCGGGCCGCAGAAGAAATCCGTGCGGAAAGAAGGAGACAGGAACGGAATCAGCGGGAAGCCAGGCGCCGGAAGGAACGCGATGCATACCTGAAAACCCTGTTCAAGGATTCGGCGGGGGCCTGGCAGTCGGTTCAACGGGCCGTCGAGCGCGGCACGGCCTCGGCCTACGACGAGGCCACCCGCTTACTCGTTGACCTGTCGGAAGCGTACACGGCACACGCCGGCCCTGAACACTTCCAGGAGGAACTGATGAAATTCATGACCGCCCATGCGCGGCGCAAGGCGCTGGTTCAACGCCTGGTGAAGGCGGGCATCAGGGAGGAAAAGTAGAGGCATGAAGCCGCGAAAACCGGACGACAGCAAGGATCGCGAAACGCTGGACAAGCTGATCGAAGAGATCACGCTCGACGCAGTCGGCAATGACGGAAAATTCCGGGCCTTCCGGCAGGCCCTCGAAGAACATGTCGATCTGCCGGCTGACGGCTTCGTCATCGGAGAGCCGGTTTCGGTGATCGAGATTGACTACGACGGCAACGAACGGCGCGGGCTGACGGTAGGATGCCGGCGCGAAGACGGCGCCGAGTACGTCGTTACGCTCTCCGAGGTCGAGTTCCCCCGGACCCGGGCGGGTGCAGGATACATCGCCGCCTACCGCAGGTGGCTCAACCTCGATCCGTACCCGGAGGAAAGCAAGAAACATCCCCGCCGCAGACGGCAGCACAAGGCAACGGCGGTAGACGTCGACGTGGGCACACTGCAGGAACTGGTCGTCCTTTCCGTCACGCGGTCGGCCGCCCGGTGCCGCCTGCCTGGAAGCGGCCGGGTCATCACGCTGCGCGCGAGCCGCCCCTGGGGCATCGTTCCCGGCGAACTCGTCACGGTCCAGCCCCGAAAGCAGTGGCGCTACGCCGGACACCCGTACCTTTCCGGGGACATCCTATCGACCCGAATCGATGTGAAGGCCCTCGATCTCAAGCCTCTGGGCCTTGTGCCCATGGGCCTGTGGGACCCCGGAGAGGAGTACTGGGGAGAAGAAGACGAGCCAACCGAGGAGTGGGCCGCGCCGATCATCGCCTGCGGCCCCCGCCCGATGTTCGAGATGGAGCGGGTGTTGCCCGGCCATGACCCAGATGACGATCCTCTCGAGGACCCCATCACGCGGTCAAACGATCTCAAGGATGCCGGCCTGCGGGCCGAAGCGGCAAAAATCCTGATGGAGCTCTGCGAGGCGG
>CAYSDD010000003.1:27962-35213 GCA_964429555.1 uncultured Syntrophaceae bacterium
GATGCCGGCCTGCGGGCCGAAGCGGCAAAAATCCTGATGGAGCTCTGCGAGGCGGATCTGCGCTGCCTCGATGCCCATGCACACCTGGGCAATTTCGTCTTTGGCCTCAATCCGCAGGACGCCCTTCGGCACTATGAGATCGGTCTGCGCATCGGCGAGCTCTCCCTGGGAGGCGACTTCAACGGCCTGCTGCCCTGGAGTCTCGTCGACAACCGGCCTTTTCTGCGCTGCATGCACGGCTTCGCGCTGTGCCTCTGGCGCCTGGGACGCTTCTCAGAGGCGGCGCTCGTCTTTCAACGGATGCTGTGGCTGAACCCGTCGGACAACCAGGGGGTGCGGTTTCTCATCGACCCGGTGAAGGCAAAGACACCCTGGGATGCGGCGGTCGGGGACGACCGTTGAGGAACGTGACGCGGTCGAAGCAACAGATGCCACCTCACGGCGACGCAGAGCCGCCAGCCGGGGAGTTTGCAGTGCAGCTAAAGACAGGGGGCTGGTGGAGAGAGGCAGCGGGCGGACAGAACTCAATCCAAATCTGCGATGATGATCTCCAAGGATGCTTTTAATGCCGGCAGTCGTTCCTTCACGACCTTCCATACAATTTCATGATCGACACCAAAATACCCGTGAATGAGTTTGTCCCTCATTCTTGCCATTTCGGTCCATGGCAATTCCGGATGTTTCTGTCGCACCTTCATCGGAACATGCTTAGCGGCCTCACCGATGATTTCAAGCTTTCTGATCACCGCACTGGCCGTCTTGTCGTCTTGCAGAAAATCTTCATAACGCATCCCCTCGATGAACGAGTGGATCCGGAGGATGCTCTGCAGAATATCCTTGATGTAAAACCGATAATCCCTCTTCATACATAGACCACTTCACTCAGTATCCGCTCCTTCAGTTCCGGCCTGAGCGCCTGCTTCGTGACGAGGTCTACCTTGGTTTTCAGCAATTTCTCGAGTTTTCCCTCGAACTCCAGGAATGTGAACAGATCAGGCGCCTCATCGAATTCCACCAGAATATCCACGTCGCTGCCCTCCTTCTGGCGGCGCCTTGCATAGGAGCCGAACACGCCTATCTGCCTCACTTTGTACGTCTTATGGAATCCGGCTTTATTTTTTTTCAGAACCGTGCTGATTGCCTCGAGTGAACGCATACTCGTTCCCCTTGTAAAGCTCTTGATGAGTCCTATAGCGCGAAATCCCATGTAATGTCAATATGTTCTTTCGATTCCATGCAGTTTCAAGACCGGCTCGGAAGCGGCTGCCCTGTCTCCCCCATGACCGCTTCGGTGCATTGAAAGGCCGAGTGGTTGGCATCGGAGAAATAGATCGGCCGGCGCGCGTCGCCGCGACAGAGAGACCGGCACGCCCGCCGACGGGCGGCAGCCTGTATTGCCGCTGCGGCCAGCCGATCGCAAAGTATTCTTTCCTGTTGCAGTCGGCGCGATCTCCCGGAGCGACACAGGCGAACTGAATCCCCCGTCCTGCCGGACTAGCTCCTCCGCGCAGGGCCGCCCTTTTTCCCGGATGCCTTCGATGCGGCCATACTCTGGACGCCTGTAAGAGCGGAGCGCCGCTCCCAGACCCGGGCCTTCCGATTCTCGAGCTGGACGAGATACTCTTTGCCCTTCACGTCCACGACGACGCCGTACCCGTTGGGCGTCCTCACCCTGTCGCCGATCCGGATCTCGGGAAGCTTCTCGGCCTTCCCCTGCCTGCGCGGCAAGGAGGCCCCGCCGTCGCCGGGAAATCGGCCGGCCGCCGGAACTCCTGCGCTTCGAGTCCGGACGCCGCGCCCGGGCTGCACCGCGGGAATGCCTTCCGCGTAATCTTGCCATGAGTGGTCGAAAAGCGTTTTCACGGCCACAGGCAGATACAGGTTCTTCTTCGCACGGGTCATGCCGACGTAGACGGCATTGATCTCCTCGTCCCACCGGGAGGCCCCTTCGCGGCAACCGAGATTCGAGAGCACGTCCTCGTCCAGGACCACGTGGTCGTATTCCTGCCCCTTGGCGGCGTGGATCGTCGACAGCGTGATCGACGCCTCCCGTTTCCCGCCCCGTTCCTTGCACAGTTGCAGCAGTTCGAAGACGATGTCTGGAAATTCCGGCTCGTACTCCTCCACGATGTCGACCATCTTCAACAGCTGGTAGTCTTCCAGGGCCTCCGCATAGTCCGTCAACTCCTCGATGTCCCCGAACGATCGGATCAGCTCGTCCCGGATCCTGTCCCGCTCGTCCACCCGAAGCCAGTAGACGTCCAGCGTGCGGTAGAGATCCGCGCTGATGTCCCGCTCGAACCGGAACTCCTTCTTGTTCGCCCTCAAGGCCATGGCGTTCTTGAACAGCGAGAAGTTCGTGCGGCACAGGATCGCCGTTTCCCCCTTCCACGCCAGGGAATCCGGCGTGTCGTACACATACACCCTCGACGTCTTGCCCCGATCGCCCCTTATAATGAACCCGTCTTCATCCTTGCCGTGCCGGATGAACCGCGTCGTGAAGTTTGCGATGCGCGGCCCGAACCGGAAGCTCATCGTCAGGTCGCGCAGCTCGTCGTGGGGAAAGCGCCGCATGGCGTCCTCGGCGTAGCGGAAGCCATAGATCTGCTGGTGCGTGTCGCCCACCAGGACGATCCGGCCCCTGTAGCCTGCCAGCGCGTCGATCATGATGGGCGAGAGGTCCTGCCCCTCGTCCACGAGCACCCGGTCGTAGCGGGCAAGCTTCCCCTGGAATTTCCCGTCGCGGTGCGACAGCTTGAGATAGAAATCGTGCGGGCAGTTCTTCCGGTCCCTGTACCAGCCCGTCGCCGCCTTTCGCGCGGCCTCCACGATGCGGCCCTTCTCGCGCTCGAGCAGGGCCTGCAGCTCCTCCGGCAGATAGGTCTTGAAGGGCCTGGTCGCGTCCTCGAGCCAGGGGTGGGGGGAGTTGAGGAAGTAGACGAGAAACATCTGGGTCAGGGTGGAGAGCACTTCCCGTTTGGCACTGAACTGCGAGAGGAAATGGGAGGGCCGGACCGATTCGAACCCGTCGTACTTGCCCCCCGAGGCCGACAGGGCAAAGGAGTGGATCGTGTGGACGTCCACATTCGCAGGGAATTTGCCCTTCGCCTCCTGCCGGTTTCGGCTGTTGAAGACCAGGTACAGGATCTTCTCGTCCGGGTGCTCCCGGGCGATCATCGCGAGGGTGGCCGTCTTGCCCGTCCCCGCCCGGGCGTTGATCTTGACGACCCTGCCACGGGCATCCAGAATCTTTCGTTGCTCGGCGGTGGGGTTCAACGAGAGAGGAGGCATGTCTGCCGATGACTCTTTCCAGGAAGAATTGCGGCTATTCTCATCATGCAAATAGCATGTTGCCTTTATGCCTTAGCCGTTTTTTAACTTGGCGTTCCCTTCTTCGTAAGCTTTACCTTTTTCTTGACGATTTTCCCGTCTTCGAAAACGACAATCGGGGTATTCGTCCGCGCCGCGATTTCCTTGGCCCTTTTCGCGGCCCGCCGCAGCGCAACGCCCACTTTCGCCACGAACTCGGCTTGACTCTCTTCCTTCATTGATTGACTCCTTCATCCGGCAGCACCGGAATGTTTCCAGAATTATCAAAAAGTATCCATGAATTCACGAGCGGCTTGTATACCGTATTGAAGTTGCGCCATCCTGACTCATAGCCTCTGCGGACGACATCATCAGGCATGTCGTGACCGCCCTGTCTGACCCGTGTTCGTATCCGTTCCAAGGCAACTCTGACGACGCTTATACAGAGATAAATCAGTATGACACGGAAAATAAAATGTCGTCTTGCCGAAACCGTTTGGGCCGGCGATGATGATACACTCCGGTTGTCGCTTCACTTCTGCCCACGCCTCTCGCACCTGTAATTCCGACCGGCCAATGCGCTTCTCATACCACGGAGGGTCAGTCCGGCCAAGGCCCGATTTTTGCACGACATCAATGAGAGGCGACGGAAGTTCTTCCCCACGCAGGAGATCAGGGAAACAAAACCCGACGGCTCTCTGATCGTCAGCCTGAAGGTGGGAAACTTCGGGGAGATCCGCGAGACGCTCAAGATGTGGCTGCCGAACATCAAGGTGCTCGCGCCGGCCGAATTCAAGGCGGCTTTGGAGGCAGAAATCAAGGGGTGGATTAAATGGCAAGCGGAGTCCGCCACACAAGCAGGCAAACGGTAACCAGTTCCTTTAACCCTCGCAAAACGTTGCGCGTTGCGGGCCCATGCGTTGAATCATCGCGTTGGCCGAAATGCCCGGTGTCCAGGAACGATTTCGCAGCGCGTCCGATGGAAAGCACATGAAAAGCAAGCAAGATGTGGTGATCAGCATACTGGCCTCCAGGGACATGAAAGATATTCTCGTGGAGCACAGGGAGGACATCGCCAGTCTGGTCAATGCCTTTTTTGCCACGATCTACGTCATCGACAAACCCCGCAACGAGATCTACACCTTGTATATCAGAGGGTCCCAACTCAGAGAGGACCGTCTGCCCATCGACAATCGCAGCATCGTTGCCTTTGTGGCCCGCACGGGGCGGGGCGTGAACATCGCTGATGTCTACGACAAGGAAGAGCTCGAGAAAACTGACAATTCCCTTTCCCACGAAGAGGAATGGGACAAGCAGGCAGGTTATCGAACCACACAGACACTCGCCATTCCCATCAAGCACGAGGGGATTCTCCTCGGGGTCATCCAGATCGTCAACCGCAAGGGCGGGGGCAAGTTCACAGCGGAAGAACAGGGCATCCTCGAGGAAATTGCAGGGGCCCTGAGCAAGATGCTCCACAATCATTACCGCATCTCGTCGCGGCGAAAGACTCGGTTCGACTACCTCGTCAACCAGAATCTGTTGAGGGAAAGCGATCTGGAGTCCGCCTTCACCGAGGCCCACCACAGCCATGTGCCTGTCGAGGAGATCCTCATGAAGCGCTACCGGATCAGCCGTGAGGACATCGGACGCTCTCTGGAGGATTACTACCTCTGCAGCTTCGTCCCGTTCAGCCCGTTGCCGCCCCCCTATGAGCTGTTGAGCAGAATCAAGCCGGAGGCTTTGCGGCGGGAGATTTGGGTTCCTATCGGCATGAATACCGACGGAAGAATCCGCATCCTCCTCGATGATCCCTGCAATTGGCCGAAGAGATTCATGATCGAAAAACTCCTGCAGACGAAGTCCATCGAGTACTGCGTCGCCACAAGAGGGGACATCAGACTGTTCATCAGTTACTTCTATGACGGGCTGAATGACTTCGAATATTCGGAAGTGATGGAGAAATTCCCGCAAAAGCCTTTCGCTCCGGCCTGCAAGGCTTTCGATACACATACCAAAGATACCATTGCTGAGCGTTTGAGGATGCTCAGTGCCAGCCCGCGGCCGATGCTCATCCGTCATACCGCAGCCATGTGCTACGACATGGCATTCCCGCCAGACCGGCTCGAGTATGTTTGCCCGTCATGCGGGCAGAAAACCTTGTATGCCCGCGAGGAACAAGCACGCATCGAGACGGACGACGACCCGCCCTCGCCGGGGAGGCTAAGAGCAAAGCCCTACGACCTCGTCGCGGAACTCGAGGGGTGCAGAAAGGCCGTAAAGGACATCAAGGGTATTCACGTCGAACTGGATGAAAGCCAGTTCTGCAGAAAATGCCGGCCTGATGTGTCTCGCCCTGTCCTTCTTCTGAAGGTCCACTACGGCAGTTTCTGCAAAATCACCCCGGATATCCGTCACAGAGACTTGATTCTGTTGACGGACTTCATGGAAGGAAAGCTGCGGACTTCCGGCGGTTACGACGCCTTGGTCGATCACATGAAACGGCTTGAAGAACTTCTGGGAGTAAAAATGGATGGCTGACGCGGTGACAAAGATCACCTCCTGCCTGTCCCCTTCCTTTCTGCCGGCCACCGCCGTGCTGGAAATGACCTACCGCTGCAATCACTCGTGCCTCTTCTGTTCCTGTCCGTGGTTTTCACCGCGCGGCGACTACGACGTGCGCCCGGAGCTTACTGTCAAGGAGTGGAAAGGCCTCATCGAAAGGCTCTGCACCCTGGGCTGCTTCAACCTGGCCTTCACGGGCGGCGAGCCCCTTCTCAAGGAGGGCTTAGAGGAGATCGTCGAGTTCGCAGCCGGGTGCAACGCCCGCCGAATTGAGACCGAGAATGGCTGCCTCGTCGAACGCAACGTCAAACCGAATCTTTTCCTCCTCTCGAACGGAAAAATCATGAGCCGGGCGCTCATCGACCTCTGCGCCAGGCACAACATCCACCTCAGCATGAGCCTGCCCGGCCTGTCCACCTTCGAAGCGCACAACCGGGCAGGGACCAGCCCGGACACCATTCTCAACTGGTTCCGTGCAGCCAAAGAAGCCAATGTCGTAACAAACGTCGGCATCACCGTCACTCGGCTCAATATCCACGAGCTTTACGAGACCATTGCCGAGGCCCTGATCGCCGGGGCGGACACCCTTCTGATGAACCGATTCCTTCCGGGAGGCAGGGGCCTTTCCCACAGCGAAGAACTCTCCCTGGACAGGAACGACATCACCACCATGCTCGACACAGCCGAGACCGTACTGCGAACGGCCAACCGCACCGGCAGCGTCGGCACCGAACTGCCCCTGTGCCTGGTCGACAAAAACCGCTACAGACACCTGAATGTCGGGACACGCTGCGCAGCAGCCAAGGGGTTCTTTGTCATCGACCCCTCCGGCTATGCCCGTGTCTGCAACCACTCCCCTGTCCGGCTCAACCACTACACCGAAATGGATGGCCTTAAATCACAACCCTACTGGAAGACGTTCGTTTTCAGGGAGTATCTGCCGGAAGAATGCTCCGGCTGCGATCTAACGAATAAATGCGACGGAGGTTGCAGGGAGGCGGCACATATCTGCGGTGTAGGGGTTTCAGCGCGTGACCCATTATTTTCGGTTCCTCGCTGTTTCAAGTGGGTAGTTTAAAGTCCAGTTTGCCGCTGATGAGATAGATCATCGTGATGAAGTTCTTCACGGTTCGGTAGCCCCGGGCCCTGGCTTTGGCCGCTTGGATCATGCTGTTGATGCCTTCGAGGATGCCGTTGTTGACGCGAGACTCAAACCAGTTGAGGATCCCTTGCCAGTGTTTTTTGATGGTTTTCGCGCACTGCTTGATGGGTGCGCATTCCGACGCATTCCGCCACCTGATTCCGATTGATTCCGCCACCCGATTCCGACGGAAGGCGCCACCCGATTCCGATCGATTCCGCCACCCCTGACTGGAG
>CAYSDD010000004.1:0-32185 GCA_964429555.1 uncultured Syntrophaceae bacterium
CCTGGCGCCTGCGTCGTCGGCGCACGTTACCACAGCCCCGCCGCCGCGGGCAACCTCTTTGTATCCGCAAGGGCGCAAAAAAGGCCGCGGGATGATCATCTCCCGTGGCCCTGGCCTCATTCGGTCGGATAGAAGGTAAGAGGGTAAGAGGGTGAGAAGGTGGCAGGACGGAAGACGTGCGGCAGGCGGGCAGCCTGTACACACTTCTCACCTTCTCACCTTCTCAACTTCTGAATTTGTCTAGTCCGGGATGACCTTGAAGACCTCATCGCCCGGCCTGCACCGGTCCGACACCTTGACGCCGATGTAGTCGCCCACCACGGCCTTTTCGACCTTCGCGTTGTTGACCTCCATGGACTCGACGACGTTTTCGAAATTCGTCGTATGGCCGACGTACTTGAGCGTGTCCCCCACCTTCACCTCGCCCGCCGTGATCTTGATCGCCGCGACGCTGGGCTTCGCGAAGAATTTTACGATTTCGCCGATTTTCTCCTCCGCCATAACGATCATCCTCCTTTCTTCCGGATACCTTGTACCGCTGTTGTGTAACCTGTTTCCCGGAGGAAATCAAGGGCAAAGCAGGGGGTTGGAGACATACGAAAAAGGCAGGGGGGATCCCCCTGCCCTGGATCCGTCCGTCAACCGGCCCTACTCTTCCTTCGGCGTCGCCTTCCTGGCGGGCGCCTTCTTCGCCGCCGGCTTTTTCTCCTTTGTTTCCTTCTCGGCCTCGGCCTCTTTGTCGGCCTTCGGTTCTTTCTTGGCCTTGGGCTCCTTCTTGCCCTTCGGCGCCGCCTTGGACGGGCCTTCCTTTTTCGACCCCTTTTCCTTCTTGCCCTTCTTCTCCTCGGGCTTCACCATCAGCTCGACGACGGCCATGGGCGCGCTGTCGCCGGCGCGGAACCGCGTCTTGACGATGCGCGTGTAGCCGCCCTGGCGGTCGGCGAAACGGGCGCCGATCTCGTCAAAGAGCTTCTTGAGCACGTCCTTGTCCCGGATCACCGCCGCGGCCTGCCGCCGGGCATGGAGGCCGCCCGTCTTGGCCAGCGAGATCATCCGCTCGGCCACGCGCCTGAGCTCCTTCGCCTTGGCATCGGTGGTCTCGATTTTTTCGTGCTGCAGAAACGACGTCACCATGTTGCGAAGCATGGCCGTGCGATGGCTCGTGGTCCTGCCGAGCTTTCTTCCCCCTACCCCGTGTCGCATGAACAACATCCTTTCCCGTCGTTAGTGTCACTCCGCGCTGGAGGCCTCTTCCCTGCCCCTGGGCGGCCAGTCGATCTTCATCCCGAGCGAAAGCCCCATCTCGGAGAGGATCTCCTTGATCTCGTTGAGGGACTTCCGGCCGAAGTTGCGGGTCTTGAGCATCTCCGCTTCCGTCTTCTGGACGAGCTCGCCGATGATGTGGATGCCCGCGTTCTTGAGGCAGTTGGCCGACCGCACGGAGAGCTCCAGCTCGTCGACGCTCTTGAGGAGGTTCTCGCTGAGCTTCTCGCTCTGGCCCGCCTCCTCCTGCACCTTCTCCTCTTCCGTCTCCTCGAAGTTGATGAAGATGTCGAGCTGGTCCTTCAGGATCTTGGCCGCAAAGGCGACGGCGTCCTCGGGCTGCACGCTGCCGTCGGTCCAGACCTCGAGGACGAGCTTGTCGAAGTCGGTGATCTGGCCCACGCGGGCGTGGCTCACCGTGTAGCTCACCTTCTTGATGGGCGAGAAGATGGCATCGATGTTGATGGTGCCCTCGGGCTGATCGGGGTCGCGCTCGCGCTTGGCCATGACGTAGCCCTTGCCCATCTTCACGACCATCTCGGCCTTCATCTTGCCGCCCGTCGTGAGCGTGGCGATGGGGTGCTCGGGGTTGAGGACCTCCACGTGGGCATCGGTGATGATGTCGCCGGCCTTGACGATCCCCGCCTTCGAGGCGTCGATCTTGATCGTCCGGGGGACATCGCCGTGGAGCTTCAGGCGGACGCCCTTGAGGTTCAGGATGATGTCCGTCACATCCTCCTTCACGCCCGGGATGGAGGAGAACTCGTGGAGGACCTTGTCGAAGCGCACGGACACGATGGCCGCCCCCTGGATCGAGGAGAGCAGCACGCGCCGCAGCGAGTTGCCCAGCGTGATGCCGTAGCCCCGCTCGAGCGGCTGGATGGTGAATTCCGCGTAGGATTTGCTGTGGGTCTTCTCGTCGATCTCGATCCGTTTCGGCCGGATCAGGCTGCGCCAGTTTCTCTGCATATCCATTTTCCCTCACGCAATCAGGCTCGCAAACCGCCTGGAAAAGGGGTTATCGCCCGCAACCGTTCTGGACCGGTTACTTGGAGTACAGCTCGACCACCAGCTGTTCCTGGACGGGCATGGTGATGTCTTCCCGGGTCGGGATCGCCTTCACGAGGCCCTTGAAGTTGTCCTTGTCCAGCTCCAGCCACCCCGGGATGCCCCTTCGGGCAACCGTTTCGAGGGAGTCGAGGATGGGGAGAACCTTCCGGCTCTTCTCCCGGAGCTCCACGACGTCGTCCTTGCGCACCGTGTACGAGGGGATGTTGACCTTTCGGCCGTTGACGAGGAAATGGCTGTGGCGCACGAGCTGCCGCGCCTCGTTGCGGGACGGCGCGAACCCGAGGCGGAACACCACGTTGTCGAGCCGGCGCTCGAGGAGCACGAGGAGGTTCGAGCCCGTGATGCCCTTCATGCGGTCGGCGCGTTCGAAGTACCCCCGGAACTGCTTTTCGAGCAGCCCGTACATCCTCTTGAGGCGCTGCTTCTCGCGAAGCTGGACGCCGTAGTCGGAGTGCTTCTTCCTCGCCTGCCCGTGCTCGCCGGGCGCGTAGCCGCGCCGCTCGAACGCGCACTTCTCCGTGTAGCAGCGGTCACCCTTGAAAAACAGCTTCAGGCCTTCGCGGCGGCAAAGCCTGCATTCTGAGCCTCTGTAACGTGCCAAGTTCTTCCTCCCTGTGGGTCGATGAGTCGTTCGTCTGTGGGATTACACGCGCCTTCGTTTCGGCGGACGGCAGCCGTTGTGGGGGATCGGCGTGACGTCGCGGATCAGGCTGATCGTCAGCCCCGCCGCCTGCAGGGCCCGCAGCGCCGACTCGCGGCCCGAGCCCGGCCCCTTCACGTAGACCCGGACGGTCCGCAGCCCCTGCTCCCTGGCCTTCTTCACGGCGCTCTCGGCGGCCATCTGGGCCGCGAAGGGGGTCCCCTTCCGGGAACCCTTGAACCCCGACATGCCGGAGGACGCCCAGGCGATGACGTTTCCCGTCAGGTCGGTGATGGTGACGATCGTGTTGTTGAACGTCGACTGGATGTGGGCGATCCCCTCGGGGACGTTCTTTTTCTCGCGCTTCTTTCCGGTCTTTCTCCTCGGACTGGCCATGTGCCCTCCAGCTGTCGAATGTCGTGTTTACTTCTTCTTCCCGGCGATCGCCCGGCGGGGCCCCTTGCGCGTCCGGGCGTTGGTGTGCGTGCGCTGCCCGCGGCTGGGAAGGCCCTTGCGGTGCCGCAGCCCGCGGTACGTCCCGACGTCCATGAGCCGCTTGATCGACATGGAGACGTCGCGGCGCAGGTCGCCCTCCACCTTGTGGTCCCGGTCGATGATGTTGCGGATGGCCGTGACCTCCGCGTCGGTGAGCACGTCCGTCTTCGTCTCGTAGGGGATGCCCGCCTCGCGGAGGATCTCCCGCGACTTGGAGCGGCCGATCCCGTAGATGTAGGTCAGGGCGATCTCCATGCGCTTGTTCTTGGGTAGGTCAACGCCTGCAATTCTTGCCACTGCTCGGGCCTCCTCGAATGGTTGTGGGTTATCCCTGGCGCTGCTTGTGCTTCGGGTTTTCGCAGATCACCCGCACGACGCCGTGGCGCTTGATGATCTTGCACTTGTCGCACATTTTTTTCACTGACGGTCTGACTTTCACGACGAAACCCCCTTTTCTCCACGGGCCCGCGTCCGCCCGGTGCCCTACTTCGACCGGTAGGTGATCCGGCCCCGCGTCAGGTCGTAGGGCGACAGTTCCACCGTCACCCGGTCCCCCGGGAGGATCTTGATGAAGTGCATCCGCATCTTTCCCGAGATGTGCGCCAGCACGCGGTGCCCGTTCTGCAGTTCCACCCGGAACATGGCGTTCGGCAGCGTCTCGATGACCGTGCCTTCCACCTCGATGGGTTCTTCTTTAGCCATATGCTCCCTAACGTTCAGTCGATCCGGCTCAGGATGACCGGCCCGTTTTCCGTAATCGCCACCGAGTGCTCGAAATGGGCCGACAGCTTCCCGTCGGCCGTCACCACCGTCCAGCCGTCCCGGAGGACGTCGACCCGGTAGGTGCCCTCGTTGACCATGGGCTCGATGGCGAACACCATGCCCGGTTTCAGCTCGATCCCCCGGCCGCTCGAGCCGTAGTTGGGGACCTGGGGGTCCTCGTGGAGGCTCTTGCCGATGCCGTGCCCCACGAGATCCCGCACCACGGAGAAGCCCGCGGCCTCGACGTGGCCCTGGATGGCCGCGGAGATGTCCCCGATGCGGTTGCCCGCCCGGGCCGCCGAGATGCCCCGGTACAGGGCCTCCTCCGTGACCCGGAGCAGCCGCCTGGCCTCGGGGCTGATCTCCCCGACGGGCACCGTCACGGCCGCGTCCCCGTAGTAGCCGTCGCGGAGGATGCCGAAATCGAGGCTGACGATGTCGCCCTCCTGCAGCTCCCTCTCCGAGGGCATCCCGTGCACCACCTCGCTGTTGACCGAGGTGCACAGGGAGTAGGGGTACCCCCGGTATCCCTTGAAGGCCGGCCGGGCCCCCTTCTTGAGGGCCATCGCCTCCGAGAGCCTGTCCAGCTCGATCGTCCTGACCCCCGGCCGGATCTTCTTCCCGAGCTCCTCCAGGATCGCCGCGACGAGGGCGTTGCTCTTCCGCATCTTTTCAATCTCCTGGCGAGATTTCAAGATGACCATGGCCGGGCCTCCCTATCGCCGCTTGGCCAGCCGCCCCTTCTTGAGGAACCCCTCGTACTGCCGCGCCAGCAGGTGCGTCTCGATCTGTCCCGCCGTGTCGAGCGCCACGCCGACCACGATCAGCAGCGCCGTCCCGCCGAAGTAGAAGGGGACGTTGAAGTAGACCATCAGGATGCTCGGCAGCACGCAGACCGCCGAGACGTAGATGGCCCCGCTGAAGGTCAGCCGGCTCAGCACGTGGTCGATGTACTCGGCCGTCTTCTTCCCCGGCCGGATCCCGGGCACGAACCCGCCGTGCTTCTTCATGTTCTCCGCCACGTCCGTCGGGTTGAACACGACGGCCGTGTAGAAGAAGCAGAAGAACACGATGAACGCGACGTAGATCGTCTCGTAGAGGAACGCCCCCGGCACGAGCATCCCGGAGACGGCCTTCATCCACGGGTGGGGGATGAACTGGGCCAGGGTCGCCGGGAACATGATGATCGACGACGCGAAGATGGGCGGGATGACGCCCGACGTGTTGATCTTGAGGGGCAGGTGCGTGGTCTGCCCGCCGTACATCTTCCGCCCCACGATGCGCTTGGCGTACTGCACGGGAATCCTGCGCTGTCCCGTCTCCATGAAGACGATGGCCCCGACGACGGCGACCATGAAGGCGAACAGGAAGATCACCGCGAGGATCCCCATCTCGCCCGTGGCGACGAGCCGGAAGGTGTTCAGGACCCCCTCCGGGCCCCGGCAGACGATGCCGGCGAAGATGATCAGCGAGATCCCGTTGCCGATCCCGCGCTCCGTGATCTGCTCGCCCAGCCACATGATGAAGGCCGTGCCGGCCGTGAGCGTGATGACCGTCATGAGGCGGAAGCCCCACCCGGGGGCGATGACGATCGAGGCGCCCGTCGGGCCCGCCATGTTCTCCAGGCCCACGGCGATGCCGAACCCCTGGATGAGCGACAGCAGGACCGTCCCGTAGCGGGTGTACTGGGTGATCTTCCGGCGCCCCGCCTCGCCCTCCTTCGAGAGCCGCTCCAGGTGCGGGATGGCGATCGTGAGCAGCTGCAGGATGATGGAGGCGCTGATGTAGGGCATGATCCCCAGCGCGAAGACCGAGAGGTTCGACAGCGCGCCGCCCGCAAACAGGTCGAAGAGCCCCAGCAGGGACCCCCGGGCCTGGTCGAAAAACGCGGCGAGCGCCGCCGTGTCGATCCCCGGCGTGGGCACGTGGGCCCCGACCCGGTAGACGCCCAGGAGCAGGAACGTGAAGGCGATCCGCTTCTGGAGCTCGGGAATTTTCGGGATGTTTTTCAGTCCGCCGATCAAATCCGATGACCCCTTATCCGATGACCTCGACCTTGCCGCCGGCCGCCTCGATCTTCTCCCTCGCGGCCCGGCTGACGGCGTTCACCCTCACGGTGAGGGCCTTCTCGATCGTCCCCTTGGCGAGGACCTTGATCCCGTCGCCCGTGCGGCGGATCACGCCGCCGGCGAGCAGGGCCGCCGCGTCGACGGGGCTCTCCCCGGAGAAGCGGTTGAGCTCGCCCAGGTTGACGATGACGATCTCCTTGCGGAAGACGTTCTTGAACCCCTTCTTGGGCAGCCGCCGGGAAAGCGGCATCTGGCCGCCCTCGTAGCCCGGCCGGGAGTTGTGGCCCGAGCGGGCCTTGAGGCCCTTGTGCCCCTTCGTGGAGGTCCCGCCGTGGCCGGACCCGTCGCCCCGCCCGATCCGCTTCCGTTTCTTTCTCGACCCCGCGGGGGGTCTCAGTTCGCTCAGGTTCATCGCGTTCACCCGCTGATTTCTTCCACGGCCACAAGATGGCTCACCTTGCCGACCATGCCCCGGACCTCGGGGGTGTCCTGGAGCGTCACGCTCCGGTTCATCCGGACGAGCCCCATGCCGCGCAGCACCTTGCGCTGCTTCTCGGGGCGCCCGATGGAACTCTTCACCAGTGTGATCTTCAGCTTCTTTTCCACGGTTGCATCCTCTGACGATCGTCTAGATGTCGGCCACGTCCTTGCCCCTCAACGCCGCGATCTGGCCGGCGGACCGGAGCCGGCGGAGCCCGTCGAGGGTCGCCTTGACGAGGTTGTGCGGGTTGTGGGAGCCCAGGCACTTCGTGAGCACGTTCTGGACGCCGGCCACCTCCAGCACCGCGCGGACGGCGCCGCCCGCGATGAGGCCCGTCCCCTCCGAGGCGGGCTTCAGCATGACCCGGCCCGCACCGTACTCCCCGACGATCTCGTGGGGGATCGTCCGGTTGCCGATGGAGACCTTGGCCATGCTCTTGCGGGCCTTCTCCATCCCCTTGCGGATCGCCTCGGGCACCTCGTTGGCCTTCCCGAGCCCGGCGCCGACGGAGCCCTTGCCGTCCCCGACGACCACGATGGCGCTGAACCGGAACCGCCGGCCGCCCTTGACGACCTTGGCCGTGCGGTTGATCGCCACGACGCGGTCCAGGATCTCCGTCTCTTCCACCATGAATTCTTTTCTGTCCCTGTCCAACGGTCGCTCCCTTTTTGCCTTTCGGATTCTAGAATTTCAGGCCCGCTTCCCGCGCCCCTTCGGCCAGGGCCTTCACCCGGCCGTGATAGAGGAAGGGGCCCCGGTCGTAGACCGCCGAGTCGATCTGCAGGGCGAGCAGCTTCTTCGCCATGAGCTTGCCCACCTCGGCGGCGGCGGCCGTTTTCTTCATCTTCGCGATCGCCCCGGCGATCTCCTTGCTGCGCGTGGAGGCCTCGGCCAGCGTCCGGCCCGCCTCGTCGTCGACGGCCTGCACGTAGATGTGCCTCGCGCTGCGGAACACGGCGAGACGGGGACGTCCGGCCGTCCCGGCCACCTTGCCCCGGACCCGCTTCTTGCGCTTGTCCCGGATCTTCTGGATCTTCTTGGCTGACGATAACACGGTTCTACCCTCTTCGTGAGTGTGGGGTTGTGGGCCCGAGAGCCTTATGCGCCGGCGGACTTGCCGACCTTGCGCCGCACGACCTCGCCCGCGTAGCGGATCCCCTTGCCCTTGTAGGGCTCGGGCTTGCGCTTGGCACGGATCTCGGCGGCGACCCGGCCCACCATCTCCTTGTCGATCCCGGAGACGGTGAGGCTCGTCTGCTTCTCGATCTTCACCGCGATCCCCGGCGGCACCTCGTAGGTGAGCGGCACGGAATAGCCGACGAAGAGCTTGAGCGTCGTGCCCGCCATCTCCGCGCGGAATCCGACCCCGGAGATCTCGAGCCCCTTCGTGAATCCCTCGCTCACCCCCGTGACCATGTTGGCCACGAGCGTCCGGGTGAGGCCGTGCAGGGCCCCGGCCCGCCGTCCCTCGTGGGTGGTCTTCACGGCGAGGGTCTTTCCCTCCTGGACGATCTCGATGTCCCGGGGCAGCGCCCTCGAGAGGGTCCCCTTGGGGCCCGTCACCTGGATTGCGCCGCCGGCGACCTTGACCGTCACCTTGTCCGGCAGGGCGATGATTTTCTTCCCGATTCGTGACATGGGTGTCTCTCCTGCTGTGCGCTTACCAGACGTTGCAGACGATCTCGCCGCCCACGTTCTGCTGCCTGGCTTCCTTGTCCGTCATGATCCCCCGGGGCGTCGACACGATGGCCACCCCGAAGCCGTTGTAGACCTTGGGGATCTTCTTGCTCGAGACGTAGATCCTCCGGCCCGGCCGGCTCACCCGCTGCAGGTCCTGGATGACGCGCTGCTTCGTGTCCGTGTACTTGAGGTAGATCTTCAGGACGTCCTTCTTGTTGGCGTCCTTCTTCACGTCGAACCCGCTGATGTAGCCGGTGCGCTTGAGGACCTTGACGATCTCCAGGTTCATCCTCGAGAGCCGGGCGTTCACGCTGCGGAACTTCATGCGGTTGGCGTTCCGGACTCTCGTCAGCATATCCGCGATCGGATCGGTCATACCCATAAATCCATGCTCCTTGCCGTCTACCAGCTCGATTTGATCACGCCGGGGATCTCCCCCCAGGAGGCGTACTTGCGCAGGCAGATGCGGCACATGTTGAACTTGCGGTAGTACGCCCGGGGCCTCCCGCAGATCGGGCAGCGGTTGTACTCTCGGACGGAAAACTTCTTCTTCCGCTTCGCTTTTGCAATCAGGGATTTCTTGGCCACGGTGTTCCTCCGTCTCGTTTCCTAGTTCCGGAAGGGCATGCCCAGGAGCCGCAGCAGATGCCGGGCCTCCTCGTCGGTCCTGGCCGTCGTGACGATGACCACGTTCATGCCCTTGACCTTGTCGATCTTGTCGTAGTCGATCTCGGGGAAGATGAACTGCTCCTTGATCCCCATGGCGAAGTTGCCGCGGCCGTCGAAGGAGCTGGGCGGGATGCCCCGGAAGTCGCGGATCCGGGGAAGCGCCACGTTCACCAGCCGGTCGAAGAACTCGTACATGCGCTCCTTGCGCAGGGTCACCATGCAGCCGATGGACATGCCCTTGCGCAGCTTGAAGGTGGCGATGGACTTGCGGGCCTTGGTGATCACGGGCTTCTGGCCCGTCAGGGCCCCGATCTCCGCCGACGCGCTCTCGAGGATCTTGACGTTCTGGATCGCCTCGCCCAGGCCCATGTTCACGATGATCTTCTCCAGCCGGGGCACCTGCATCGTGTTGCGGTACCCGAACTGCTTCATCATCGCCGGGACGACTTCGCTCTTGTAGTAGTCTTTGAGTCTTGCCATGGTTCCCTATCCCCGGTTTACTGATCGAGCTGCTCGTTGCACTTGCGGCAGATGCGGACCTTCTTGCCGTCCTCGAGGGTCTTGAACCCGATCCGGACGCCCGTGCCGCACTTCGCGCACAGGGGCGCGACGTTGGAGGCGTGCAGGGGGGCCTCCTTCTCCATGATGCCGCCCTTGCTCTTCTGATCGGGCCGCTGGTGGCGCTTGATCATGTTGAGCTTCTCGACCACGACCCTTTCGCCGCCGGCCAGGATCTTCGTGATCTTGCCGGTCTTCCCCTTCTCCCTGCCGGCGAGGACCTTCACCGTGTCGCCCTTTTTCAGTCGGTTCGTCTGCATGCTCGTTCCCCGTCCCCTGCGGCTCACAGCACTTCCGGAGCCAGCGAGATGATCTTCATGAACTGCTTGGCGCGAAGCTCGCGGGCCACGGGCCCGAAAATGCGCGTCCCCACGGGCTCCATCTGGTTGTTGATGAGCACCGCCGAATTGTCGTCGAACTTGAGGTACGTCCCGTCGACGCGCCGGACCTCCTTCCGGGTCCGGACGACGACGGCCTTCATGACGTCGCCCTTCTTGACCTTCGCGTTGGGGATCGCCTCCTTGACGGACACCACGATCACGTCCCCCACGGTGGCGGTGCGCTTGCGCGACCCGCCCAGCACGCCGATGCAGGACACCTTCTTGGCCCCCGAGTTATCCGCGGCATTCAAAATGGTACGCATCTGAATCATATCGACACCCCGTTACCCTCTGCTGTTTCCAACCTCGGGCTACTTCGCTTTTTCCAGGATTGCACGCACCCTCCAGCGCTTGTCCCGGCTCAGCGGAC
This sequence comes from uncultured Syntrophaceae bacterium, assembly GCA_964429555.1. GTDB lineage: Bacteria > Desulfobacterota > Syntrophia > Syntrophales > UBA2192 > UBA2192. The sequence continues at coordinate 10,439 of CAYSDD010000004.1, forward strand.
GGGACTCGACGATCAGCACCGTGTCGCCCACGCCGCACTCGTTGCGCTCGTCGTGGGCCTTGTACTTCTGGTGCCGGCGCACGTATTTCCGGAATCCCGTGTGCTTGACGAGCCGCTCCGTCTTCACGACGACGGTCTTGTCCATCTTGTCGCTGACGACGACCCCCTTGACGGTCCGCTTGTTTCCCCTCTGGTCCATACCTATTTCTGCAGCTCCTTCTGCTTCATGACGGTCTTGATGCGGGCGATGTCCCGGCGGACGTTCTTCAGCGCCGCGGGGGAGTCCAGCTGCCCCGTCGCCTGCCGGATTTTCAGCTTGAAGAGCTCTTCCGTGAGGTCGCGCTGCTTGACCCGGAGCTCGTCGAGGCTCAGGTCCCTGATTTCCTTACTCTTCATCGAAGATATCCCTCGTCAAGAATTTCGTCGGAACGGGCAGCTTGTGCGCCGCCAGGCGGAAGGCCTCCCGGGCCACCTCCGGGGAGACGCCCTCCATCTCGTACATGACGGTCCCGGGCCGCACGGTCGCGATCCACCCTTCCGGGGCGCCCTTGCCCTTGCCCATGCGCGTCTCGGCGGGCTTTTTCGTGAACGACTTGTGGGGGAAGATGCGGATCCAGATCTTCCCGCCGCGCTTGATGTGGCGTGTCATGGCGACACGGGCGCTCTCGATCTGCTGGGCCGTGATCCGGCCCGGCGCCATCGCCTGGAGCCCGTACTGGCCGAAGGACACCTCGTTGCCCTTGGTGGCCTTGCCGCCCAGCCTGCCCTTCTGGATCTTTCGGAACTTGATGCGTTTCGGACTTAACATCGTCTATGTCTCCTCGTTGCCGGTTCCCGCCGTGCTAGGCGCTGGCCTGCTTCTTGTCGGGCAGCACGTCCCCGTGGTAGATGAGCACCTTGACCCCGATGGCCCCGTAAGTCGTCCGCGCCTCGGCAAAGCCGTAGTCGATGTCGGCCCGCAGGGTGTGCAGGGGCACCTTGCCCTCGCGGTACCACTCCATCCGGGACATCTCGGCGCCCCCGAGGCGGCCCGAGCAGGTGATGCGGATCCCCTTGGCCCCGAACTTCAGGGCCGAGGTCACGCTCTTCTTCATGGCCCGCCGGAAGGCGATGCGGCGCTCGAGCTGCAGGGCCACGTTCTCGGCCACGAGCTGGGCGTCGATCTCGGGCTTGCGGACCTCGAGGATGTTGATGATCGTCTCGCCGCCGGTCATGCCGTCGAGGTCCTTCTTGAGCTTCTCGATCTCGGAGCCCTTCTTCCCGATGATGATGCCGGGGCGGGCGGCGTGGATGTTCACCTTCGCCTTGTCGGCGGCCCGCTCGATCTCGATCTTCGAGATGCCCGCGTGGTAGAATTTCTTCTTCAGGAACTTGCGGAGCTTGATGTCCTGGTGGACGAGGGTGCCGTAGTTCTTCTCGGCGAACCACTTCGAGCTCCAGCCCTTGTTGATCCCCAGCCTCAGTCCGATCGGGTTTACCTTCTGACCCAAGATCCAATCCTCCTTCGTCTTACTGCTCGTCGAGAACGACGGTGATGTGGCTCATCCGGCGCTTGATCGGCGCCACGCGCCCCATGGTCTTCGCCTTGTGGCGCTTCAGGGCCGGCCCCTGGTCCACGAAGATCTCCTTCACGAAGAGGATCTTCTCGTCGATGTTCGGGTTCTGCGTCGCGTTGGCCACGGCGCTCTGGAGGACCTTTTTCACGAGCCCCGCGGCCCGCTTGCGCGAAAAGGCCAGGATCCGGTCGGCCTCCTCGACCTTCAGGCCCCGGACGAGATCGACGACGAGCCGCGCCTTCTGCGGCGAAATCCTCACGAATCGTGCAACTGCTCTTGCTTCCATGACGTCCCTGTCTCCGGTTCTCCCGTTTCCCCGCGTGCGGCGATTACTTGCGCACCTTGGTCTTGCGGTCGCCCGCATGGCTGAAGAATGTCCGCGTCGGCGCAAACTCCCCGAGCTTGTGGCCCACCATGTTCTCCGTGACGAACACGGGGATGAACTTCTTGCCGTTGTGAACGGCAAAGGTGTGCCCGATCAATTCCGGGGTGATCGTGGAGCGGCGCGACCAGGTCTTGATGACCGCCCGGTCCCCGGCCGCCTCGGCTCTCCGGACCTTCTCCGCCAGCTTCGCCTCGATGTACGGACCTTTCTTGATTGAGCGTGCCACTATTTCTTGTCCCTCTTCTTGATGATGTATTTGTCCGTGGTCTTGTTCTTGCGCGTCTTGTACCCCTTCGTCGGCACGCCCCAGGGGGTGCAGGGGTGACGGCCGCCCGAGGTCTTGCCTTCGCCGCCGCCCATCGGGTGATCGATGGGGTTCATGGCCACGCCGCGCACCCGGGGCTTCTTGCCCAGCCAGCGGGTGCGGCCCGCCTTGCCGATGCTGATGCCCTCGTGGGTGACGTTGCCCACCTGGCCGATGGTCGCCTTGCACTCGATGTGGACCTTCCGGACCTCGCCGGAGGGCAGCCGCACCTGGGCGTAGGCGCCCTCCTTGGCCATGAGCTGGGCGTAGGCGCCGGCGGAGCGGACCATCTGGGCCCCCTTGCCGGGCCGCAGCTCGATGTTGTGGATGAGCGAGCCCAGGGGCACGTTGCGCAGCGCCATGGCGTTGCCGGGCTTGATGTCGGCCGAGGCGCTCGTGATGACCTCGTCGCCCACCTTCAGGTCCACGGGGGCCACGATGTAGCGCTTCTCGCCGTCGGCGTAGCTCACCAGCGCGATCCGCGCCGAGCGGTTCGGGTCGTACTCGATGGTCTTCACCTTGGCCGGGATGTCCGTCTTGTCGCGGCGGAAATCCACCACGCGGTACTTGCGCTTGTGCCCGCCGCCGCGGTGGCGGCTCGTCATGCGGCCGGCGTTGTTGCGGCCGCCCGTCTTCTTGACCGGCTTCGTGAGGCTCTTCTCGGGCTCGGCGGCCGTGATCTCCTCGAAGGTCGAGTAGGTCTGGTAGCGCCGGGCCGGCGTCGTGGGCTTCATGGTTTTGATCGCCATGGGTCGTTTCCCTTATCCTAGACTTTGTCGAAGATTTCGATGGTGCTGCCGGGCGCCACGGTGACGACGGCCTTTTTCCAGTCGCTCTTCTTCCCCATGAGCCGCCCGTAGCGCTTCTTCTTGCCCAGCACGTTCTGGGTCCGCACGCCGATCACCTTCACCTTGAAGAGCTTCTCCACGGCCTTCTCGATCTCGATCTTGTTGGCCCGCGGGTCCACCTCGAAGATGTACTGGTTGCCCTCGCGCAGGAGGGTCGTCTTTTCGGTCACCAGCGGCCGTCGGATGATCTGATGGAGTTCCATTATGCCAGCGCCCCCTCTAACTTTTGAATCGAGGGCTCCAGCAGCACGAGGCTGTCGTACTTCAGCAGGTCGTAGACGTTGATGCCCTCGCATCGCATCATTTTCACATCGGGGAGGTTCCGGGAGGACTTCTCGAGGACCGCGTCGGGCCGGTCGATCACGACGAGGGTCTTCTTGAGCCCGAACCGGTCGAGGACCTCCTTGAACTTCTTCGTCTTCACCTCGGCCAGGGGGAAGTCCTTCAGCACCAGGAGCTTCTCCTCCCGGACCTTCAGGCTGAGCGCCGAGATGAGGGCGAGCCGGCGCACCTTCCTGGGCACGGAGAAGGCGTAGTCCCTCGGCGTGGGCCCGAAGACCGTCCCGCCGCCCCTCCAGAGGGGCGAGCGCGTGGTGCCCGCGCGGGCCCGGCCGGTGCCCTTCTGGCGCCAGGGCTTCTTGCCGCCGCCGCGGATCTCGCCGCGTTCCTTGGTGTCGTGGGTGCCCTGCCGCCTGGCCGCCATCTGCATCCGGACGACCTCGTAGATGACGTCCCGGTTGACCTCGGCCCCGAAGACGGCGTCGTTGAGCGTCACCTCGGCCACCTTGTTCTTCTCGATATCGTATACACTCACCACGGGCATGGTTCGTTCACTCCAGTTGCTTCTCAGCTCTTTTTGACGGCGTTCTTGATGACGACGATCCCGTTCTTGCTCCCCGGGACGGCCCCCTTGACGAGGATGACGTTGAGCTCGGGCCGCACGCCCATGACGAGGAGGTTCTGCACCGTCTTGCGCTCGTCGCCCATGTGGCCCGGCAGCCGCTGCCCCTTGAAGACGCGCGAGGGGAAGGCGCTGGCGCCGATGGAGCCGGGGGCCCGGTGGAACATGGAGCCGTGCGTGGCCCGGCCGCCGCGGAAGCCGTGCCGCTTGACGCCGCCGGCGAACCCGCGGCCCTTGCTCGTCCCGGTGACGTCGACGTAGTCGCCCACCTCGAACAGCGACGCCGTGAGCTCCTGGCCCAGCTCGAACTCGGCGGCCGCCTGCATGCGGAACTCGCGCAGCACCCGGAAGAACCCCCGGTCGGCCTTGGCGAAGTGGCCCTGCAGGGGCTTGGTCACGTTGGCCTGCCGCTTGCGGTCGAAGCCGAGCTGCACGGCGTTGTAGCCGTCGGTGGCCTCGGTCTTCTTCTGGATCACGTAACAGGGCCCCGCCTCGATCACCGTGACGGGCACCGAGGCCCCGTCGGCGGCGAAGATCTGGGTCATCCCCAACTTTCTGCCTATCAATCCCTTTTCCATAGCATCCACTTCCGCGCTGGCTGTGCGTGAGGGAACGAAAAAGGAGATGGACCGGGGAGCGCCCCGCCCATCTCCGTGTCGTCACGCGTTACAACTTGATTTCCACGTCGACGCCGGCGGACAGGTCGAGCTTCATCAGGGCGTCCACCGTGGCCTGCGTGGGATCGATGATGTCGATGAGCCGCTTGTGGGTCCTCACCTCGAACTGCTCCCGGGACTTCTTGTCCACGTGCGGCGAGCGGTTCACGCAGAACTTGTTGATCATCGTGGGAAGCGGGATGGGGCCCGCGACGCGGGCGCCCGTGCGCTTCGCCGTGTCCACGATGTCCTCGGCGGACCGGTCCAGCAGCTTGTAGTCGTACGCCTTCAGACGGATTCGAATCTTCTGATCGGCCATGATCCGTTCTCAACCCTCGCTTACTCGATGATTTCGCTGATGACGCCGGCGCCCACGGTCTTGCCGCCCTCGCGGATGGCGAACCGCAGCTGCTTCTCCATGGCGATGGGGGTGATGAGGACCACTTCCATCTCCACGTTGTCGCCGGGCATGACCATCTCGACGCCCGCGGGCAGGGTGGTGACCCCCGTCACGTCGGTCGTCCGGAAGTAGAACTGGGGCCGGTAGCCGGAGAAGAACGGCGTGTGGCGCCCGCCCTCTTCCTTCGTCAGGACGTAGACCTGGGCCTTGAACTTCGTGTGGGGCGTGATCGAGCCGGGCTTGGCCACGACCTGCCCGCGCTCCACCTCCTCGCGCTTCGTGCCGCGCAGCAGGACGCCGATGTCGTCGCCCGCGCGCCCCTCGTCGAGGGTCTTGCGGAACATCTCGACGCCCGTGCAGACCGTCTTGAAGGTCGGCCGGATCCCGATGATCTCCACCTCGTCGCCCGTCCGGATGATCCCGCGGTCCACGCGGCCCGTCACGACGGTGCCGCGGCCGGAGATGCTGAAGACGTCGCCCACGGGCATCAGGAAGGGCTTGTCGAGGTCGCGCTGGGGCTCGGGGATGTAGCTGTCGACGGCGTCCATGAGCTCGAAGATGCACTTGGCCTCGGGCGAGTTGGAATCGTCGGTCTCCAGGGCCTTCAGGGCCGAGCCGCGGATGATGGGCGTCTTGTCGCCGGGGAAGCCGTACTTCGTGAGCAACTCCCGGAGCTCGAGCTCGACGAGGTCGAGCAGCTCGGGGTCGTCCACGAGGTCCACCTTGTTCATGAAGACGAGCATGTAGGGGACCTGCACCTGGCGGGCCAGCAGGATGTGCTCGCGGGTCTGGGGCATGGGGCCTTCGGAGGCGGCGACGACGAGGATGGCGCCGTCCATGTGGGCGGCTCCCGAGATCATGTTCTTGATGTAGTCGGAGTGGCCCGGGCAGTCGACGTGGGCGTAGTGCCGCTTGGCGGTCTCGTACTCCACGTGGGCGATATTGATGGTCACGCCGCGCTCCACCTCCTCGGGCGCGTTGTCGATCATATCAAAGGACATGTACTGGGCCAGGCCCTTGGTCGCCAGGTGCTTCGTGATCGCGGCGGTCAGCGTGGTCTTGCCGTGGTCGACGTGCCCGATGGTCCCGATATTGACATGCGGCTTCGTCCTTTCGAATTTTTTCTTCGCCATCTCCAGTTACCTCCTTGCATTCCGTATGATGATCGATAGTGAGTTACTTGGCCCTGTGCCTCGGTTCTTTCCTCTCGATGATGTCCCTGGCCTGCTCCTCCGACACGGCGGCGTAATGCAGAAACTGCATCGTGTAGGTGGCCCGCCCCTGGGTCTTGGACCGCAGGTCCGTGGCGTAGCCGAACATCTCGGCCAGCGGCACTTCCGCCTGGACCGCCTCGGAGCCCGGCCGGGACTCGATCGAGACGATCTTGCCGCGCCGGGAGGTCAGGTTCCCGATCACGTCCCCCAGGTACTCCTTGGGGACGATGACCTCGACGGACATCACGGGCTCCAGCAGGACCGGGTGGGCCCGCCTGACCCCGTTCTTGAATCCCATGGAGGCGGCGATCTTGAAGGCCAGCTCCGACGAATCCACCTCGTGGTAGGAGCCGTCCACGACGGCCGCCCTGACGTCCACGACGGGGTAGCCGGCCAGCACCCCCTCCTCCATCGCCTCGCGGATGCCCTTTTCGACGGCCGGGATGTACTCCCGGGGCACCGCACCGCCGATGATCCGGTTCTCGAAGGTCAGGCCCTTGCCCGGCTCGTTGGGCGCGATCTCGAGCCACACGTGGCCGAACTGGCCGCGGCCGCCGGACTGCCGGACGAACCGCCCTTCGGCGCGGACGGCCTTGCGGATCGTTTCCCTGTAGGCCACCCGGGGCCGGCCGATGTCGGCCCCCAGCCCGAATTCCCGGGAGAGCCGGTCCACGATGATCTCGAGGTGGAGCTCGCCCATCCCCGTGATCAGCGTCTGTCCCGTTTCCCGGTCCACCCTGACCCGGAACGAGGGGTCCTCCCTCTGGATCTTCTCCAGCGCGACGCCCATCTTTTCCTCGTCGGCCTTCGTCTTCGGCTCGATGGCGATGGCGATGACCGGCTCGGGGAAGCTCAGGGTCTCGAGGACGATCGGGTGATCCGGGTGGCACAGCGTGTCGCCCGTCGCCGTCGACGAGAGCCCCACGGCGGCCACGATGTCGCCCGTCCGGGCCTCCCGGATGTCCTCGCGCTTGTTGGCGTGCATCTTGAGGATGCGGCCGACACGCTCTCTTTTTTTCTTCGTTGCGTTGAAGAGGGTGGAACCCGCGCCGAGCACCCCCGAGTACACCCGGATGTAGGTCAGCTGCCCGACGTAGGGGTCCGTGACAATTTTGAAAGCGAGCGCAGCGAAAGGCTCGTCGTCGCTTGCCGCCCGCAGGACCTCGGCGCCGTCGGGCCCCTTCCCCGCCACGGGCGGCATGTCCGCCGGCGAGGGGAGGTAATCGACGACCGCGTCCAGGAGCGGCTGGATCCCTTTGTTCTTGAAGGCGGCGCCGCAGCACACCGGGACGACCTTCATGGCGAGGGTCTGTCTGCGGAGCGCGGCCGCGATCTCCTCGCGGCCCGGCGCGTCGCCCTGCAGGTATTTCCTCATGATCGCGTCATCGACGTCCGCCAGGGACTCGATGAGCCTCTCCCGGGCGGCCCGGGCCTCGTCCCGGACCTCGGCCGGGATCTCCCGGATGGAGAACTCCGCCCCGAGGCGGTCGACGTCGTAGAGCAGCGCCCGCATGCCGATCAGGTCGACGACCCCGCGGAACCGATCCTCGGCGCCGACGGGGATCTGGACCGGCACGGCGTTGGCGCCCAGCCGGTCGCGGATCATCTCGACGGCCTTCGCGAACCCGGCGCCCGTGCGGTCCATCTTGTTGATGAAGGCGATGCGGGGCACGCGGTAGCGGTCGGCCTGACGCCAGACCGTCTCGGACTGGGGCTCCACCCCCTCGACGGCCGTGAAGAGCGCCACGGCCCCGTCGAGGATGCGCAGCGAGCGCTCCACCTCGATCGTGAAATCCACGTGGCCGGGCGTGTCGATGAGGTTGAGGCGGCAGTTGCGCCAGGAACAGGTCGTGGCGGCGGAGGTGATGGTGATGCCCCTCTCCTGCTCCTGCTCCATGAAGTCCATGACGGCCGTGCCGTCGTGGACCTCCCCCATCTTGTAGGAGATGCCCGTGTAGTAGAGGATGCGTTCGGTCACGGTCGTCTTGCCCGCATCGATATGAGCCATGATGCCGAGGTTCCGGACATTCTCCAATGCGGTCTGCCGTGCCACGATGAAACACCCGAATGTTGTAAAAGAGCGCTAGAACCGGTAGTGGGCGAAGGCCTTGTTGGCCTCGGCCATCTTGTGGACGTCCTCGCGCTTCTTGACGGAGGCGCCACGGTTTTGTGCGGCGTCCATGAGCTCGCCGGCGAGCTTTTCCCGCATGGTCTTTTCCGCCCGGGACATGGCATTGCCGATGATCCACCGGAAGGCCAGGGCCTGCCTGCGGCCCGGGGCCACTTCCGTGGGAACCTGGTAGGTGGCGCCGCCGACCCGGCGGGAGCGCACCTCGATGACCGGCTTGACGTTGTCCAGGGCCTTCTCGAAGACGGCCAGGGGCGGCTCCTTGGCCCGCTTCTCGATGATGTCGAAGGCCCCGTAGAGGATGCCCTCGGCGGTGCTCTTCTTGCCCTTCTTCATGAGGCTGTTGACGAACTTCGCCACGAGCACGCTGCCGTGCTTCGCGTCGGGCGTGATCTTTCGCTTCTGGATTTCTCGTCGTCTTGGCATGCTGTCAACCCCGATCAGCTCGGCTTCTTGGCGCCGTACTTCGACCGCCCCTGCTTGCGGTCCTGGACGCCGACGGCATCCAGGGTCCCCCGGACGATGTGGTATCGCACGCCGGGGAGGTCCTTCACGCGGCCGCCGCGGACGAGCACGACCGAGTGTTCCTGCAGGTTGTGGCCGATGCCCGGGATGTAGGCCGTCACCTCGTAGCCGCTCGTGAGGCGCACGCGGGCCACCTTGCGAAGCGCCGAATTGGGCTTCTTGGGTGTCGTCGTGTAGACGCGCACGCAGACGCCGCGCCGCTGCGGGCAGGACACCAGGGCGGGGGTCGTCGTCTTCTTCCGGACCTGCCGCCTTCCTTTTCGCACTAACTGGTTGATCGTCGGCATTGAAATCCTTCTATCCCTTTCCGTCCAAATTGAAGGGGTCTGCGAAAGCTTGATCTTCTATCAATTCGAGGCCTGAATGTCAAGCGTTTTCTCTTCGGGCGGCCCGATTTCCTCGTCGGCCCCCTCGACCACCATCCCGAGCTTCTTGTAGAGGGGCAGCCCCGAGCCGGCCGGGATGAGGCGGCCCATGATGACATTCTCCTTGATCCCGCGCAGGTAGTCGATCTTGCCGGCCAGGGCCGCCTCGGTGAGCACCCTCGTCGTCTCCTGGAAGGAGGCCGCCGAGATGAAGCTCTGCGTCGACAGCGACGCCTTCGTGATGCCCAGCAGGATCGGCTCGCCGACGGCGGGCCGGCCGCCCTTCTCGATCACCCGGTCGTTTTCCTCCTGGAAACGGCTCTTCTCGACCTGCTCGTCGGCCAGGAAGTTCGTGTCCCCGGGGTCGGTGACCCGCACCCGGCGGAGCATCTGGCGCACGATGATCTCGATGTGCTTGTCGTTGATCTTGACGCCCTGCAGGCGGTAGACCTCCTGGACCTCGTCGACGAGGTAGCGCGCCAGTTCCTTCTCCCCCTTGATGCTCAGCAGGTCGTGGGGGTTGGAGGCCCCGTCCATGAGGGCCTCGCCGGCCTGGACCCGGTCGCCCTCCTGCACGGTGATGTGCTTGCCCTTGGGGATGAGGTACTCCTTCTTTTCGCCCACCTCGGGGGTCACGATCACGCGGCGGCGGCCCTTGACGTCCTTGCCGAAGGAGACCACCCCGTCGATCTCGGAGATCACCGCGAATTCCTTGGGCTTTCTCGCCTCGAAGAGCTCGGCCACCCGGGGCAGGCCGCCCGTGATGTCCTTGGTCTTCGTGGTCTCGCGGGGGATCTTGGCGATGATGTCGCCCGCCTCGACCCGGTCGCCCTCGTTGACGCCGATGTTGACGCCCACCGACAGCAGGTAGCGGGCCTGACTGTTGGTGCCCGGCACCCGGGCCGTCCTGCCCTCCTTGTCCTTGATCGAGATGCGGGGCCGCAGGTCGGCGTCGGAGAACTCGGTGATGACCTTTCTCGAGAGGCCCGTCACCTCGTCGACCTGCTCCTGGACGGTCTTGCCCTCGATGATGTCGCCGTACTTCACCGTCCCGGGCACCTCGGCGAGGATCGGGATGGAGAAGGGGTCCCACTCGGCGATGCGGTCGCCGCGCTTGATCTTGGCGTTCTCGCCGACCTTGATGTGCGCCCCGTAGGGGACGGGGTACTTGCCGCGGTTGCGGCCCTCCTCGTCGAGGACGTGGATCTCGCCGTTGCGGTTCATGACGACGAGGTCCTTGCCGCGCTTGACCCAGTGGAGGTTGACGAACTTCAGCGTGCCGTCGTGGCGGGCCTCCAGGGTCGAGTGCTCCTCGAACTTGGCCGTGCCGCCGATGTGGAAGGTCCGCATCGTGAGCTGGGTCCCGGGCTCGCCGATGGACTGGGCCGCGATGATCCCCACGGCCTCGCCGATGTTGACGAGGTGCCCGTGGGCCAGGTCGCGGCCGTAGCACTTCGCGCAGACGCCGAACTTGGACTTGCAGGTGAGCACCGAGCGGATCTGGACGCGCTCGATGCCGGCGTCGTCGAGCCTCTTCGCGAGCGTCTCGTCGATCGCCTCGTTGGCCCTCACGAGCACCTCGCCCGTGAAGGGGTCCACGATGTCCTCGAGGGCCACGCGCCCCAGGACGCGCTCGCCGGCCGTCTCGATGATCTCGCCGCCCTCGACCAGGGCCTGGACGAAGATCCCGTCGAGGGTCCGGCAGTCGTCCTCGCTGATCGTGCAGTCCTGGGCCACGTCGACGAGCCGGCGCGTCAGGTAGCCCGAGTTGGCCGTCTTGAGCGCCGTGTCGGCGAGACCCTTGCGGGCGCCGTGGGTCGAGATGAAGTACTGCAGCACCGTGAGGCCCTCGCGGAAGTTGGCCGTGATCGGGGTCTCGATGATCTCGCCCGAGGGCTTGGCCATCAGGCCGCGCATGCCCGCGAGCTGGCGGATCTGGGCGGCGCTGCCGCGGGCGCCCGAGTCGGCCATCATGTAGATGGGGTTGAAGCTCTCGAGGCTGCGCGTCCGGCCGTCGGCCAGCTCGATCTGCTCGGAGCCGATGGAGGAGAGCATCTCGGCGGCGACCTTTTCCGTCGCCTGCGCCCAGATGTCGATGACCTTGTTGTAGCGCTCGCCGTCGGTGATGAGGCCGTCCATGTACTGCCGCTGCACCTCGAGGACGTCCTTGTCGGCCTTGGCGACGATGTCCCGCTTGCCTGCGGGGATCACCATGTTGTGGATGGCGATGGAGGCCCCGGAGACGGTGGCGTAGCGGAAGCCCGTGTCCTTCAGGCGGTCGGCGAGGATGACGGTCGCCTTGTCGCCGCAGGAGCGGTAGCAGTAGTCGATGAGGTTGGCGACCTCCTTCTTGTTCATCACCTTGTTGATGACCTCGAAGGGGATCTCCTTGGGCACGATCTCGTAGAGCAGCACGCGGCCCACCGTCGTCTCGGCGAGGTGCCCGTTCATGCGGACCTTCACCTTGGCCTGGAGGTCCACCTCGCCCGAGTCGTAGGCCTGGCGCACCTCCTCGGGGCCCGAGAAGGTCGTCCCCGTGCCGCGGCTCTCCGAGCGGGCCCGGGTCATGTAGTAGAGCCCCAGGACGATGTCCTGGGAGGGCACGATGATGGGCTTGCCGTGGGCCGGCGAGAGGATGTTGTTCGTCGACATCATGAGCACGCGGCTCTCGACCTGCGCCTCGATGGACAGCGGCACGTGGACGGCCATCTGGTCGCCGTCGAAGTCGGCGTTGAAGGCCGTGCAGACCAGGGGGTGGAGCTGGATCGCCTTGCCCTCGATGAGCACGGGCTCGAAGGCCTGCATGCCCAGCCGGTGCAGGGTGGGGGCGCGGTTGAGGATGACGGGGTACTCGCGCACCACCTCGTCCAGGGCGTCCCAGACCTCAGGGGTCTCGCGCTCGACCATCTTCTTGGCGCTCTTGACCGTCGTGACGTAGCCCTTCTCCATGAGGCGGTTGTAGATGAAGGGCTTGAAGAGCTCCAGGGCCATCTTCTTGGGCAGGCCGCACTGGTGGAGCCGCAGGTCGGGCCCCACGGTGATGACGGAGCGCCCCGAGTAGTCGACGCGCTTGCCCAGCAGGTTCTGGCGGAACCGGCCCTGCTTGCCCTTGAGCATGTCCGAGAGCGACCGCAGGGGGCGCTTGTTGGAGCCCGTGATGGCCCGGCCGCGCCGGCCGTTGTCGAAGAGCACGTCGACGGCCTCCTGGAGCATGCGCTTCTCGTTGCGGATGATGATCTCGGGGGCGTTGAGCTCCATGAGCCGCTTGAGGCGGTTGTTGCGGTTGATGACGCGCCGGTACAGGTCGTTGAGGTCCGAGGTGGCGAAGCGCCCGCCCTCCAGGGGCACCAGGGGCCGCAGGTCCGGCGGGATCACGGGGATCGTCGTGAGGATCATCCACTCGGGGCGGTTGCCGCTCTTGCGCAGGGCCTCGACGACGCGCAGGCGCTTGGTGAGCTTCTTGCGCTTCGTGTCGGAGGTGGCCTCCTTGAGGTCGGCCCGCAGCTCGGCGTCGAGCTCGTCGAGGTTCATCTCCTGCAGCAGCACGCGGGCCGCCTCGGCGCCGATGCCGGCCACGAAGCCGTCGGCCCCGTACTTCTCCCGGCACTCCACGTAGCGCTCCTCCGTGAGGAGCTCCTTCTTCTTGAGGGGCGTGTCCTTCGGGTCGAGCACGATCCAGGACTCGAAGTACAGGACCTTCTCGAGCTCCTTGAGGGAGAGGTCGATGACGTTGCCGATCCGGCTCGGGAGGCTCTTGAGGAACCAGATGTGCGCCACGGGGGCCGCCAGCGTGATGTGGCCCATCCGCTCGCGGCGGACCTTGGACTGGATGACCTCGACGCCGCACTTCTCGCAGACCACCCCGCGGTGCTTCATCCGCTTGTAGCGGCCGCAGAGGCACTCGTAGTCCTTCACGGGCCCGAAGATCTTGGCGCAGAACAGGCCGTCGCGCTCGGGCTTGAAGGTGCGGTAGTTGATCGTCTCGGGCTTCTTCACCTCGCCGTGCGACCAGGAGGCGATCTTCTCCGGGGAGGCGATGGACATCTTGATGGCGTTGAACCGGATGGGATCCTTCGGCTTTTCGAAAAAGCTGAAAATGTCTTCCACGATGAACTCCTTTTAAAAACGGGCCACAGGCATCAGGCTTTAGGCATCAGGAAGGAAAGAAATTCTCCCGCTTCCTGTCGCCTTGCGCCTGATGTCTACCGCCTATTCTGTTGCATCACGCCCGTGGGCTCGGAAACAATCTCGCTTCCTTTTCCTGACGCCTGGTGCCTGGTGCCTGACGCCTATTCCTTTTCCACCAGCTCCACGTCCAGGCAGAGGCTCTGGAGCTCCTTGACGAGGACGCTGAAGGACTCGGGCAGGCCCGGCTCGAGCGAGTGCTCGCCCTTCACGATGGCCTCGTAGATCCGCGTGCGGCCCGCCACGTCGTCGGACTTCACCGTGAGGAACTCCTGCAGGGTGTGCGCCGCGCCGTAGGCCTCCATGGCCCAGACCTCCATCTCGCCCAGCCGCTGTCCGCCGAACTGGGCCTTGCCGCCCAGGGGCTGCTGGGTCACGAGCGAGTAGGGGCCGATGGAGCGGGCGTGGATCTTGTTGTCCACCAGGTGGTGGAGCTTGAGCATGTAGATCATGCCCACGGTCACCTGCTGCTCGAAGGGCTCGCCCGTGCGGCCGTCGAAGAGGACGGCCTGGCCCTTGGCGGGCAGGCTCGCCTTGCCGAGCATGTCGCGGATCTCCTCCTCCGTGGCCCCGTCGAAGACGGGCGTGGCCACCGAGATGCCCTTCTTGAGGCGCCGCACGAAGCCCCGGATCTCCTCCTCCGTGGCCCCGTCGATGAACCGGCTGAACTCCTCGGATCCGTAGATGCGCTTCATCTCCTTCTTGAGGGCGTCGAACGCCGCATTCTTCTCGACCAGGGCGTTGATCTTCTCGCCGATCTCCCGCGCGGCCCAGCCGAGGTGGGTCTCCAGGATCTGTCCCACGTTCATGCGGGAGGGGACGCCCAGGGGGTTGAGGATGATGTCCACGGGCGTGCCGTCCTCGAAGAACGGCATGTCCTCGTCGGGCAGGATGCGCGACAGGACGCCCTTGTTGCCGTGACGGCCCGCCATCTTGTCGCCCACGGAGAGCTTGCGCTTGATGGCGACGTAGACCTTGACGAGCTTGATGACGCCCGGGGGCAGCTCGTCGCCGGCCTTCTGCTTCTCCACCTTCTCCTCGAAGTAGGCCTCGATGAGGTCCACCTTGCGCGCGAGGTTCTCGAGCATGCCCCGGAGGTTCTCCTCGAGGTTCTCGTCCTCGAGGGCGATGCCCTTCCAGAGGCTGAAGGGGATCTTCTCGAGGACCTCGGCGGTGATCTCCTCGCCCTTCTTGAGCACCGTTTTCTTCTTCTTCGGGTCGATGAGCTTGCCCGCGGAGACCTTCCCGACGAGCAGGTCCTGGATCTTGCTCTTCACCGCCTCGGTGATGATGCGGATCTCGTCGTCGCGGTCCTGGTAGATCCGGCGGACCTCGTCCTCCTCGATCTGGACCGACCGGCGGTCCTTCTCGGCGCCCTTGCGGGTGAAGATCTTGGCGTCGATGACGATCCCCTCGACCCCCGGGGGCACCCGCAGCGAGGTGTCGCGCACGTCGCCCGCCTTCTCGCCGAAGATGGCCCGCAGGAGCTTCTCCTCGGGGGAGAGCGTCGTCTCGCCCTTGGGCGTGATCTTGCCCACGAGGATGTCGCCGGGCTTCACGTAGACGCCCATCCGGACGATGCCGCTGTCGTCGAGGTTGCGCAGGGCCTCCTCGCCCACGTTGGGGATGTCGCGGGTGATCTCCTCCTTGCCGAGCTTCGTGTCGCGGGCCATCGTCTCGAACTCCTCGATGTGCACCGAGGTGTAGACGTCTTCCTTCACGATCCGCTCGGAGACGAGGATGGAGTCCTCGTAGTTGTACCCTCCCCAGGACATGAAGGCGACCATGACGTTGCGGCCCAGGGCGAGCTCGCCGTCCTGCGTGGCCGGGCCGTCGGCGATCACGTCGCCGGCCTCGACGCGTTCGCCCGTCACGACGACGGGCCGCTGGTTGAAGCAGGTGTCCTGGTTGGTGCGCTGGTACTTGGTCAGGTTGTAGATGTCCACGCCCGTGTCGAAGCTGCCCCGCTCGGCCTCGTCGCACTTGATGACGATGCGCTCGGCGTCGACGCTCTCGACCACGCCGGCGCGCTTGGCCGTCACGACGGCCCCCGAGTCCTTGGCCACGACGGGCTCCATCCCCGTGCCGATGAGCGGTATTTCGGGCTGCAGCAGCGGCACGGCCTGGCGCTGCATGTTGGAGCCCATGAGCGCGCGGTTGGCGTCGTCGTGCTCCAGGAAGGGGATCAGGGCGGCGGCCACCGAGACGAGCTGGTTCGGCGAGACGTCCATGAGCTCCACCTCCTCGGGGACGACGGTGACGAACTCGCCGCCCTTCCGGGCGTAGATGAGGGCCTCCGTGAAGCGGCCCTTGGCGTCCAGGGCGGCGTCGGCCTGGGCGATCGTGAACTTCTCCTCCTCGATGGCGGTGAGGTACTTGATGTCGTTAAGAACGCGGCCGTTCTCCACGAGGCGGTAGGGGGTCTCGATGAAGCCGAACTCGTTGACCCGCGCGTAGGTCGACAGCGACACGATGAGGCCGATGTTCGGGCCTTCCGGCGTCTCGACGGGGCAGATCCGGCCGTAGTGGCTGTTGTGGACGTCGCGGACCTCGAAGCCCGCCCGCTCGCGGGTGAGGCCCCCCGGCCCCAGGGCCGAGAGCCTGCGCTTGTGGGTGATCTCGGACAGGGGGTTGGTCTGGTCCATGAACTGCGAGAGCTGGCTCGAGCCGAAGAACTCGTTGACGACGGCCGAGACGGGCTTGGCGTTCACGAGGTCGTGGGGCATCATGGTCTCCACGTCCTGGAGGCTCATCTTCTCCTTGATGGCGCGCTCCATGCGGATCAGGCCGATGCGGTACTGGTTCTCGATGAGCTCGCCCACGGAGCGGATGCGGCGGTTGCCCAGGTGGTCGATGTCGTCGACGCTGCAGTCGCCCTCGCCGAGCTTGAGGTGGATGAGGTACCGGACGGCCTCGAGGATGTCCTCGCTGCGCAGGGTCGTCACGTCGGCGGGCACGTCGAGCCTCAGCTTGTAGTTCATCTTCACGCGGCCCACGTCGGAGATGTCATAGGTCTCGGGGTCGAAGAAGAGGCTCTTGAAGAAGCGCCGGGCCGTCTCCGGGGTCGGCGGGTTCGAGGGCCGCAGGCGGCGGTAGATCTCGATGATGGCCTCCTCGCCGGACTCGATCTTGTCGATGAGCAGGGTCTCCATGATGGAGGCGTTCGTACGGTCCTCGTCGAGGTGGATGCACTCGACCCCCTGGACGCCCTTCTGCCGCAGGAGCTCGAGGCGCTCCGGCGTGATCTCCTGGTTGCAGCGCACCAGGACCTCGCCCGTGGCGGGGTCGGTCACGTTGCGCGAGAGCACCTTGCCGACGAGGTAGTCCCCGCCGACGGGGATGCGCCGGATCTTGAGCTCGTCGAGCCGCTTGAGGGCCTGCTTCGTGATCTTGCGGCCCTTCTTGACGAGGACCTCGCCGCCCCTGGGCTTCGTCTCGATGTCCTCGGGGGCCTTCTCGTTGGCCAGGAAGGGGCCCACGTCGAGGTACGCCTTGTCGCCCTCGAAGGTGATCTTCTCGATCGCGTAGAAGGTGTTGAGGATGTCCTCCGTCGAGAGGCCCATGGCCTTGAGCAGGATGGTCACGGGCATCTTGCGGCGGCGGTCGATGCGCACGTACAGCAGGTCCTTCACGTCGAACTCGAAGTCGAGCCAGGAGCCCCGGATGGGGATGATGCGCGCCGAGTAGATGAGCTTGCCGCTGGCGTGGGTCTTCCCCTTGTCGTGATCGAAGAAGATGCCCGGCGAGCGGTGGAGCTGGCTCACGATGACCCGCTCGGTGCCGTTGACGATGAAGGTCCCGTTTTCGGTCATCAGCGGGATCTCGCCGAAGTAGATCTCCTGCTCCTTGATGTCCCGGATGATCTTCTGCTCGCTCGTCCGGTCGGCGTCGAAGACGACGAGCCGCACCACGATCTTCAGGGGCGCCGCGTAGGTCAGGCCCTTGGCGATGCACTCCTTGACGTCGTAGCGGCTCTCGCCGATCTTGTAGCTCACGAACTCGAGGGAGCACTTCCCGCTGAAGTCGCTGATCGGGAAGATGCTCTTGAAGGCCCCCTGGAGCCCGACGCCGGCGCGCTTCTCGGGCTGCACGTCCTTCTGCAGGAACTTCTCGTAGGACTTCATCTGGATGTCGATCAGGTTCGGAACGTCGATAATCTTCTGGATCCGACCGAAATTCTTCCTGAATTCACGCATCATGTTTTCTTATTCCTCGGAAAAATGGACGACCCCGTTTGCGTCCCCGGGCTTCCTCCGGCCTGCCGTGCAGGCCGCACCGGGATCCGGGGGCCTTCCGGCCGCGCCGGAAGAGCCCTCCCTTCCCGGATCCCTGGAAACCCGTAACGCCGTACGGGGTGTCAAAATGGGTTGCCTTACGATCAAATCGCCTTACTTGATCTCGACGGTGGCGCCCACGGCCTCGAGCTTCTTCTTGATCTCGTCGGCTTCCGCCTTGGCGATGCCTTCCTTGACGGGCTTGGGCACGCCTTCGACGAGGTCCTTGGCTTCCTTGAGGCCGAGGCCCGTGATGGCGCGGATTTCCTTGATGACCTGGATCTTCTCGGCGCCGAAGCTCGTGAGGACGACGTCGAACTCCGTCTTCTCCTCGGCCGCGGCCGCCGCGGGGGCCGCGCCGCCGGCCGCCACGGCCGCCACGGCCACCGGGGCCGCCGCCGAGACGCCGAACTTCGCTTCCAGTTCCTTGACGAGCTCCGAGAGTTCGAGCACCGTCATCCCTTCGATATACTTGACAACGTCTTCCTTCGTGATCGCCATGTTTCTCCACTCCTTATGCGTTTTCTTTTTCCTTTTTCTGCCTGATTGCGTCGAGGACCTGCACAAGACCGCGCGGCACGGCGCTCAGCACCGTGACGAACTGCGTCGGCACCGCCACGAGGGTGCCCAGCAGCTTGGCCAGCAGAACGTCCCGGCTCGGCAGCTCGGAGATGAGATCCAGCTGCTGCCGGCTGACCATCCGGCCGTCCATCCAGGCGAACTTGATGTCCAGCTCGGGGTTTTTCCTGGCGAAGTCGATGAGAACCTTGGTGGGGGCCGCCACGTCGCCGCCGATCATGGACAGCGACAGGGGACCTTTGAGGTTGTCCTTCAGGCCGGCGAAGTCCGTCCCCTGGGCGGCGATGCCCAGCAGGGTGTTCTTCACGACCCGGAACTCGGTTCCCGTCTTGCGCAGTTCATTCCTCAGGGCAGTGATCTTCTCGACGTTCATGCCGCTGTACCCGGCCAGAACGGCGAGCTTGACGCTCTTGAGCCTCTCGTGAAGCTCCGCGACTGCCTGCTCCTTTTCCTTTCTGTCCAACCTTGAACCTCCTTTCCCACGGTCAATTTCCCTTCCCGGTTTCAGGGGCCGGAAGGCTTCGAAAGTCGGAGCGCGCAACAGGGAGAAACATGACTGCCTGAACGAGGGTCCACCCGGCGGAAGGGTCCGCCGCTTCCTGTTCCATCCCGCCTCGCCGCCCCGGGGGCGGCTCGGTTCGGGGATGTCGTCTCGGCAGGCCGGCGCGGGGCCGATTAAACTCCCGGTACCTGCTGTCTCCGACTCTTCGGTTACACGTTATGACATGGCGGCCGGTGCTACTTCATCAGGTTCCGAATATCCAGGGGGTCGACCTTGACCCCCGGACCCATGGTGGTGGATAGGGAGATGCTCTTGAGATAGGTTCCTTTGCTCGATGCCGGTTTGAGCTTGATGATCGTCTCCAGCAGGGCCGTCACGTTTTCCAGAAGCTTCTCGGCGCCGAAGGAGGCCTTGCCGACGGGGCTGTGGACGATGCCCGCCTTTTCCACGCGGAACTCCACCTTGCCCGCCTTGAGCTCCTTGACCACTTTGCCCACGTCGAAGGTCACGGTGCCGACCTTCGGGTTGGGCATGAGGCCCCGGGGCCCCAGGATTTTGCCCAGCTTGCCGACGGTGCCCATCATGTCCGGGGTGGCCACGACGCGGTCGAACTCGAGCCAGCCGCCCTTGATCTTCTCGACGAGATCGTCGGAGCCCGCGAAATCGGCCCCGGCGTCCAGGGCCTCCTTCTCCTTCTCGCCCTTGGCGAACACGAGGACCCGCACGGTCTTGCCCAGGCCGTGGGGCAGCGCGACGCTGCCGCGGACCATCTGGTCGGCGTGCTTCGGGTCGACGCCGAGGCGGATCGACGCGTCCATCGTCTCGTCGAACTTGGCGCCGGCCGTGCCGACCACGAGCTCCACGGCCTCCTTGAGGGGATAGCGCTTCCCCGATTCGATCTTCTTTTTCGCCTCTGTGTATCTCTTGCCTCTGGCCATTGCCCCAAACCCCTCGCTATGCCGTGATCTCGATGCCCATCGACCGGGCGGTCCCCGCCACGGTCCGGACGGCCGCATCGATGTCCACGCAGTTGAGATCCTTGAACTTCAGCTCCGCGATGTCCCTGACCTGCTTGCCCGTCACCCTGCCCACGGTCTCCCGCTTGGGGTCGCTCGCGCCCTTGGCGATCTTGGCGGCCTGCTTCAGGAGCACCGAGACGGGGGGCGTCTTCGTCACGAACGTGAAGGAGCGGTCGGCGTACACGGTGATCACCACGGGGATGATCATGCCCTCCTGCTTGGCCGTCATGGCGTTGTAGGCCTTGCAGAACTCCATGATGTTCACGCCGTGCTGGCCGAGGGCCGGGCCGATCGGCGGGGAGGGCGTGGCCTTGCCCGCCTGGATCTGCAGCTTGATGTTCGCGATGACTTTCTTTGCCATAATGTCTTCACCCTGTGGTGTGATTGAACCGTTTGCGGAACCGCCCGGGCCTAGGCCGCGACGACCTGGATGAAGTCCAGTTCCACCGGCGTCGAGCGGCCGAAGATGCTGACGATGACCCGGAGCTTGCCCTTCTCGGGCTTCACCTCGTCGACGATGCCGTCGAAGTTGGTGAAGGGTCCGTCGATGATCTTGACGTGATCGCCCACGTCAAAGGAGAACTTGGGCTTGGGCTTCAGCGTCCCCTCCTCGATGCGGGTCCGGAGCGCCAGGACGTCCTCGTCGGGGATCGGGGTCGGCTTGTCCTTGGTGCCGATGAAGCCCGTCACCTTGGGGGTGTTCTTGACGATGTGCCAGGTGTCGTCGTTGAGCTCCATCTTCACGAGCACGTAGCCCGGGAAGAACTTGCGCTTCGAGGTCTTCTTCTCGCCGCTGACCAGCTCGACGATGTCCTCCTCGGGCACGAGGATGTCGGAGAAGAAGGCCTGCATGCCCGCCGCCTCGATGCGCTCCTGGAGCGACAGCTTGACCTTGTTCTCGAAGCCCGAATAGGTGTGGACGACGTACCAGCGGAATGCCATGTCTTGCCTACCCCAGAACCAGACGGATGATCTTGGCGAGTCCGAAGTCCACGAGCCCCAGGACCAGCGACACGATCACCGTGACGACGATCACGACCGACGTGGACGTGATCGCCTGCTTCGGGGTGGGCCATGTCACCTTTTTCAGTTCCGCCCGGGATTCCTTCAGGAACTGCTGAACGACGTTCAGGATCTGCTTTACCTTGTCCAATACCCTGTCCTGTGCGGCCGGTCGGGAGGAAATGGCAGGCCAGGAGGGATTCGAACCCCCAGCATCCGGATTTGGAGTCCGGCGCTCTAGCCGTTAGAGCTACTGGCCTGTACCCCTGTTCCTTCCCGCCGTTACTTGGTTTCCTTGTGCGGCGTGTGGGTCTTGCAGAACTTGCAGAACTTCTTCATCTCGAGCCGGTCCTGCATGGTTCGCTTGTTCTTCGTCGTCGTGTAGTTGCGGCGCTTGCATTCCGTGCAGGCCAGCGTAATGTTGTTTCGCATCCCTGTCCACCCTGGCTGAAATGGAGCCCACGACCAGGATTGAACTGGTGACCTCATCCTTACCAAGGATGTGCTCTACCGACTGAGCTACGTGGGCTGAAAACCGGTAACCCGGCACCCGGCGCCGGCCGATCGCCTCGGCCGCCCCGGTCCGTTCTCCTGGAAAAGTTGGAGCGGGAAACGGGATTCGAACCCGCGACCCTCAGCTTGGAAGGCTGACGCTCTAGCCACTGAGCTACTCCCGCTCACCCCCGCTCGGGGCTCACTCACGGTCCTCCTTCGGGGCGCGGTGAATGAGAAAACATATGGTGGAGGGGGGAGGGTTCGAACCTCCGTAGGCTGCGCCGGCAGATTTACAGTCTGCTCCCTTTGACCGCTCGGGAACCCCTCCGGATCTCATGATCGCTATGGGCGATATGGAGCTGGCGATGGGACTCGAACCCGCAACCGGCTGATTACAAATCAGCTGCTC
>CAYSDD010000005.1:0-20720 GCA_964429555.1 uncultured Syntrophaceae bacterium
CGCAATCTCGAGCTTTCCTCCCTGCACGAGAGGATGAAGACGGCGGTGCTGGCGAGGGCGGCGGCCTTCGAGAGGCAACGGGGATACCGGCCGCCCTACTGGGAACTCGTCCGCATGGCCAACGAGGTCAGGAAGGAAGCCAAGAGGGGGTGAGGCTCCGATGAAGGACAGCACGGGAAGCGGCAAAACGACGGGCAGGCCGTTCCTCACGGACGAAAGCATCCTGCAGGGCATCGTCGACGGGTCCTTCATCCCGGCCTTCGTCATCGACCGGGAGCACCGCGTCCTGCACTGGAACCGGGCCCTGGAGGAGATCAGCAAGATCCCCGCCTCGGCGGTCGTCGGCACCGGCGAGCACTGGAGGGCGTTCTACAAGACGCAGAGGCCCTGCATGGCGGATCTGCTCGTCGACGGGGCCCTCCAGGACATCCCGAAGTGGTATGCGGGCAAGGTCCGCGAGTCCTCCCTGATCCCCGAGGCCTACGAGGCGACGGATTATTTCCCCGACCTGGGCGAGAGCGGCCGGTGGCTCCGTTTCACGGCCACGCTGATCCGGGACAACCGCGGCGGGATCGCCGGCGCCGTGGAGACGCTGGAGGACATCACGGAGCAGAAGCTGGCCGAGGAGGCCCTCCGCGAGAGCCAGCAGCGGCTCTACCAGATCCTGGAGGGCTCCCCCATCGCGGCCTTCGTCATCGACCGGGACCACCAGGTGATCTTCTGGAACCGGGCCCTCGAGGAGCTCAGCCGCATCCGCGCCGACGACATCGTCGGGACGGACCAGCACTGGCGGGCGTTTTACGCGTCGAAGCGCCCCTGCCTGGCCGATCTCATCATCGACAGGAAGCCCAGCGAGGTCAGGCGGTGGTACGCGGGGAAGGGGGCGCCGTCGAAGCTGCTCAAGGAGGCCTTCGAGGCGACGGACTTTTTCCCCGACCTCGGGGAGTCGGGCCGATGGCTGCGCTTCACCGCGGCGGCGATCCGGAATTCCCAGGGCGAGCTCGTGGGCGCCGTGGAGACCCTCGAGGACATCACGGATCAGAAAGAGGCCGAGACGGCCCGGATGGAAAGCGAACAGCGCCTGCACAGCATCCTGCAGGGTTCGACCATCCCCACCTTCGTGATCGGCCGGGACCACCGCGTCCTTTTCTGGAACCGGGCCCTCGAGGAGCTGTGCCGAATCCCCGCGCAGGAGGTCGTCGGGACGAACCAGCAATGGAGGGCCTTCTACAGCGGGGAGAGGCCCTGCATGGCGGATCTGCTCGTCGACGGGGACATCCGGGAGATCTCCCGGTGGTACAAGGGAAAATTCAGCAAGTCCAAGCTCCTCAAGGATGCCTACGAGGCCACGGACTTCTTCCCGTCGCTGGCGGACGGGAAGTGGGTGCGGTTCACCGCCACGGTCATCCGCAACGCCGCCGGGGAGGTCATCGGGGCCCTGGAGACCCTGGAGGACATCACCGAACGCAAGCGCAGCGAGATCGCGCTGCAGAAGGCCCACGACGAGCTGGAGCAGCGTGTCGAGGAGCGGACCATGGACCTGCTGCAGTTCTCCGAGTCCCTGAAGCGGGAAATCGTCGAGCGCAAGGAGGCGGAAGTGAAGCTCCGCAAGCGGGAGCGGGAGCTCAAGAGAAAGACCCGCAACCTGCAGGAAGTCAACACCGCCATGAAGGTGCTCCTCGACCAGCGGGAGAAGGACCGCCGGGAAGTCGAGGAAATGATGCTCAACAACGTGAAGGAGCTGCTGGCCCCCTACCTGGAAAAACTCAAGAAGACCAGGCTCACCGACATCCAGTCGGCCCACGTCCGGGTCCTGGAGACGAACCTGGAGAACATCGTCTCGCCGTTCCTCAAGAATCTGCACTCCAGGCACCTGAACCTGACCCCCAAGGAAATCCGCGTGGCCACCCTGATCAAGGAGGGCCGGACGACCAAGGAGATCGCAGAGCTCCTCGGCATGTCCGTTGCGGCCGTCGAATTCCACCGCAACAACCTCCGCAAGAAGCTGGGCCTGCGCAACAAGAAGGCCAACCTCGTCTCCCATCTCGCCACGATGTAGCGTGCCCTGTCCCGCCCGCGTGCCTTCGCTCTCCACCCTCCCCCTGATCCGCTCCCGTCGGGGGGGAACGGATCCAGAAGCCCCCCGTCCGTCTCTGCCGTGCCGCCTGCGACCCGGCTGCAGCGGCCGAAAGACCCCCGGGTCGATCCCGTCCGCGCGAACGCGGGGCCTCGGCAGTATGAGGAAATACCTCATATTAACCTCCCGATCTCTTCATATTGCCCATTTTCGGGCTCCTCCCGTACAGTGAAGGCAAAGAGAGGCACCGGGCCTGCCGGGGACAGGGGGCGGGCGAGGACGGCAACCGCGGTAACCTCAAAGGGACCCTTCAGGCGGAAGGAGGGACGCCATGCAGGCCGTAGCGACGAAGCTGATCGACGTGACGGAAGCCAACGCCGAGAAGATCGCCCGGCAGTGGTTCGCCGACGTGCGGAAAAACCCCAAGACCCCTTCCTACCACAACCTCTCCGAAGACCGGGCCATTCCGCAGGCCGTCGACTTCTACCAGAAGTTCCGCGGCGTGTTCGCCGCGAAGAGCCCCTTCGAGGAGGCGCGGCGGGTCTACACGAAATACGCCGACGAGAGCTACCGCTTCGGGATCCCCCTGCACGAGGCGATCTACGCCCTGACCCTCATGCGGCGCCACATCTGGCTCTACGCGGAGTTCCAGGCCCTGTTCGTCTCCGCCGTCGAGCAGCAGCAGGCCGTCGAGAGCCTCAACCGCACGATCCTGCTGTTCGACTACGCCACCTACGTGATCACGGACCGCTACCAGGAACTGATGAAGGGCGAAATCGACAAGCAGCTCTCGGCCCTGCGCGCCCTCGGCATGGAGGAGAGCTTCACGGGGAGCAAGGTCGGCATCATGGCCTGCCTGCTCGTGGCCTGCGGCTTCCTGACCTATTACTATCACGCGGTGATGGCCAGCGGGGTCATCTTCACGCACCTGTTCTACATCCCCATCGTGCTTGCGGGCATCTGGTGGAGGAAAAAGGGAATCGCCGTGTCCGTCCTGCTGGGCCTGATCCTGATCGGGAGCCACCTGATCTTCATGAAGGGGGTCCCGCTCACGGACGACCTGATCCGCGCCATCATGTTCGTCGTCGTCTCCTCCGTGGTGGCGCTGCTGGCCGAGGGATTCTCGAAGATCGAGGTTCTCTACAGGTCGGCGCCCCAGGCGGGGACGGCCGTGGAGACCTAGCGGGGACCGGGGCCGGACGCAACGGGCAATCGTTTCGCGGCACGGGGAACGCGCTGACGGGAGGCGGGGGATCATGAAGGGGCACGCGACGAAGCTCATCGAGGTCACGGAGAAGCACGCGGACCGGATTGCCCTGCAGTGGCTGGGCGACGTGCGGATGAACCCGAAGACGCCCTCCTATCACACCTTCTCCGACGAGAAGGCCCTGTCGCACGCCGCCGCGTTCTACCGGAACTTCCGTACCCTCTTCTGCACGGAAAAGCCCTTCGACGCGGCCCGGAAGTTCTTTACCAAGTACGCCGACGAGCGCTATGCCGAAGGCATCCCGCTGCACGAGGCAATCTACGCGCTCATCCTGATGCGGCGTCACATCTGGCTCTTCTCGGAGTTCCAGACGCTGTTCGTTTCGACCGTGGAGCACCGGCAGGCCGCCGAGAGCCTGACGCGGACCATCCTGCTGTTCGATTATGCCACCTACGTGATCACCGAGCGATACGAGGAACTCATGAAGCGGGAAATGGAGGAACGCATCCGCCGGGACGGCCGGGCGGGCGGCCGGCAGCAGGCCGCCGGCGTGCGACCGAAATAGGCGGGCGTGACGGGGAAATCGTCCGATCGAAACCAGCATCGAGGGGGAAGAGAAACGTGGAACACCGAGGCACCGTTGTATCCGTTCGAGGAAGCGTCGTCGATGTGCGTTTTCAGGACAGGCTGCCGGCGATCCGCCATGTCCTTCGCGCCGGGGACGACGGCAGGATCCGCATCGAAGTGGCCGCGCACCTCGACGCGAATGTCGTGCGCGGCATCGCCCTGACCCCCACCCAGGGGCTCTCCCGGGGCTCGTCGGTCCTGGACACGGAGCAGCCCTTCTGCGTGCCCGTCGGGAAGATCCTGCTCGGGCGCGTCTTCAACGTCTTCGGCGAAAACATCGACAACCTCGCCCAGGCGGAGGCGACGGAATACCGCCCCATCCACAGCGAGCCGGTCCCCATCACGCAGCAGTCGACGATCTCGGAGATCTTCGAGACGGGCATCAAGGCCATCGACGTGCTCTCTCCCCTCGAGCGCGGCGGCAAGGCCGGGCTCTTCGGGGGGGCCGGCGTCGGCAAGACGGTTCTGCTCACCGAGCTGATCCACAACGTCGTGAGCGGCCACGAGGGGATCAGCATCTTCTGCGGGATCGGGGAGCGGTGCCGCGAGGGGGAGGAGCTCTACCGCGAGATGAAGGACGCGGGCGTCCTGGGAAACACGGTCATGGTGTTCGGCCAGATGAACGAGCCCCCGGGGGCCCGGTTCCGCGTCGGGCACTCGGCCCTCACGATGGCCGAGTACTTCCGGGACGACGAGCGCCAGGACGTGCTGCTGCTGATGGACAACATCTTCCGCTTCATCCAGGCGGGCCAGGAGGTCTCGGGGCTCATGGGGCTCCTGCCCTCGCGCCTCGGCTACCAGCCGACGCTGGCCTCGGAGCTGGCCGAGCTCGAGGAGCGCATCTGCAACACCACGACGGGCGCCATCACCTCCATCCAGGCCGTGTACGTCCCGGCCGACGATTTCACCGACCCGTCCGCCTCGCACACCTTCAGCCACCTGACGGCCTCCATCGTGCTCTCCAGAAAGCGGGCGAGCGAGGGGTTCTACCCGGCCGTGGACCTCCTGCAGTCGGGCTCCAAGATGCTGATGCCGACCATCGCCGGCGAGCGGCACTACCGCATCGCCCAGGAGGTGAGACGAACCCTGACCGTCTACGAGGAGCTCAAGGACATCATCGCCATGCTGGGCATCAACGAGCTGTCCCGGGAGGACCAGCGCACCGTCTTCCGGGCGCGGCGCCTGGAGCGTTTTTTCACGCAGCCCTTCTTCACGACGGAGCAGTTCATCGGCAAGCCCGGCCGCATGGTCTCCCGGGAGCAGACGCTCGAGGGCTGCGAGCGGATCTTGAACGACGAGTTTGCCGAGTACCCCGAGAGCGCGCTCTACATGATCGGCAGCGTGGACGAGGCGAAAAAAGATGAAGCTTAAGATCCTGCTTCCCGCCGAGGTGTTTCTGGTCGAGGAGGTCTCGAAGGTGGTCGCCGAGGCCGAAAACGGCTTTTTCTGCCTGCTGCCCCATCACGTGGATTTCACGGCGGCCCTCGTGCCGGGCGTCTTTGCATACCAGACCGGGGACGGGGAGCATTATCTCGCCGTCGATGTGGGCACCCTCGTGAAGAAGGGCCCCGACATCCTCGTATCGATCCGCAATGCCGTGAAGAGCGATGCACTCGGCCAGCTCAAGGACATCGTGGTCAGACAGTTCGAAGAGATTGACGAACGGGAAAAGAAGGCCCGGTCGGCAGCGGCGAAGCTGGAAATCGACCTACTTCGGCGCTTCATGGAGATGAGGGAACATGAGTGACGAACAGCTGACCCCCCGCGAGAGGCGCGTCAAGACCGCCGAGGACTTTACAAAAAAAGTCGCTTCGAAGGAAGACCGGCGGATCAAGGGGAAAACACGGAAAGATGATACCCTTTTGTTCGGCCTGGGGGTCGTTGGGGTCGTGGGGTGGTCCGTGGTCATCCCCTCGCTGATCTTCACGGCCATCGGGTTGTGGATCGACCGGACCTGGCCGAGCCGGTTTTCCTGGACGCTCATGATGCTCATCCTGGGCGTGGCCCTGGGTTGCATGAATGCCTGGTACTGGGTGAAGAGGGCCCGGCAGGACATCATCAAAGACTAGAACCCTCAGCCCCCCATGTCCGTGCGGGTCCGGGTGACGGTGTCCAGTAGGCCGGCCCCGGGCCCCACGGGCCGGAGATAAAAAAGGAAGGTCATGGAAGAGCTGATTTTCCCCTTTCTGATCGGAATCGCCATGGGCGGAGCCTACTTCGCCGGCCTGTGGGAGACCGTCCGGGGGCTTTCCGACGCGAATAGGCCCTTCCGGAGGGTCGCCCTGAGCTTTGCCCTGCGCATGGCCCTGCTGATTTCGGGGCTCTGCCTCGTCATGCAGGGCCAGTGGGAGCGCCTGGCTGCCGCGATGATCGGCCTGATCCTCGCGAGGGAAGTCATGGTCCGAAGGCTCGGGCATGCATCGAACAGGCTCATCGGAGGGACATCCTATGGAAATCGTGGCCATTGACCAGATCAGCCCCGACCAGGTCATCCTCTTCGCCTGGGGATTCGTGACGATCAACGCGACCATAGCATACACGTGGTTCATCATGGGACTGCTCGTTGTCGGCTCCCTGGTGATCACGAAGGACCTCTCCTCGGAGCGGACCCTGTCGCGCTGGCAGAACCTGCTCGAGGTCATCGTGGGCACCATCCGCTCGGAAGTCGGGGAGATCGCCAAGGACGGCGTCGACACGTACTTTCCCTTCATCGCGACGCTCTTCCTGTTCATTCTATTTTCGAACCTCTTCACCTTCATCCCGGGGTACGTGGCGCCCACCTCATCCCTGACAACGACCTCGGCCCTGGCGGTCGTGGTATTCTTTGCCGTCCCGATCTACGGGATCTCGAAGAACGGCCTCCTGCACTATCTCAAGGAATACATCCAGCCCACCTTCATCTTCTTCCCCTTCCACGTGATGGGGGAATTCTCCCGGACCCTTGCCCTGGCCGTCCGACTCTTCGGCAACATCATGAGCCACGAGAAGGTCATCGCCATCCTGCTTGCGGTCACCCCGCTGTTCTTCCCGGTTGTGATGCAGGCACTGGGGCTCCTAATCGGACTGATCCAGGCCTATATCTTCGCCATTCTCGCCATGGTGTACATCGCCTCGGCGACGCAGACCCACGAGGAAACGGAGCACAAGAATAAAAAGGAAACGGAACCCGTGAAAATCTAGAAGAAAGTGAGGAGGAGCGGTATGGACAGCGTGAGCATCGTTGCAATGGCGTCGATCATTACGGCGGGGATTTGCATGGGGATCGGGGCGATCGGACCTGCCCTCGGTCAGGGACGGGCCGTGCAGGGCGCACTGAATTCGATCGCGCAGCAGCCCGACGAGCGGAACTCGCTGACCCGGACCCTGTTCGTCGGCCTGGCGATGATCGAGTCCATCGCCATCTACTGCTTTGTGATCGCGATGATCCTGGTCTTCGCCAACCCGTTCTGGGCCTACGTGATCAAAAAAGCCGGAGGGTGATCCATGCACATCGACTGGTTTGTCTTTTTCTGCCAGATCGTCAACTTCCTCCTCCTGCTGTTCCTGCTGAAGAAGTTCCTCTACGGCCGGATCATCGGGGCCATGGACGCACGGGAGGCGAAGATCGCCCGGACCTTCGAGGAGGCCGAGAAGGCCCGTCAGGCGGCGCGGGAATCGGCGGAACAGTTCGAGAAGAGGCTCCGTGACCTGGACGCCCAGTACGAAGCGGCCATGAACCGGGCGCGGGAGGATGCCGAGAAGCACCGCAAGGAGCTGATGGAAAAGGCCCGGGAAGAGGTCGACCTGCTCCAGGCCCGGTGGGTCGAGACGCTCAAGTCGGAGCGCGACGCCTTCCTGTCGGAGCTCCGGCGGCTGGCCGGGACCCAGGTCTATGCCATCACGCGCCGGGTGCTCAAGGATCTTGCCGACGTGGAGCTCGAGCAGCGGATCGTGGAGATCCTCATGGAGCGGATCCAGACGATGGATGAGGAGGAGCGCGGAAAGTTCAGGGACGCGCTGGCGGACGGCGGGACGATTACCGTCCAGAGCGCCTTCGACATCCCCGCCGAGGAGCGGAAGAAACTGGACGACGTCATCCATCGATACATCCGGGGCGGCATCGAGGTCGTCTTCGAGAGGACGGACAACGTCATGACGGGCTACGAGCTCAAGACGGACGGCCACAAGATCGCATGGAGCATCAAGGATTACCTCGATTCCCTCGAGGAGAAGTTCTACCACGCCCTCTACGAGGAGGCGCAGGAAAAACGATAGGCACCCATCACGAGGGGGACGCACATGACCATGCCAGGTGAAAAGGAAGAACTGAAGGATTTTCTCGACGAGACGTTCAAGACGATGGACGCGGTGCTGGCCGACCAGCACCCGGAGCTCACGCAGCGGGAAGTGGGCCTCGTCCACTATGTCGGGTACGGCATCGTGCGGGTCAGCGGCCTGCCCAACATCAAGGCCGAGGAGGTCGTCCTGTTCCCGAAGAACGTGCAGGGACTCGTGTTCAACATCGACCCCGAAGAGATCGGCGTGATCCTCCTGGGGCCGAGCGAGCACCTCAACTCGGGCTCGGAGGTGAGGCGCACCGGGCGGGTCCTGGATGTGCCCGTCGGGGAGTCCCTCATCGGGCGCGTCGTCGATGCGATCGGCAGGCCGCTGGACAACCAGGGGGAGATCCGGGCCGCAAAGAGACTGCCCGTCGAGCGCGAGGCGCCGCCGGTCATGGCCCGGGACCCCGTGACCGTCCCCCTGCAGACGGGCATCAAGGTCATCGACGCCCTCATCCCCATCGGGCGCGGGCAGCGCGAGCTCATCGTCGGGGACCGCCAGACGGGCAAGACCGCGATCGCCGTCGACACGATCATCAACCAGTGGGACAAGAACGTCATCTGCATCTACTGCGCCATCGGCAAGAAGTCCTCCGACGTGGCCAAGGTCATCGCCGACCTCCGGCAGCACAACGCCATGAAGTACACCATCGTCGTGGCCGCCGTGGGCGAAGACCCGCCCGGGCTGCAGTTCATCGCGCCCTATGCGGCGACCTCCATGGGCGAGTACTTCATGTCCAGGGGGCAGGACGTCCTGGTCGTCTACGACGATCTGACCTACCACGCGCGGGCCTACCGGGAGATGTCCCTGCTGCTGCGGCGCCCGCCGGGCCGCGAGGCCTTCCCCGGGGATATTTTCTACATCCACTCCCGGCTCCTCGAGCGGTCGACCCATCTGCGCAAGGAACACGGGGGCGGGTCGCTCACGGCGCTGCCCATCGTCGAGACGGAGGCCCAGGACATCTCGGCCTACATTCCGACGAACCTCATCTCGATCACCGACGGGCAGATCTACCTTTCGCCGCGGCTCTTCCAGAAAGGCATCCTCCCCCCCGTGGATGTCGGCAAATCGGTGTCGCGCGTCGGCGGGAAGGCCCAGCTCCCGGCCTACAGGGCCGTGGCCGGAGACCTGCGCATCTCCTACTCCCAGTTCGAGGAGCTGGAGACCTTCTCCCGCTTCGGGACGCGCCTCGACGAGGCGACGCGGCGGGTCCTGGAGCGCGGCTGGCGCGTCCGTGAGATCCTCAAGCAGCCCCAGTACAAGCCCATCCGGGTGGCCGAACAGATCGCGTCGCTCCTGGCCATCACGGGGGGAAGCCTGGACCGGGTCCCCATCGACCGGATCGGCTCGGCCGAGGCGGCCCTGCGGGAGGCCGCCGTTGCACAGGCCGCCGATCTGTGCGCGCGGATCGAGTCGGGGGACAAGCTGACCCTCGATGACCGCAAGACGCTCCTCGACGCGGCCGGCAAGGCCACGGAAGCCATGCGGGAAGAGACGAGCCATGCAAACGATTGAGTCGCTGAAGCGCAAGATCCAGAGCGCACAGGACCTCCTCGGCGTCGTGAAGACCATGAAGGCCCTGGCGGCCGTGAGCATCCGGCAGTACCAGAAGGCCGTGGAGTCCCTGTCGGAGTACAACCGGACCGTCGAGATGGGGCTCCAGGTCGTCCTCAAGCGCAGCCGGGGAACCTTTGCCCCGATGCGGTCGAAGGGGGAGAAGCGGATGGGGGCCATCGTCTTCGGCACCGACCAGGGGCTATGCGGGCAGTTCAACAACATCGTCACCGCCCATGCCCTCGCGGAAATGGACGCCCTGGGGATCGCGAAAGAGAACCGGATCGTCATCTCCGTGGGGCTGCGGGCCGCGGACATCCTCGAGGACTCGGGGCAGAAGGTCCTGGAAATTCTCAGCACCCCCGGCTCGACGGCCGGCATCACCCCCATGGTGCAGGACATCACCATGGTGATCGAAGACTGGCGATTCAAGCAGCAGGTCGAAACCATGTATCTCTACTACAACGAGTATGTTTCCGGCGCGACATACCGTCCGAAGAGCCTCAAGCTCCTTCCCGTCGACCGGGAGTGGCTCAAGGGCCTCGAAAAACAGAAGTGGGAATCGAGGACGCTCCCGACGTTTACCATGGACTGGGAGACGATCTTTCGGGCTCTCATACGGGAATACCTGTTCGTTTCGCTCTACCGGGCGTTCGCCGACTCGCTGGCCAGCGAGAACGCCAGCCGTCTGGCCGCCATGCAGAGCGCCGAAAAGAACATCGAGGAGCGCCTCGAGGAGCTCTTCGGGCAGTTCCACCGGCAGAGGCAGAGCACGATCACGGAGGAGCTCATCGACATCGTGAGCGGGTTCGAGGCCATGGGCGGGGCGAAACAGGCGGGCGCCAGAGGCTGAAGGTGACAGGCGTAAGGCGAAAGGCAGAGGGCGACAGGCTGAAACTCGGACGCCTCTATCGAAACGAAGGGGGTAAGAAACGATGAGTACGGACAGGAAAGTGTGCTCCATCTGTGCCTGGCGCGAGCAATGTCAGAAACGCTTCAGCATCACGACCGACTCGATCTTCAATGTCAACTGTCCCGACTACACGCGGGACGTGCAGATCAAGGACAGCGAGATCGAGGCGAAGATCGTACAGGAACAGCTGGAGAAGTGGCAGCGCGAGAAGAAGCCGGAGAACGTCTTCACCATCACGATCTCCCGGCAGGCCGGCGCCGGCGGCAGCGAGATCGCGCGGCTGCTGGCCCAGAAGACGAAAATGGACCTCATGGCCGGGCAGATCATCCAGCACGTGGCCGAAAGCTCCAAGATGAGCACGAAGGTCGTCGAGACGCTCGACGAGAAGGCCATGACGACCATGGAGAGCTGGATCAACTCCATGTTCGTCTCCAGGCACCTGTGGCCGAGCGATTACCTCAAGCACCTCACGAGCGTCATCGCCACGATCGGCAAGCACGGCAACGCGATCATCGTGGGCCGGGGCGCCGGCTACATCCTGCCGCCGGAGACGACCTTCCGCGTGAAGATCATCGCGCCCCTCGAGTACCGCATCCAGAGCATGATGCGCATCCGCAATCTCTCGCGCCCCGACGCGCAGAGCTACATCGAGAAGCGTGACGCGGACCGGATCGCCTTCGTGAAGAAGTATTTCCAGGCCGACGCCATGGACCCGCTGAACTACGACCTCGTGATCAACACGGAGAAGGTGGGGATCGAAGGGGCCGTGGACACGATCCTGATCGCCTTCCGCGACTGGACGAAGGGTGTCGAGGAAAAGAGCCCCAGGGCGGCGAAGCGGGCCAGGGCGCACTGAGTCCGGGTCGGTGCGATCCACCGCACGCCGGCCGGGGACCTTTGCTGCGAAGAGGGGTCCCCGCGGGCACGAAAAGACATTACGCATGGAAGCGCAGCAGAAGGCATGCGAGACGTGCCGAGCCAACGCCGTGTTTGTCCTGTGCCTGGGATGCGGCGCCGGCGTCTGCGACACCTGCGCGCAGTTCGAACTCGTCGGTTCGGGCTGCGGGTGCGTCTGGCCCGCCTACTACTGCGCGAAATGCGCCTGGGACCCCCTGGTGAACCCCAACGCCGCCTTTCGCGACCCGCCGAAGGGCAGGGCGGGCGTCACCTCTCGATGACGACTCCCTTCTGCACGATCGGGACGTGCCCGAGCAGGGAATCGTTCACGGGGCAGCGGCTTTTCACGAAGTCCAGGAATTCCTGGACTTTTTCTTCATCCGCATCCGTCTTGATGTGGACGGTGTAGCGGATCTCGTGCAATCCGGCCCGCACGCCGTCCTTGCCCCTCAAAAAGCCGTCGGGATCGAGGTCGCCCTCGAGTTCGACCCGGAAATCCCGGACGTCGATCTTCCGGGCCCTGGCAAAGAGCCGCGCGACGATGCACTGGCAGGCCCCCAGGCAGCACAGCAGCATCTCGACGGGGTTCATCCCGGTGTCGGTCCCCCGCAGCGTCTCGGGCTCGTCCATGAGCACCGTGAACTTTCCCGCCCGGTTCTCCACGGAAAGCCCCTCCCTGAGAATGGACTCCGATCGGAACGTGACAATGGCCATCCCTTTCCTCCCGCGCTCTGATTGCCTGCAGCACTCTTCTACAGGAAAATTCCCGGGCAGGCAATCCCGAGACGATCTTTCCTCTTTACGGATCGGCCGGATCGGGCTATGATCTGTCATCGATGCAGCCGACGGAGGGGAAGGCCGGCATCGGGGTTTTGCCATACTGCCGATCTCGCCAGACGCCAGACCGGGGAAAGAGCCCATTCGCCGCGGTCTGTGCCGTCGTGGTTTCCGCCTGTGCCGCGTGCGCGGGAGACGCCGCATGCCACGTTGATTTTCCCTCCGGTGACTCCGCTCGATTTGACGGGAGACAATCCCCCTCGTTCCCCCTTTTTGCAAAGGGGGAAGACCCTGGAACCCCCTCCTTTGGAAAATGAGGGTCGGGGGAGGATTTCACGAAATCTCTCTTTCCTTTGCTGTTCCCGAATGCTGAAGGGTTCAGCCGGGTGCCTTGACGATGAAAGACCGACTCGCCGACATCCTGGGGATCACGGAAAAACCGGACGGCCCGAAACGGGGGTCGGCAAACGGCTGGTCTGAGCGCGACCCCACCCCGGAGAGCCTTGCCGAGATCCAGATCAGCCCCCCGGCCTTCGGGCCCGAGCCGGACGCCCGGATCGAACAGTCCGGCGGCGTGATCGATGACGAGGCCGTCGCCGCCTTCCGGAGGGCCAACGCCTACCTCGCCCTCAGGAACTACGGGCGCGCCGTCAGCGACTACACCCGGGCCCTGGAGCAGGCCCCGCGGTCGCCCGAGATCTACTTCAACCGGGCCGTCGCGCACGAGAAGGCGGGCCGGTATTCGAAGGCCGTCGAGGACTACACCAGCGCCGTCTCGGTCGACCCGCAGTATGTCAGGGCCTACTGCAACCGGGCGTCGCTTTGCTGGGCGCAGGGGGAGAGGCACCAGGCCCTGGAGGACATGAAAAAGGCGGCAAGGCTGGGGCTGCGGGAGATGCAGGTTTACCTGAAGTCCAAAGGCATCGAGTGGTGAAACCCGGAGGGTTCGTGCAGAAGGCCCGGGCCTCCATCACCGGGTGAGGCCTGACGGCCTAAAAGCGGTAGCCCAGCCCCACAAAGACCGCGTGGCTGTCCAGCGAACCGAGATTCCCGCTCTCGCTCATATAG
Organism: uncultured Syntrophaceae bacterium; assembly: GCA_964429555.1. GTDB lineage: Bacteria > Desulfobacterota > Syntrophia > Syntrophales > UBA2192 > UBA2192. The sequence goes on from CAYSDD010000005.1 coordinate 13,441, forward strand.
GTGTAACCCGAGACCGCGTAGATCGCTTTCGTGATGTCGTAGCCGACATTGATGCTGAAGGAATGCCGGTCTACTGTGTCCTTGACGACGAGGGCGTCGAAAGCCGGCGAGTAGCCGTAGCGGTAGCCCCGGCCCCGCGCGGGCATCGACGCCGCCGTGATCTGCGACGCCGAGGTGACGAACGAATCCCCGTGGGCAAACTCGTAGCCGATTTCCGTGAAGAAGGCGGCGGTCCAGTTCACACCCGCCAGGATGCCGACGGCATTCTCGGAATAGGAATAGACCTCCTCATCGGCGCTGCTGTTCGTGTAGACGTAATACTGCCCCGTGTAGAACCGGGAATCCCACCGCTGCGACAGCGACGCGCGGACGCCGTAGGCGATAGCCGACTGCTCGGAATCGCTCACCGCCTTGCCCCTCAGGAAGGGGGCAGCATTCAGGCTCCACACCGGACTGAGGAAAACGGAGATCCCGGGGGCGACAAAACCGCTGATCTGGTTGAGGTCGCTCTCGCTCGCGTAGGCCGACCCCGAGACCGTGGCCCTGAGGGTCCAGTCCACCCGCGACTCCCCCGACGGCAATCGGGCGTATGATCCATGGGCCGTCAACGCCGTATCCCCCTTGGCGTCGTCCAGCGAGCGGTTCACGTTGGACTCGTAGCCGAGACGGGCTCCCAGCTCCCAGTCGGAACCCGCAGCCTTCGGGACGGAAGCAAGAAGCAGGGCCGTCGCCAGCACGGCGATCGACAGGCATTTTCCGACATTCCGGCCAATGTGTGTCATCTTCTTCCCCGACCTCCTGCCCCCATGCCGCGGCCCGCGCCCTCTCCGTGCATGGGAGAGCCGAACCCGCCCTTTCGCTCGCCGCTGAAGCCGGTTCCCCGCCACGACGGGGCCCCATCCTCCCCGCGGAAGACGATCACCCGGTTCGACGGAAGAATCAGGATCTCCTGGGCGATCAGGTACAGGTTCCCGTCCTTGCCCAGGGTCTTCGAGCCGCGGACCTGGACGGTCATCCCGTCCACCTGATTCCCTTTCAGGTCATTCCAGTACCAGGGCGGGGCCGCCAGGACCGTATAGGTGTCCCTGTCCGCAGCAACCCGGAACCGGACGGGCCCGCTCTCCGGGATCAGGATATCGGATGCCTTGCCCCGGATGACGCCTACCGTGTTGATGTCGAAGCCGTCCGGGTAGCGGATGCCGCTCTCGGGCAGCACGAGGCCGCGCTCGTCCGCCGCCGCGGGTCCGACGAGAAAGAGAAGCGCCAGAAGGGGCAGGAGGGCAAGGGCCATCCTGCCCCGTGTTGCCGCGAGCCGATTACCGGTTGGCGGGTGCGCCGTAGCCCGTCCCGTCAAGCGGCCTGTCACCCTTGTTGCCCGTTCCGTCGCCGGGGCCATAGGTGTTGCCCTTCTTCTGTTGTGCGGATTTGGATTGTGCCTGTTTGCCCTGCTGGTATCGGTTCTGCTCGCGCACCCGGTTCTGCTCCATGGACTGCGTCTGCAGGCCCGGGCCCTGACCGCCTTGCCCTCCGGATCTCCCGCCGCCCCGCGCGTCCGAGTCACCCGGCAGGGCCGCCGCGATCAGGGATGCGGAGGCCAGAATCATCACAAATGTTTTGAACTTCATCGGTCTTGCTCCTTTCGGCATGATCTTGACGCCTCTATGAGCAAAGCGGATGCCATCGGGCGGGGATTTCTCAACTGTATGAAATCAAAATCGTTTTATCGATCACACGGCTGCCTGCGGGTTCGGGCGCCGCGCAAAATCTGCACGCGCTGTGCAGGGCTTGCGCGGGCCGGTCACAGCCCGAATTCCTTGATCCTGTACTGCAGCGTCCGCAGGGATATGCCCAGAACCTCGGCCGCCTTCCGCCGGTTTCCGCCCGATTCCTCCAGCGTTTTCCGGATCAGCTCCCGCTCGCTCGATTTCAGGAGGCCCTCGGCCGCACCGCGCCGGTCGGGTTCGGAATCGAGGTTGAGCTGCGAGGCCTCGATCGTCCCCGACGAGAGGATGACGGCCCGCTCGATTACGTTCTGCAGCTCGCGGATGTTCCCGGGCCAGCCGTAGGAAACGAGGGCGCTCTTCGCATCCTCGGAGAGCGCCGGGACCCGCTTTCCGAAGGCGGCCCCGAACTTTGCGGCGAAGTACTCCGCCAGGGGGAGAATGGCGTCGCTTCGCGCCTTCAGCGGCGGCAGCTCGATGGGAAAGACGCTCAGGCGGTAATAGAGATCTTCCCTGAACCGGCCCTCGGCGACGGCCGCGCGCAGGTCCCGATGGGTCGCCGAGATGATCCGCACGTCGACGGTCAGCGTCCGGGTGCCGCCGACCCGCTCGAACTGCTTTTCCTGGAGGACGCGGAGCAGCTTGACCTGGATCGCGGGCGATACATCGCCGATCTCATCGAGAAACAGCGTGCCGCCGTCGGCCAGTTCGAACCGGCCCTTGCGCATCGCCGTGGCGCCCGTGAAGGCCCCCCGCTCGTGCCCGAAGAGCTCGCTTTCCAGCAGGGTCTCGGCCAGCGCCCCGCAGTGCACGCCCACGAAGGGGCCGTCCCGGCGCGGGCTCCACTGGTGGATCAGCCTCGCCACCAGCTCCTTTCCCGTCCCGCTCGGGCCGGTCACCAGGACGGTCGCGGGCGTGGGAGCCACCTCCTCGACGAGCCGCCTGACCGGCGCCATCGCCTTGCCCAGGAAGATCAGCTCCGCCGGCGGGTACTGCCTGCCCAGCTCTTCCGCGAGGAGAGAGAGCTTGCGCTCCTGGTCCGCCTCCTTGAGCACGCGCCGGATCACGTGGCGCAGTTCCTCCGGGCTGCCGAAGGGCTTCGTCAGGTAATCCGAGGCACCCACCTTCATCGCCTCGACGGCATTGCCGATCGAGCCGTAAGCCGTGATGATGACCCACCGCGACTCGGGGCGCAGCTTCCGGCCTTCCCGGATCAGGTCGAGTCCCGAGAGGTCCGGCATCCGCAGGTCCGTGACGACGAGATCGAATTCCGCGGCCTGGAATTTTTCGAGGCCGGCTCTGCCCGATGCCGCCTCCTCGACGCGGTGCCCCTCCTCCCTCAGGATCGTCGCGATGAACGAGCGGATCAGGGGATCGTCGTCGACAACGAGGATGGATTTTTTCATGGATGCACCTCAGGCGGCCGGGAGCCGGATGTCCAGGACGGCCCCCCGCGCGTCTTTCCTGTTTTTCAGGTCGATCGTCCCCCCCATGCCGCCGATCACCTTGCGGGCGTAGGCGAGGCCCAGGCCCGTGCCGTCGGCCTTCGTGGTGAAGAAGGGCGTGAAGACCCTCGAGGCGGCCTCCGCGGTGAGGCCCGGCCCCGTGTCCTCGATTCGCAGAGCAACCCGGCGCCCGTCGGCTGCGGCCGACACCCGTATCGTTCCCCCCGGGCCGGCGGCCTCCGCCGCATTGCGGATGCCGTTCGCGATGGCGCGGTAGAGCCTGTCCCGGTCGGCCCGCACAAGGATGCCTTCCCCGACGAGGACCTCCGCCTTGCCGTCCCACGACGCCAGGGCGTCCCGCAGTGCCTCGCGGGCGACCGGCGCGAGGGCGACGGGCTCCACCCGGTATTCCTCCTCCTTCGAGAACTGCAGCAGCTCGTTGACGAGCGTCTCGATCCGGCCCGTCCCCTGCAGGACGGCCTTCAGGGCCGTCTTCGCCGGCTGCGCCGCGTCGGTCTTTTCGTCGGCCCACTGCACGTAGCCCTTGACGCCCGTGATGGCGTTCCGGATCTCGTGGGCCAGCACGGCGGTCATCCGGCCGACGAGCGAGAGCCGTTCCTTCTCCTCCTGGAGCGCCTGCAGCCGGACATAGCGCGTCACCGCCCGCTCGAAGAGAAGTCCCACGGTCCAGAGGAGGGCCAGGACGGAGCCGACGATCCACCACATCCGCGCGGTCCAGGACGAGACGAGATCCGCCTGCGCCGTGTTGAGGACCAGCCGCAGCATTTCTTCCGAGCCGTCGGGGCGGTGGAGGGGGAAATCGAATTCCCAGGCGGGGACCCCCGTGCCGAGCAGGACCGGCCGGCCCGCGGCGGGACCGGGGTGCCAGTCCCCGATCTCCTCGCGGGTCAGGGTCGCCCCGACCCGTGCCGGGTTGGTGTGAAACAGGATCGTACCGTCCCGGCCGGCAATGAACGCGTAGGCGATGACGCGGTCCGAGAGGATCTCCCGCACCGGCTCCCGGTCGCTGCCGAACCGCCGCAGGGCGTTTTCCGCGGCCGTGGACAGCGCCAGGGCGGTGCTTTCCACGGTTTTCGACGCAAGGGAGCGGGCGATGGCCGCATTCTGATGCGTCACATAGACCAGGGCGGCGGTGAAAACGGCCAGCAGCAAAAACAGACCCGCCCGGAAGGGGAGGAGAGTTCTCATGGGATTCACACGACCGCCCGCTCGAATGTTGTCACGCCCTCATGGACCATATAGGGGGAACCCCGCCCGGTTGTCAAGGAGAGCCCGCCTGCAGAGAAGGACGGTCGTAGTCAGCGGTGCAGGATTTGCGCGTCCGGTGCAGAACATGCAGGCCGCCGTCCCGTCGGGGCAGGGTGCGACTTGAGAAAACCGCCGGGATATCAGCGGATCAGGCACGACCGGGGGTCCTGGCACTTGGCTTGCTCAGGGATAGTCGGCAAGGCGCCGAGGAATGTCGGTGCGGACCGCAGAATTCAGCAGGGAGGTCTGACGATGAGAAAGAAGATATGCAGGCAAATGGCTGTTGCAGGGCTGCTCGCTGCGGCTCTCTTCGTGTCGGTCGCTCCGGTCCTGGCCGCGGGTCTCACGCCGGAGGAGCAGGAGCAGCTCGTCTTCATCCGCGAAGAGGAAAAATTGGCCCGGGACGTCTACATCGCCATGTACGAGACCTGGGGCTCTCTGGTCTTCAGCGACATCAAGGCATCCGAACAGAAACACATGGATGCGGTGCTGAGACTGCTCGTGAAGTACGGCATCCCGGACCCGGCCTCGGCGCAAATCGGTGTGTTCAACGACCCGAATCTTAAAGAGCTCTACCGGAAGCTGGTGGCGCAGGGGCTGACGTCTCTCTTGGGGGCCATGATGGCCGGCGCATGGATCGAAGAGACGGACATCCGGGATCTCCGGGCCGCGATCGACGGGACAACGAAGACCGACCTCCGGCGGGTCTACGGGAATCTCGAGGAGGGCTCCGGGAACCACCTGAGGGCCTTCGCCTCCCACATCGAGGCGCTCACGGGGGCGCGCTATGTCGCCCAGGTCCTCTCCCAGGAGGAAGTGGACGAGATCCTGGGAAGGTGACTTCCTTCCATTCCGGCATCCCGGAACATGGATTGACATCCGGTATGCTGTGCATTGGAGCGGGGTCGCGCGAAAGGGGGGTGTCGGCGAGGCAAGGTCATCATGGCGGCGGGAGGACGCCTGGCCTTGCCGTTGCCGAGTGCCGTTCGGCGAGGCCTGACGCGCTCTCAAAATCCGTCTTGCCTATACGGGAACGCCAGCTTCATCGAAAGCGCCGCACGTTCCAGCTCCTTTCCCAGGTAGGCGGCATGGGAGAGCTGGGAGACCCAGCCGTTTCTGATGATCGTGTGATAAAGGCTTCTGGCATCCTTCCCCTCGATGCGCCTGAGGAGCGTGTTGTCGTTCGCGTAATGCTCGACCGAGATGATTCCCCGTTCCGGCAGCGGCAGGATCACGAAATAGCCCTTCCTGTCCAATTCAGGTGCCGTCGTCTCTTCCGCCTGCACCACCTCAGCAAGCTTCGGGGCAAGAGGCTTCACGGTGGAGGCGATGGTTGTGGTGCCGCAGGAAAGGTGCATGTTCCCTGCAAGGTCACGCACCTTTTCCGCTATGGCCCCGGCATCCTCGCAGCCGATCATGTCGATGACCCTCACCTGGCTGCGGAAGGCTTCCACCTCCTGGCGGGAGACGTTCTTGAGAACGGGCCTTCCGCCCGGGGACCCGATCACTCTCATCTTCTCGTCCACACCCTGCTCGCAGAGAGCCAGCAGCGTTGCGCCGCTCCTGTGCCCTTCCGGTTCCCTGCCGGCGACGATGAGAGCGTGAATGGAGGGATTGGTGATGGTGTTCTGAATGATCTTGTCTATGCCGATGTTCTCCGTCTCCGTCTTCCCGACGATGCAGAGATCTTTCGGCGCCAGGCGTGCGAGCTCGTCCGCCAGATCGGGGCTCGCCAGGGTGGAGACGGCGACATGGCGGCCCCGGTTCCCGCGGAGAACGACGTATTCCCCTGCGACAGGGGGCCATTGGGCTGCCCTCGCCCCGATCCCGGAGCCGGGGGAGTCGGGTTTCCCTTTCTCCGGGAAGGCCTCGTGGAACCGGTTCATCGCCACCGCCGGGTGGCAGTGCCTGCAGCCCAGTCAGGTGTAGAGGCTCTCCTCCGTCTTGCCCAGCCATTCTTCTGCCTTCCGCTTCAGTGCTGCGGCCTCCGGGCCCGCGACGGCTTTCAATCGGCCGCGGATCTCCTCCAGGGCCCCTCTCATGCAGCCGCACGGCCTGCACTTCGCAAGGGAGATCCCTTTTTCGAGTTCCTCCGTCAGCTTTTTCAAATCGCCTGTTGGTGTCATGCGGATTCCCTTGCATCCCATCCGAAACCGCCCATGCACGAAAAGCGCATTTTCCTTCATTTTTTTATCACAACCGGGAAGAAGATGTCTAAGCATTCCCGCGGTCGCGGCGGGCTACCCTTTACGGGCCCCCTGTGCTAGAATCCCTCCGCCTTGACGGACGGTTCAACGGGGTGGGATGACAGATGGCCGAATCCTGGGAAACCCGCCTGAAGCGCTGGGGGTTCAACTGGTTCCCGGTCTATCGCGCAACCGGGGCGCGGCTGGAGTACATCGCGGCCGACTGGCGGGAGGTCCGCATCCGGCTGCCGCTCACCTGGCGCACCCGCAACTACGTCGGGACGATCTTCGGCGGCAGCATGTACGGCGCCGTGGACCCGGTCTTCATGATCATGCTGATCAAGCTGCTCGGCCCCGGCTACGAGGTCTGGGACAAGGCGGCGACCCTCCGGTTCCGAAAGCCCGGGCGCTCCACCCTCCGCGCGACCTTCCGGATCGGCGACGGGGAGCTGGATGCGATCCGGGCCGCCGCGGCAAAGGACGGCAGGACGGAGTGGCGCTTCACCGTGGATCTCACGGACGGGCAGGGCGAGACGTGCTTCAGCTGCGAGAAGGTTCTCAGCATCCGGAGGCGTGACGGCAACGTCAGCCCTTCTTCACCCGATCCGCGATCTCGCGCACGTCGTCCATGATCCTCGGCACGTCCAGCGTGAGCAGCT
>CAYSDD010000005.1:20820-23625 GCA_964429555.1 uncultured Syntrophaceae bacterium
TCCGCGATCTCGCGCACGTCGTCCATGATCCTCGGCACGTCCAGCGTGAGCAGCTCGCGGTTTCTCATGACGACCTTCCCGTCGATGATCGAGTCCCTCACGTCGCCGCCGCGGCAGGCATAGACGACCTGGGAGAAGGGGTGGTACAGGGGGGTGAGGTGCGGCCGGCGCAGGTCGATCACGATGAGATCGGCCCGCTTGCCCGGCTCGAGCGTCCCGACGAGATCCTGCAGGCCCAGCACCCGCGCGCCCCCGATCGTGGCGATCCGCAGCGCCGTCCCGGCGTCCATGGCCGTCGGGTTCATCGTCGCCACCTTGTGGAGCTTCGCCATCGTGTCGAGCTCCAGGAGCATGTCCAGGTCGTTGTTGCTGGCCGCACCGTCGGTGCCCAGCCCCACGGCCACGCCGCGGGCGAGAAGCTCGGGGATGCGGGCGATGCCCGAGGCGAGCTTCATGTTGCTCTCGGGGCAGTGGCACAGCCCCGTGCCGCTGTCCGCCAGGATGTCCATCTCGTCGTCCTCCAGCCAGACCCCGTGCACGATCGCGCACCTGCCCCCGAGGACCCCGAGCGAGCGCAGGTGGTGAACGGGCCTTGCCCCGTAGCGCGACCGGATGATGTCCACCTCCTCCCTCGTCTCCGAGAGGTGCATCATGAAAGGCACGTCCGCTTCGCCCGCGATGCGTTTCACGAGCCGCAGCGTCTCCGGGTCGCAGGTGTAGGCCGAGTGGCAGAAGAGGGCAGGGGTGACCATGGGGGCGCGGGGGGCCCACTTCGCGATGAAGCGCTCAGCCGCCTCGGCCTTCCTGCGCAGCTCCTCCGCATCGGGGGGCTTGAAGTCGATGAACCCCTGGCCCGCCACGATCCGCACGCCCGCCTCGACGGCGGCCTCGGCGACGCTGCTCTCGTAGAAGTAGCTGTCGCAGCAGGTTGTCGTCCCCGAGAGGATCATCTCGGCCATCCCCAGCAGGGCGCCCCGGCGGATCATCTCGCGGTTGACGTGCTTCGCCTCGGCGGGGAACATGTGCTCGTGGAGCCACTCCATCAGGGGCAGGTCGTCGGCCAGCCCCCTGAAGCAGGTCATGGGCAGGTGGGTGTGGGTGTTGACGAGACCCGGCATGACGAGGCAGCCCGCGGCATCGAGGGTCTCTTTGGGCATGACAGGGGGCGCATCGCCGCGGGCGCAGGCAAAGCGGATCGTGCCGCCCGAGATCCCCACCGCCGCATCGTCGATCGGGGCGGCGGGGCCCGCCAGGGTGAGCAGCGTGCCCCCGGAGACGAGAAGGTCGATCGGTTGCGGTGCCGGCATCGCGCGTCCCCTCACATCCCGAGGCTTGCCCGGATGCGCCGGGCGATGGCGTTGACGCGGTCCATGGCCTCCTGCTCGTCGAAGGTGAGGATCTTCCGACCTTCCATGACGAGGCGGCCGTTGATCACGACGGTATCGACGTCGGGGCCTGTCGCGCAGTAGACGAGGTGCGAGTACTCGCTGTAGACGGGGGTGAGGTGGGGCCGGTTGAAATCCAGGGCGATCACGTCGGCCTTCATGCCCGGGGCGAGCCTGCCCGTCTCGGCACCCAGGCCGAGGGCGCGGGCCCCGTCCGCGGTGGCCATCCGCAGGACGGTCTTCGCGCTCATCGCCGTGGGGTCGAGACGCGAGACCTTGTGGAGCTTGGCCGCCGTGTCCATCTCCTGGAGCATGTCGAGGTTGTTGTTGCTGGCGCAGCCGTCCGTTCCGAGGGCCACCGTGACCCCGGCGGCCAGCATGTCCGGCACGGGGGCCACGCCCGAGGCGAGCTTCATGTTGCTCTCGGGGTTGTGGACGGCCTTCGCCCCGGCGCGGGCGAACATCCCGATGTCCGCCTCGTCGAGCCAGACGCAGTGGAAGGCCAGCAGGTTTTCGTCGAGCAGGCCCGCATCCCGCAGGAACCGCACGGGGCTTGCGCCCAGCTTCTCCGTCAGGCCCTCGCGCTCCGATTTGGTCTCCAGCAGGTGCAGCGACAGGGGCACCCCGTGGCGGTCGGCCAGCGCCTTGGACTTCCGCAGCAGATCGGGCGAGCAGGTGTACAGGGCGTGGGGCTCCACGGTGATCCGCACGAGGTCATGGCCGGCCCACTGCTTGATGAGCTGCTCCGTGTAGGCGAGGCCCTCGTCGGGCGTCTTGAAGTTCGGGGAGGGGAAGTCGAAGAGCACCTCGCCCAGCAGGCAGCGCATCCCGGCCGTGCTTGCCGCCTTCGCCGTCTCGTCCTCGAAGATGTACATGTCGCAGAAGCACGTCGTGCCCGAGCGGATCATCTCGGCGCAGGCCAGCAGGCTTCCCCAGTAGGCAAGCTCGGCATCCACGTTCTTCGCCTCGGCGGGGAAGATGTACTTATTGAGCCACTCCATGAGCTCCATGTCGTCGGCGATGCCCCGGAAGCAGGTCATGGCCGCGTGGGTGTGGGCGTTGACGAGGCCCGGCATCACGACGTGGCCCGCCGCATCGATGACCATTCGGCCCCGGAAGCTGCTCCCGATGTCGGCGCGCGGTCCGACCGCAACGATCCGGTCGCCCCGGATCGCCACCGAGCCCGCGTGGAGGATCGTGTCTGCGTCGTCGAGGGTCAGGACGGTGCCGCCTTCGATCAGGATGTCGACTTCCTGCATGTGCCGCATGCCTTTCGCCGCCTCGCTTCTTGACAGCGCGAAGCGGAAATACTATAAATGCCGAAACTTATCGCACGGCCTGGGTGGCGGAACTGGTAGACGCAAGGGACTTAAAATCCCTCGGTACCTCGTACTGTGCGGGTTCGATTCCCGCCCCAGGC
>CAYSDD010000006.1:0-23394 GCA_964429555.1 uncultured Syntrophaceae bacterium
ACGCTCGCGCGTGATATCCCGGCCGATGGACAGAAACTCCAGCAGGTTTCCCGCCCCGTCGAACGCGGGGGCGTCGACCCACTGCATCCACAGGGTCCGGCCGTCGGGGCCCGTGACTTCGTGCTCGTAAAAGGTCACTTTGGGTTCCGCAACCAGGTTCTCGTAAAAGGACCGGACCTGCTCCCGGACAGCAGGCGGGATGAGCTCGAGCCACGAGCGGCCCAGCAGTTCCCGGCGCGACCTGCCGGTGAGGCGGCAGTAGGCGTCATTGACAAAGGTCAGGGTGGTGTCGGGGTGCCAGAAGCAGATGGCCTCGGACTGCAGCCCCACCATGGTCTCGTAGCGGGCCTGGATTCTGATGCGTGCCTCTTCGAGATCCGCATGAGCGGTCAAGTCCCTGACGCTGCAGCGCAGCCCCAGGTACTGCCCGTTCCCGTCGCGCAGGGGCCTGCACGCATGCTCGACCCAGCGCTCGCACCCGTCCCGGCAGATCAGGCGCAGTTTCAGACGGGCGGCGTCCCCATCGCCCGGCGCTTTTTGGAGATGCTCCCGGAAAGATTCCAGGTCGGAAGGGTGGACGATTTCCTCGAGAAGGCGGGGGTTGGAAAGAAACTCCCCGGGGGCGTACCCGGTCAGGCGCTCGCATGAGGGGGACACATAGGAAAACCCCTTTTCGTCCTTGAAGTATTCCCAGCTGAAGGAGGTGTCGGCTATGAGCTTGAACATGACCGTGATATGCGGATCACCCTGAATTTTACCCTGTCACCAATAACGCATACCGGTCATCAATTCAACATATATTTAACATTATCGAGTGCTTGTCTGGTTTTTTCTGTAGACATCCGTTCACCGCAACCCGGCTGCTTCTCCGTAGTTCACGGGCAATACAGCAATCTTTCGAATAGAGGGTTTGCCGCGTCGCAAGCAACGGGAAATAGAAGGCGGCGGACGGGTGATGGGCGGGTCAGGCGGCGTCTTGCGAGGCGGGAAGGGAGGGGCCCCAGGGGGTCGAGACGGGGCGTGGCGCCGGGCAGGGGATCACTTCAGGAGCTGTTTCATCGCGTCGCCGACGCCTTTGAGGACGCGTCCGCCCGGGACGATCAACGACTCGCCCGTCTCGACGACACCCAGGCCGAGCCGTTTGGCGAGGCTGACGGCCAGGCGGCTTACCATGCTCTCCTGCAGGCTGAACCGGGGGTTGTCGAGACTGCCCTCCACGACGAAATCGAGCTCGATCCGGTTGTTGCCCGCCTCGAGGGCGGTGACGACGAGACCCCGCGGCACGCCCAGGAACCGGTCGGCCAGTCCCCTTCCCGCCGCGAACTGCAGATCCCGCAGCACGGAGCGCGCGGGCGCCTTGAGCATCCGGTTCCGGATGGCCAGATCCACGTCCAGGTCGAGAAAGCCCCGGGAGATGTCGACGTCGCCCTCCTTGAGCAGGTAGGGCTTGACGGCCGTCAGATCGAGCCCGCGCAGCGACCCCGTGGCCCCGGTGTCCAGGGTCTTCAGCGCGGTGGTGCCCGAGGCGTTCAGTACGCCGGTGCCCCGGGGCCCGGGCAGCCGGGCGGAGAGTCGCCAGGCCGTGTCGCGCCCGTCGGCGGGGAAGGACAGCCGGTCGGCCGCAATCTCCATATCGGTCACCCGCACGGGATGGGGCGGGCGCGAGACCTTGCCGTCCAGGTAGAGCAGGTCGCCGCCCTCGACCTTGAGGTTCTTCACCACGACGGGCAATGAGGCTTTCGTGTCCCCGCCCTCCTTCGCCTCGCCCTTTTTCGGCTCCGGTGCGGCCGCCGGCAGCGGGGAGACGACCTTGCCCTGCCGGTCCGTCTGCACGCGCAGGGTCGGCTTGACGAGCACCAGATCGGACAGGGTCAGGGGCCTCTGCGCACCCTCCGAGGCCGCCGTGAAGCGCACGGTCTCCACGCGGGCCGCCGGTTCGCCGCCGACCGTGCCCGGGAGGGCGAGGCCGCGCCCCTCGAACCGGGCGTTGAGGGCCAATGTCCCGAAATGGACGGTCCCGCTGCCGCTTGCCGAGCCCGTCACCGGGCCGTCGGCGATCTCGACGCGGACGTCGAACGCCGAGGGGGCATCACGGAGCGGATAGGCGAGGTCTTCGATGACCAGGTCGATCCTCCGGAGCTCGACCCGGTTCGGCTCCGGCCGCCTTCGATCCGCCAGGTTCAGGGTGCCCTGCCGGATCTCGACGCGGCCGACGGTCACGGGACCCGGCGCGGAGGCGGCGGGGGCGGCAGGCCGCTTCCCGGGGAGGGCGGGCAACACCCACTGCCCGCGCTCGTCGATCTCCACCGCCAGGAACGGCTCCTCGATGACGGCGCTGGAGATGGAGAGTCCGGACTTCAGCAGGGAGAGAAATTCCGGTTTCAGGACGATGCGCCTGGCCTGCGCGGTGACGCGGCCTTCCTGCATGAAGCGCGGCCCGTTGGCCTCGACCCGGTTCCAGCCCAGGACCAGGCTCTCGACGGTGAAATTCTCGCCCAGGGCCTTTTGCAGCTCCCGCTCGAGGATCCGGTTCGCCTGGCTGACGAGGATGAAGATCGCGGCCGCGAGGGCAACCGCGACGCCGCCGCCGATGAGGAGGAGTTTCTTGCGCGTTCGGGTTTCCATGTCGTCCTGCAGTCCCGGCGGGTCAGGCCTCGAAGGCCTGGAGGAACTTCTTCTCCCCCTCGTCGGTGCCGATCAGGATCAGCTCGGCCCCGGCGCCGATCGGCATCTGCGGGTCGGGGTTGACCGACAGGACGCCGTCGTCCCGGATGGCGACGACGGAGCAGTCCGTCATCTCGCGGATCCGCGAGCCGGCGAGGTTTCGGCCGACGAGCGACGCCGGGGCCTTGAGCCGGAAGATGTTGAGCCCCTCGGCCAGCATCGACGTGTCCTCGTTGATCAGGTAGTGGTAGATGGCGTTGGCCCCCAGGGTGGCCAGCGACATGACGAAGTCGGCCCCGGCCCGGTGCAGCGTCGAGACGTTGCGCTCCAGGTTGGCGCGGCTCAGGATCTGCATGTCCGGCCGCAGGCTCCGGAGGTACTTCGTGAGGTAGATGTTCGTGGCGTCGTCGTGGGTGGTGATCAGGGCCGCCGGGGCCTTTTCGATCCAGGCGCGCTGGAGGGTCCGGATGTCGGCGGCGTCCCCGACGACATAGTGCTTCTCGTCCTGGAGGCGCTTGGGGTTCTTCTCGATGACGAGGTAGGGGCTCTCCCGCTCCTTGAAGCGCTGGGCGATCGTGTCGCCCACCCGCCCGCTGCCGACGATCAGCACCGGGTCGGCGGTGAGCTTGCAGATGTGGTAGAAGGAGTAGATCTCGTCGTAGGCCTCCAGGTTCTTCTCGGAGCCGGCCAGCAGCAGCACGCTCGTCCGCTCGATCCGCGTGTCGGCGTGGGGGATGCGGAAGCGGCCCCGATCCCAGAGGCCCACGACGTTCACCCCGAAGCTCTCTCGCAGCTTGCTCTCGGCCAGCGTCTTGCCGACCAGGGGGGTGCCCATGGCGGCGAACTCGGCGATGATCAGCTCGCCGTAGCGGCTGATGATGTTCGCCCGGCAGTCGCCGCCGACGGTCCACGCGGCCAGGGAGCGGCCCAGGATGTCGTAGAGCATGAGCACCTTCGTGCTGCCCGCCATCTGCAGGATGTCCTCGGAATAGGGCGAGTCGGCCGTGGTGAGGATGGGGACCGTTTCGCTGAGCTCCCGGACGGTGAAGGCGATGTTCGTGTTGATCTCGTCGCGGTTGGTGGCGGCGATGAGCGCCGCGCGGTCGGCGCCCAGCCTGCGGTAGGTGTCGGGGTCGTCGACGTCGCCCACGGCCACCCTGACGCCCAGGTCGTAGAGCTCCAGGGCCCGCTTGAAGTCGCTCTCGATGAGCACGTAGTCGATCCGGTGATCGTCGAGCTTCTCGATCAGGGCCATGGTGACGGGGTCGTAGCTCGTGAGGATCACGTGCCCCCGGGTCTCCTTCGGCAGTTCGCGGGGCGCGCGCTTTCTCGATTCGGCCTCGATCCAGGGGGCGTAGAAGAACTTGATGAACATGAAGGGCAGCAGGGTGAGCAGGAAGACCATCCCCGAGAGCAGCACCACGATGGAAAAGGCGCGCCCCAGGTCCGTCTGGAAGGTGATGTCGCCGAACCCCAGGGTCGACATGACCGTCAGCGTCCAGTAGACGCCGGTGAGCCAGGTGTGGTCCTTCCCCTCGGCGGCCATGATGAAGTGGAACAGGACGCTGTAGACCGTCACCATGAGCGTCAGGACGAGGAGAAACTTCAGGAGCTGGCGGAAGTTGTGCTTGGTGCTCTCCCGCTGGAAGAAGTAGCTGATGACGGCCGGGTTGTACTTCATCGGACCCTTTCCCTCATGCCGCGCCCCCTGGTCACGGCGACGGGCGCGCTCGTCGTTCTTGCCCGCCTGCGCCCACAGGGTAGCAGACGGCTCCGGGTCGTGACAAGGGCGATCTTGCCGCCGCGGCCCGACGTCATGAGGGATGGGGAGAGCGGGGCTTGCCTTTTCCCGTTCCGGTCACAGGAGAGAGGCGCCGGCACCGGGGGTCTGAGACGGGGTCAGGGTCTTTGGGAAGGCAAGCCCCGCTTTTCATAGAATGAAGAGAGCCGTTTCGTCCTCCTTGTCCAGCCGCTACCCCCTCAGCATCGTCGAGGGGAGCCACAGGATGATCTGCGGGAAGATGATCACCAGGGCCAGGCCGATGAGATCCAGGAGCATGAAGGGCCAGGCGCCGACGAGGATGTCCTTCAGGGTAACGTCCGGCGGGGCGATGCTCTTGATGATGAAGAGGTTCAGCCCCAGCGGCGGGGTGATCTGCGCCAGCTCCATGTTCACCACGAACATCACGCCGAACCAGACGGGGTCGAACCCCAGGGCCTTGATGACGGGCACGAGGATCGGGATGGTCACCAGCAGGATCCCCGCCGGGTCCATGATGCAACCTAGGAAGAGGAGCAGGACGTTGATGCCGAGGATCACGAGGTACGGAGAGGCCGACTGCGCGACGAGCCACTCCGAGAGCTGCTGCGGCAGCTGCAGGAACGACAGGATGTAGCCGAACACTGTGGCGGCCACCAGGATCCACCCGATGAAGCAGGTGATGCGACAGGTGCTCAGGAAGGCCCCCTTGAGGGCCGCCCAAGTGAGCCGGCGGTAGGCGAACCCGATCGCCAGGGCGAGAAAGCAGCCCACGCCGGCGATCTCCGAAGGGGTGGCGATGCCGAAGTAGATGGCCGCCAGCATCGCCGCCGCCAAGAATAGGATGGCCCAGACCTTGTAGAGCGACCGCCAGCGATCGGCCCAGGTTACGTCCTGCGCCAGGGGCGCCAGGTCGGGCCGGAAGGCGCAGCGCACGACGATGAAGGCGATGAACATGCCGCTGAGCATGAGGCCCGGGAGCACCCCGCCCATGAAGAGCTGCCCGATGGACTCCTCGACGAGGGTGCCGTAGATGATCATGTAGATGCTCGGCGGGATGAGCGCGCCCAGGGCGCCCCCGGCGGCGATGGAGCCGCAGGTGAGCCGCTTGTCGTAGCCCCGGTTCGTCATCTCGGGCACGGCGATGCTGCCCACGGCGGCCGCCGTGGCCGTGCTCGCCCCGCAGACCGAGGCGAAGAGGGTGCAGGTGAGCTGGGCGGCCACCGCCAGCCCGCCCGGCAGGCGCGAGGTCCACTTCGAGAGCATGTCGAAGGCGTCGGTGCTCACCCCGGAGTGCAGGATGACCTCGGCCATGAAGATGAACAGCGGGATGGCGACGAGGGCGAAGTTGTCGATCTGCCCGAAGGCGGTCGTGGAGAAGACGATCAGCTGGTTGGGGCCCAGGAAGATCAGCACGAGGGCAAGCGACAGGATTCCGAGGCTGAAGGCGACGGGGATGCCGATCATGATGAGGACCAGCAGCGCGGCGAAGATGAGGCTCAGCAGGGCCCACCACTCCATGGTCATCCCTCCTTCGCCGCGGGGACGGGGGCGCCCCCCGAGGCCAGAAGACGGACATTGCGCGCGATCCGCACGAGCAGCAGGAAGATCACCAGCGCCGCCCCCAGCGGCACCATGGCCTGGAAGGGAAAGAGCGGCCAGCGGACCCCGCCGGAGGAGACCTCGTCGAAGACAAACGATTCCCAGGCGAGTATCCCTCCCTCCCAGAGCAGGATCGACACGTAGAAGATGGAGGCCGCGTCGATGAAGACGTCCAGCGCGGCCTTCACCCTCCCCTTGATCCTCCCGTAGAGGAAGTCGGCGCGCACGTGGCCGTCGATGGACGTCGTGTAGGCGGCGCCTAGGTACACCATGATCACCAACAGGTAGGAGTTCAGGTCGATGGCCCAGTCCGTGGGCCGGTTGAAGAAGTAGCGGCCAACCACCTCGCGGATCAGGGCGAGCATCATGATCACGGCGAGGCTGCCCGCGATCCACCCCGTCTGCCGGCAGACCCACTCGATGCGGCCCTCCGTCCGGTTTCGCTCACCCTGACCGGCATGCACGCTCATGACGTTTTCCTTTCCGATTCTGCCCGGCGCCCGCCCGCGCGGCGCCTCCGGAGGGAAAGGGCGCTCCCTTCCCCCGGGACTTGCCCGCTACTTTTTCTTGCTCTTGGCGTGGAAGCGCTCTTGGATCAGTTTGCGGACTTCGCGGGCCTCGGCCCCCGTCCCCTGCTTCTCGCACTCCTGGACGTACCAGTCCCAAACGCTGTCGGTGGCCTTGTACATCTTCTCGGCCTCCCGCTCGGGAAGGACGAAGAACTCGACGCCCATCTTCTTCGCCTCGGCGATGATGGGGCCGTCCTGCTCCTTGTCGTAGATCCGGTTCCACTTCTCCCAGAGATCCTTCGAGCGGGCGGTCTTGACGACGAGTTCCTGCAGGTCTTTGGGGAGCTTGTCCCAAGTCTTGAGGCTCATCCACATGAAGGCCACCGAGTAGCCCACCAGCGGCGGGTCCACGACCTGGTCGGCCACTTCCCAGAGGCGGTACTGCTTGAGCGAGTAAGTGGTCATGAGGCCGGCGTCCACGACGCCCTTCTGCATGGCCTGGTAGTACTCGCCGCCGATCGTCATGACGGGCGAGGCCCCGAGGGCCTTGATGGCGATCGAGGCCGAACCGCCGGCGCTGCGGATCTTCATGCCCTTGAAGTCCTCGAAGGTGCGGATCTTCTTGGCCTTCTTGGCGACCTGGAAGTTGTAGGGGGCCACCGGCGTGGCGGCGAGGTACTTCACGCGGGCGCTCTTCATGTAGACCCGGTCCATGATCTCGGCCACGCGGCCGTTGACCGTGAGGTCCCAGCAGTCCTGCCAGCTGCGGAAGTTGGCGGGCAGCTGCATCCAGTCGCCGATGGCGATCTTGCCGTCGTAGTAGGTGGGATAGGCCACCAGCACGTCGATGGCGCCGCGGGTCAGGGCGCTCAGCGCCTCCTTCTGGCTCACGGGCTCGCCGTAGTGGCGGTCGAACTTGATGCGGCCCTTCGAGCCGGCCTCGATCCGGTCCAGCATCTCCTCCACCACGAGAAAGCGCATGTGGCCCTTCGGGTAGACCGATTCGTAGATCAGCGTGAACGGCTTGTCCTGCGCCATCGCGGCAGGCACGCCCGCGAGGGCGGCCGACACGATCGCGGCCAAAACGATGAGAATGCGTTTCATGTCTCTACCTCCTTTTTTCGGAAACCGGTGTATCGCATATTTGCACGGGCCCCTGCAAGCGCCCTCACTGCATCATGGACGGCAGCCACAGGGAGATCTCCGGGAATCCCATCAGCAGCGCCATGACGATCAGCTCGCCGATGAGCAGGATGGTTGCACCCTTGAAGATCTGCTCCAGCGGGAGCCGGGAGACCTGGCTGACGATGAAGCAGTTGAGCCCCACGGGCGGCGTGATGAGCCCGATCTCGGCCAGGGCCGTGATGATCACCCCGAACCAGATGGGATCGAAGCCCAGCGACATGACCAGCGGGAACGTGATGGGCAGGGTGAGCAGCAGGATGGCGATCTGGTCCAGGATACAGCCCAGCGCGATGTACAGGACGACGAGCCCCCCCATGATCACCCAGCGGTCCAGGTTGGAGGCGGCGATGACCTTGACGACGTCCTGCGCCATCTGGGTGAGGGTCATGTAGTAGCCGAAGATCATCGCCCCGATGATAAGGACGAAGATCATCACGGTGCTCCGGATCGTGGCCAAGCAGGCCGCAAAGATCTTCTCCCGGTCGAGCCTCCCCTGCGCCAGACCGATGAGCAGGGCGGCCGTCGCGCCGAAGGCGGCGCTCTCCGTGGGTGTCGCCACCCCCGCGTAGATCGTGCCGACGACGACGGCGAACAGGACAATCATGGGCCAGACGTATCTCAGCGAATGCACCCTCTCGGGCCAGGACCAAGCCGTCTGCGGCGGCGAGACGGAAGGATCGATCTTGACCCAGACGTAGATGGCGGAGGCGTAGGCCAGGGCGGTGAGGATACCCGGCAGGATCCCGGCAATGAGCAGCTTGCCGATGGAGGTCTCCGTCACGGAGCCATAGATGATGAAAACGATGCTCGGGGGGATCATGATCGCGAGCGTCCCCGCGACGGCCACGACGCCCCCCGAGAGGGAGTCCCTGTACTTCAGACGCTTCATCTGGGGGATGGCCACGGAGGACATGGCGGCGGCCGCGGCGGTGGAGGAGCCGCACATGGCGCCGAACCCCGCGTCGGCCAGGACCGTGGCGATGGCCACCCCGCCCGGCAGGTGCCCCAGCCACTTGTAGCCCGCCTCGAAGATCTCGTGGACGATCTCCGATTTGACGATGAACTCGGCCATCAGGATGAACAGGGGAACCGTCGTGAGGGTGTAGGAGGCCGCCGTGCGGTAGGGCGAGGTCCCCAAGATGCCCATCAAGCTGTCGAAACCGCCCATGAAGTAGATACCGACGGCGCCGCTCACACCCATGGCGAAGGCGACGGGCATCCCGACGGCAATCAGGACGATCATCCCGATCAGGGGCAGTACCATGATCAGCTGTTCCGGCATATTCTCCTGTTCCCTTCCTCGAATCGGCCGCCCTCGCGGAACGGGGCCGGCGGGTGGCTCAAGCCACCCGGTCCTCTTCGTGCGTTGCGGCGCAGGGCGCCTTTTTCGCACCCCCGAAGAAGACCTGTGCGATGCGCAGGCACAGCAGACCGCAGCCGATGGGGACCATGATATAGCACGGCCACATGGGGTAGCCGACGGAGCTTGTGGAGATCTCCTCGATCCGCCAGGCCTCGACAAAGCGGTCCCAGCCTGCCAGCGCGATCAGGGCAAATAGCGCGAAGCTCAACAGGAGCGTCGCCTTGCCGACAACCCGCTTCACGCCCTCGGGGAAGTAGCGCTCGAGGATCGTCACGTGCACGTGGCCCTCCTGCATGAAGGAATAGCTCAGGGGCAGGAAGATCAGGGCGATCATGAAGTAGTCCTCGATGATCTCCCCCGTGCCCGGGATGGGCGAGTTGAGGAGATACCTCCCCAGGGCGTCGGCCGTCGTCAGCCCCGTCAGGACGAGCAGCACGAGGACGGCGCTCCAGATCAGCAGCGTCTCCAGCAGACCCATGGCCCCGCTGAAACCTGCAATGCGCGGTCTTTCCACGATCCCCTTCTCCTTTTACCGGCGCCAGGGCTCCGGGTGGATGCCATCGGCCCCCGGCTGCAACCCGCACGCAGGGGGTTGCACGCCGGGTGCGCCGGGATGCCCTCCCAGAATCCGCTTTACTTCTTCACCTTCAGGGTGCTCATGGTCTTCTTGAACTCCTCGAGGACGCGCTTGCCGGGGAGCCTGCGCTTTTCGAGGCTGTCCACCCATTCCTTCTCCACGGCGGCCGTGGCCTGGACCCAGGCGGCCTGCTCCTGCGGTGTCAGCACGGCAACCTGCATGCCGGCCTTCCGGTACTGCGCGTAGAGCTCCGTGGACTTGCGGTCGGCCGCCTTTCCGAACTTGCGCGTCTGCTCGAGGCCGACGTCCAGGAAGATCTTCTTGATGTCCTCGGGCAGGGCGCGCCAGGTCTTGCCGTTGACGGCGTAGGCCATGACGAAGCCCGTCACGTCGGCGCCGCGGGTGGCGTACTTGAAGACCTCCTGAAGCTTGTAGGAGGCGATCGCCTCGACGGGGAACAGCGCCCCGTCGACCACGCCGCGCTGGGCCGCCTCGTAGAGCTCCTGGGGGGTCTTGAAGATGGAGACGGCGCCGAAGGAGCGAACCGTCAGGTCCTGGGTGCCCCCGGCCGTGCGGAGCTTCATGCCCTTGAAGTCGGCGGGCACGCGGGCCGGTTTTTTGCTGTTGAAGATCTCGTAGGGGGCGTAGGACAGCGAGAGGACGGGAAAGACGTTGTGCTTGCCCCACTCCTCCTTGGCGAGGATGCCGTAGACCGACATCTGCCAGTAGGCCTCACAGGCCGCCGCGGCGCTTGGGTAGGCCTGCGGCAGTTCGAAGACGCCGCTCAGGGGCATCTTCCCCGCGAAGTAGCTCGGGCCGATGTAGGCCATGTCGGCCACCCCGCTCTTGAGGATGTCCAGCATATCGTTCTGCTTGCCCAGTTGCCCTGAGGTGTAATGGGTGAACTTCACCCGTCCCTTCGTCCTCGCCTCGACCTCTTTCATGAAGGGGGCGAGGCCCTCGACCACCTGGACGTGCCCAGCCGGCAGGCCGTCGGCCACCTTGATGGCGATGACGCCCTGCGCCGGGGCGTCGGGTGTGGGACCCGCGACCAACGCGGCGGCGATGACCGCCAGGAATGCGATGCGTACAATCGTGCAGCTCTTCATGCCGTGCCTCCCTTTCTCATCCGTTGTGCTCGGTCGCCCGCTGCGGGGGCCCGCCTCAACCGGCCTGGGCGACCCGTCGGTCGAACAGGCCCGATATCTCCTCACCGCTGTATCCCAGCTCACCCAGGATTTCCGCGCTGTGCTCTCCGGGGCGCGGCGGCAGGCGCCGGATTTCCGCCGGTGTTGCGGACCACTCCGTGGGAGACCGCATCAGCCGGATCTTCCCCTCGCTGGGGTGATCCAGGACCCGGTAGAAGTCCGTTGCGAGCAGGTGCGGATCCTGTAGCAGTGAATCTAGGGTGTGCATGGGGGCGACGGGGATGTCGGCGGCCGTCAGCAGCCCGATCCAGTCCGCCGTGGCACGCGTCCGAAAGATCTCCGCCGCAAGCCCGTAGAGTTCGTTGATACACCCCGTGCGGCCCGCCAGGGTCCGATACCGCGGGGTGGACCGAAAATCGTCGGCCCTGCCGGCGAGGGCGAAAAACGTCTCCCAGTGCCTGTCGGTGTAGATGACCGCACAGACATAGCCGTCCTTCGTCGCATAGGGCCTTCGCTCGGGTGCAAGGATCCGCGCATACCCCGTGGGTCCCTGGGCAGGGATGAATGTCTCACCGTAGAGGTTATCGCCTAGGATGAACTGGGCCATGGTCTCGAACATGGGGACGTCGATGGCCTGGCCCTCCCCTGTGCGCTCGCGGTGAAAGAGAGCGGCCGTGATGGCGCCCACGGCATAGATCCCCGTTGTGCGGTCGCAGAAATTTACAGGGAAATAACGCGGCACGTCGCCCGACATTTGTGCGAACGTCGCGGAGTAACCGCTTAGGCCCTGGATAAGGTCGTCGTAGGCGGGCTGCGCCGCGTAGGGCCCCCTGCGACCGAAGCCGAACATGCCGGCATAGATCACCCTGGGGTTGAGTTTGCGGATCTGCTCGTAGCCCAGGCCCAGCCTCTCCATGGCCTGGGGCCTAATGTTATAGGCTACCACATCGGCCTTGCAGCACAGGCGCAGCATCGCCTCGAGCCCTTCGGGCTTTTTGAGGTCCAGCAGGATGCTGCGCTTGTTGCGATTGAGCTGCAGAAACAGCGGCCCCATACCCTTCGTGCGCGACGGGCCCGCAAAGCGCATGGGGTCGCCCCCGGGGGGCGCCTCGACCTTGATCACGTCGGCGCCAAAGTCGCCCAGGATCTGCGTGGCGTAGGGCCCCATCACGATCGTCGTGAGGTCGACGACGCGGATCCCCTCGAGCGCCTTTCGCCTGGTTGTCTCCGCCATCCCGTAGTCCTCCATCGCCCCTCGCGCCGATCAGGCGCGGACGGCCTGCTGGGGGTTTTCGCAGTAAGGCGGCGAGTAGATCACGAGGACCTTCACCGGCTCGTCGCTCACGACGGCGAAGATGTGGGGCTCGCCGGCGGGAAAGAAGCAGCACTCGCCGGGCCCGATCTCGCGTTTGAAACCGGCCACTTCCACATGCGCCCGCCCCTCTAGGATATAGCAGACCTGCTCAAGCCCGGGGTGGACGTGCGGAAGGGCTCCGGGGCCTTTCTCGAGGACGCCGAGGACGACCTCGAGATTTCTCGCGCCGTTGTCGGGGCCGATGAGGCGGCGGTTCAGCGTTCCCACGTGGTTCTTGGGGCTGTAGGCCGGCACGCTTGCCGGCTGGATGAAATACCTGGATTCCATGGAAGCCCTCCTTCGTCGAAGCCGTCCCGCAAGCGAGACGATGCGGTGATTCGATGCAGAATGGAAAAAACGTGTGAGGCAAGTCACGGCTTCGCCCTGATGCATGCGCAAGATGCATGCCCGGTCGGGAGGCCCCGGACGGGAACCGTCTCCCGGGGACGGGCTCCGCTTCCCATATGGATAAATAGTTTTTGATATCGGACACTTAATGAATGGTGAACGCGGGCGGGCGGAGGTTCGATAAGTGCCCTTCGGGAGCACTGCGGGGGTTAAGAGAGAGTACGGTCCTTTCGCAAAGTCCAATATTTTGGACGAATAAAATGAAACTTTGGCCTATTATCTTTTTAAATACTTAATTATCTTATATTTCTAGTTATTTAGACTTATTTCCATTTAATTCTGGACTATTAGATTTTTTCTTGCCGATCTCGAGCTGCTTCATCTTGTTGTACAGGGTTGCCTTCGAGATCCCGAGGTCGCGGGCGATGACCTTCTTGGCCTCCGTCGACTTTCCGCAATCCTTCAACCGCTCAAGGATCACGGTTCTTTCGAAGTCCCGGACCAGTTCCGCCAGCGTCCCGGCCCGTCGCCCCCTTGTCATTGACAGCAAGCTCAGAGCCAGCGGGAGGTGATGGTCGGCGATGATGGAATCGTCGGCCATCTGGGCTGCGAACTCGATGGTGTGGATCAGCTCCCGAACATTGCCGGGCCAGCGGTACGTCGAGAAGATCTCGTAGACCCCAGGGGCAAAAGAGAGCCGGCGCATCATCTTTCGGCCGCACTGGACCAGGAAATGATCTGCCAGCACGCGGATGTCGACCCCGCGCTCCCGCAGCGGCGGGATGTGGATGTTGAGAACCCATAGGCGGTAGTAGAGATCCTGCCGGAACTCGTTCTCCTCGACCATGCGGCTCAGGTCCCGGTTGGTCGCCGTGATGACCCGGATGTCGAGCGGGGTCTCCTGAGTGTCGCCCACGCGGCGGATCGTCCGCTCCTGCAGGACTCGGAGAAAGCGCCCCTGCATCTCGGGGGTCAGTTCGGCGATCTCGTCGAGGAATAACGTCCCGCCGTCGGCGATCTCGAAGAGGCCAACCTTGCCCCCCTTCCTGGCACCCGTGAAGGCACCCTCGACATAGCCGAACAGTTCGCTCTCCAGCAGCGAGGGTGACAGGGCGGCGCAGTTGACCGTGACGAAAGGCCCCGTCGCGCGATCGCCGGCGTTGTGGATTGCCTGGGCGAGGATCTCCTTACCCGTCCCGCTCTCCCCCGAGATCAGAATGTCGTTGCCGCCGCGTGCGAACCGCCTCGCAAGCTCGACGACCCGCAGGATGCCGTCGCTAGCTCCGACGATGTCGTCGAAGGTGTACCTCGCGGGGTAGGCGTGGTTTACGATGGCCTTAAGCCGGTCAGTCTGGCGGAGGATCCGCTGCAGCTCCTTCGAAAGACGCTCGACTTCCGTAATATCCTTGAAGACACCGATGCCGCCCCTGATCTTGCCGTCCAGCACGATCGGCGCCAGGTCCACGACGTAATCGATGTCCCCCTCGCGCCGGAACACTCCCGACAGGGGCTTACCCGAGCGCACTACGTCGGGTAGCTTCGCGCCGGGGCGGACGTCCCGCAGCCGGCGCCCCAGGATCCTGTCACGTGGCACGCCGGTGATGCGCGTGTACTCATTGTTGAGATACCGCACGACAAACTCGTCGTCGATGATCATCACCCCATTGTTGATGGAATCCAGGATGCTGAGCAGCCACCGGATCGACTCGTCCGGGGACTCCAGGACACCCTTGAGGGTGCCGATGTCACTGTTGGCGTTTCCGTTCGGCGCCACCGCGGGGGTTCCTCCTGCGTCGAGATGGGACACGATGCAGCAGTAACATATCCGGTCCGTTCCTTCAATGCTCAGCTGCGGGGTGGGGATAAGTGATGAGCTTTAAAGTTTGAGAGTTATGGACCGCGGGTGTTAGCAAGGTGGGCGCTCGCTCAGCGTTCTCCGTCCCGCGTGAAGTCGATGTAGCCCTGCTCGACGTCGGTGCCCACGAGGCGGACGCGCAGGCGGTCGCCCACGTCGAGCCCTGAGAAGCCCTCGACGAGCCTCCCCTCCACGGGCTGGCCGTCGATCCGCACCCAGGTCCCCTTGGGGGCCGCGCCGGTGACGACGGCGTCGAACGTCTCGCCGATGCGCGATTCGAGCAGGAGCGCAAAGGCCGACTTGCGGACGAGGCGTTCGACCTTGTTGGCGTCGTCCTCCTTGCGGGTGCAGTGGCGGGCCAGCGCGGAAAGCTCCTCCTCGCCGTAGGGCACGGGGCGGCCCTCGATGGCGGCCTTCACGAGACGCTGCGTCACCAGGTCGGGGTAGCGGCGGTTGGGGGCCGTGGAGTGGGCGTAGTCCTTCACGGCGAGGCCGAAGTGCCCCGGCGCCTCCCGGCCGGGGAAGTCGGCCATGTACTCACCCGGGCCAATGAGCTTAATGACGGTCTGGGAAAGGTCGTGGAAGCGCTCCGGCTCGCGGGCCCGCTGTGCCGTCAGGAACCCCTCCAGGGCCTTCGCGTCGGGTGCGCCGGGCAGCGTCCAGCCCCTCCCGGCCGCCACGTCGACGATGCGCTCCCAGCGCCGCGGCGCGTGCACCACGCGGCGGATCGAGGGAAAGCGCCGGGACTCGAGGAACCGCGCGACGGCCTCGTTTGCGGCGATCATGAAGTCGGCGATGAGCTCCTTGGCGCGGTTTTTCCTCTCCACGCGCCAGGCCTTGACCTCGCCTGCCTCGAGGACGGGGCTGGCCTCCACCGTCTCGAGGGTCAGGGCGCCGCAGGCCTGTCGGCGGGTCCTGAGTTTTCCGGCGACGGCATCCTGGAGCCGGAGGTTTTCGGCAAGACCCTCGACGCGCTGCACGGCGCCGGGCATCGGGCCGCGGCCATCGAGCCAGGCCGCAACCTCGCTGTAGGCAAGCCTCGCACGGCTGCGCACCCGCGCGCGATACACGGAGGAGCCGTCGACGGCGCCGCCGGCATCCACGGTCATCTCCACGACGACGGCCGTGCGGTCCTCCCCGTCGTTGAGCGAGGTGAGGCCCGTCGAGAGCTCCTCGGGGATCATGGGGAAGATGCGCACGGGGGTGTAGACGGTGGTCGTGTTGCGGCAGGCGTGATCGTCGATGGCCCTTCCCTGCCGCACGGCGGCGTCGACGTCGGCAATGGCCACCAGGACCGTCCCGGCGCCTTCGCCGTCGCCGCGGGCGCAGGTGAGCTGGTCGAGGTCGCGCGACTCGTCGTTGTCGATGGAGCACCAGGGAAGCCCGCGCAGGTCGCACAGGCCCCCGGCTGCGGCATCCGGCTCCAGGGCGGCCAGCTCGTCCCGGACCTGCGGGGAGAAATCGGGCAGGAAGCCCCGCTCGATCATCGCGCGGCGGGCGATGCGCCGGAGGATCTCGACGTGCCTTTCCGCAGGTCGCGGGCTCATACCCTTCTGTCCCTTCTGGTCTGTGCGTTGCAGGGCGGATGACCGAGTCGGCAGGTCGCAGGTGTCAGAAAAGACCGGCTACCTGTTATCCCCTGAATTTTCTTTCTTCTCGAGCAGCACCGACCCCTCGGGCGGGTAGTCCAGCGTGCCCTCGAGCTGCGAGACCCGCACGGGCCGGTGGTCCGGGAACGGAAGCTCCCCCTGCTGCCTCCAGTGCTGCACGGCCTCGGCGGCCGCGCGGCCCTTCTCCGCGTCGAGCCCCCCGTCCTTCGCCATGTAGAGGGTCTGCGAGGGGAAGGCAAAGCCGCTGCCGCTCGACTCGACGAGGTCCATGATCCGCAGCAGCAGGTCTTCCTGGACGGCGAGGAACGCAGCCATCTCCGTCTCGAGGATGTAGGCGAAGATCTCGACGTCGAGCGAGGAGGCCCCGAACGCGACGAACCGGATGCGGGCCGTCGAGGAGTCCACCTTCGGGTGCCGGTACAGCAGCTCGCGGACGGCGGCCAGGAGGAATCGCAGCTGTTCCGCCGTGGTCTCGTAGCGGAGGTTCAAGGTGTGTTTCAAGAGAAACCGGTCGCGCAGGGTGAAGTTCTCGACGCTCACCGACGAGAGCTGTCCGTTGGGGATGGAGACGACGGTGCGGTTGAGCGTCCGGATGAGCGTCGAGCGCAGCCCGATGTGCTCGACGGTACCCGCATGCTCGCCGGCCTTGCAGTAATCGCCCAGGCGGATGGGCTTGTCCCAGACGAGGAAGAGCCCGCCGAAGAAGTTCTCGATCGTCTTCTGGGCGGCGAAGGCCACGGCGATGCCTCCGATGCCGAGGCCGGCCACCACGGCCGTGAGGTTGATGCCCGCGAAGTAATAGAAGACGACCACGAGCCCCACGATGACGGCCAGGGCCTTCAGCAGCGTCGCCGAGAGGCGGATGACCGCGTTGGCGGCCTCCGGCCTGCGCCGCTCGACGACCTCCGCGGCCGCGTCGATCACGTAGAGCAGAAGCCACGTCAGGCCGAAGACGGCCGCCGTCGAGGCCAGGAACGTCCAGAACAGCCGGGTGAGGAGCGAGGTCGAGCTGTACGAGATGACGTACACCGCGCCCGACGAGAAGAGGAGCATCAGGGGCTTCCCGATCCCTGCGAACTTTCCCATCGCCGTCTCGCCGAGGCGCTTACGCACCGTCTCGCGGACCAGGGCGAGAATCGCCCTCGTGAAGAGCCAGCCGAGAAAAATCGCCAGGGGAAGAACCACAAGGGGAAGAAGCCACACGTACAGCGGCTGATCGGCGATTCGGGTTTCCGTGAGCGCCGCGGGCAGGTGCCGCTCGAGCCAGGGGATGTCCACCTCCTCGTAGATCTTCGGCACGAGTTTCAGCGTCTCCGAGGCAAAGAGCCAGACCGGGGGGTTGTTTTCCCTCTGGACGCGTTCGAGCTGGATCTTGTACTCCCCGCTCCTTGTCTTGACGGTGCCCACGATCTCGCGGTTGGCCAGGGGGCTGTCCTGGAGGTTCCCTTGGGGATTGACGCTGAGCGCGGTCGTGACGGTCGTCATCGCCCCGTTGAGGATGGTGCTCAGCTCGCGGGCGAGCTGTTCGGCGCGCTTCCCCGTCTGCCGGGTGTCGAGGTATTCGACGGCCCGCTCGTAGTCCTCGCGCTTCATCGCCTTCAAAAAGCCGACGACGGTGCCCTGCGGCGTGCTGCGCCCCAGGGGGTCGTCGTAGGTGGTCTCGGCCTCGGCAGGGGGGGATCCCTTCGCCGCCGCTGCGGGGCCGGCTTTATCGGCGGCCCCGGCACCCGTCGCGAGACCGACGGCAAGCAGTGCCGCAATCGTGATCCGGAACCAAACCATGACGAAACCCTTTCCGGGGGTGAGGGAACCCCTAACGGATCTTGTCGTTGACGTGCTCGAGCTCCGCGATGACCTGGGCCCCCAGCAGGACGATGATCGCCACCGCCTCGACGCTGAGCAGGAACACCACGAGCGAGGCGAAGGAGCCGTAGATCAGGTTCACGAAGGTGTAGGTCCTGTAATACCAGATGATCGCCCTGCGGGTGATTTCCCACAGGACCACGGCGGCCAGCCCCCCGATGAGGGCGTGCCGGAACGTGATCGACCCGACGGGCAGCACGAGGTACAGGGCCGTGATCAGGAACACCTCCGCGACGAGCCCCAGCAGGTAGACCGCGAGGCCGAACAGCGGGCCCAGGCTCAGGGCACGCCCGAACACGACCAGCTTCGAGCTCTCCAGGGGCTCGAGCATGACGTTGATGACGGACAGGAAGAGGATGCTCACGCCGATCAGCAGGATGAAGGCGTAGGGGAGGATGCTCGAGACCAGGAAGTGACGGCGCTGTCGCCGCACCCGGTGGAAGATCACCGAGATGGCGTTTTCGAGCACCGTGAAGGCGACGGAGCTGAAAAACAGCAGGATCACGAAGCCCACGAGCCCGATCACCCGGCGGTACTGCAGGAACACCTTCACCTGCTGCGCCAGTGCGGCCGCGTAGCCGGGCATGAACATCTCCAGGTACGTCGTCACCGTCTCGAGCAGGCGATCCTGCTCCACGTAGTGCGACAGCACGATGAGGATCAGGATCAGCATGGGGATGATGGACAGCAGGGTGTAGTAGGCGACGGCCCCGGAGAGCAGCATGCCCTGGTTGAGACGGAAGCTGTTCAGGACGCGCATCAGAAAGCCGGAAACCCGGCCGATTGACGCCAGCGCCTTGTAGACCTTGACCATCGCCCGATCCGAAACGGAAGAATGCTCCCCCCGGCCGGCCCTGCCGGGCCTGCGTCGGGAGGCATGCCGAATCATAGGCGATCGCGGCGGGTGTGTCAAAGGCTAAGGCGGCGGCCGCTCAGTGCAGCACCAGGGGGAAGTCCATGCCCGATCCCCAGCTCACGGGGTACTGGGCCTGGCCCCGGTGCTTCTCCGTGAGCTCCGGGAGCTTCTCCTTGACGTAGTGGATGAGCCCCTCGACGGTCACCTTCTTCCCGCCCGCCTTGCCCTGCAGGCCCTCCAGGAGCGCATAGGTGAACACCCCGTGGCCCAGCGCCTTGATCTCGGCGGCGTACTGCCGGTCCGTCGAGGCCGAGACGATGTAGGTCCCGGTCGAGCGGGCGAGCTGCACGAGGGCCTTGCGCGCCTCGGTGCTGCGCAGGGCGAGCACGAGCTTTCCCGACTTGCAGGCGTCGATCATCACGAAGACCTTCTGGGCCCTGCACTGCTTGATCGACTCGCTGATGAAGGCGTTGGAGATGCCGCCCTTCCGGAGTTCCGGCTCGTTCTCCGGCGCAACCACGTCATGGGGGATGAAGTACCACTCCTCGCCCATCGTGTCGCCGTGCCCGGCCAGGTAGACGAGCAGCGTGTCCTGCGGCTGGGCCTTCCTGCCCACCTCGGCCAGGAGGCCCCTGATCCGCTGTCCCGTCGCCTGCTCGCTCAGGGCGGAGTATACGTGGACGCTCCGGAATAGCTTCTTGACGCCGGCGGACTGGAAGAAGTCGAGCACCCCCTTCGCGTCGGTCTCCGCGTAGGTCAGGTTCAGCGCCGCGTTGCGGTAGCGGTTGATCCCGACGACGACGAGGTGCAGGTCGCTCTGTTTCTCCGCCCCCCGGAGCGTGACGGAGATTTCCATGGGGCTGCTCTCGACGCGGTCGCGGCTCAGCGCGACGACCCTCAGACGGTTTTCCCCCTCGATGAGCTTCACCCGGAAGAGGTGCTCCTGGGAGCTCCCCTCCTTCGTGACCCTCGCGATGCTTTCACGGGGAAGGATCTTGCCGTTCTGGTAGAGCCGGACTTCCGCGATGCCGCCGCCCATGTCCTCGGCGACGACCTTGACCTCCAGCGCTTCGCTGTCGAACTGCCGGCCCGGCAGGGGCGACACGATGGCCGCCTCTGGCGGCGGCTTGATCCCCACCGTCTCGATGTCCGGGACCGCCCTCTCGCCCAGGGAGGCCACGACGGCCGTGTCGGTTTCGATGTCGCGGATCACCCGGGTGACGACCTCGGGGCGGTAGAACCGCTCGAAGAACCGCGAGACGGGGTAGAAGCTCGCCTCCCTGTCGGGGCCGTTGTTGACGTGCCAGCCGATGAGCTCGTCGCCGCCCTCGCTGGCGTCGTAGTAACCCGATGGCGTCCAGAGGACCCACCGCCTGCGGTCGCTGTGGGGATAGAAGGCCGCAAGCTCCCGGCCGTCCGTCATCCGGTACCAGCGGATGGTGCCGTCGCTCATCCCCACGACGGCGATGCGGCCGTCTCCCGAGATATTGACGGCCCTCGCGGCCCCCTGGACGGTCCGGTGCCATAGCTCCCTGCCCTGCGCGTCAAAGCGGTAGAGGTTGAACCAGGTCCCGTACACGAAACTGCGGTGGTCGGGGGCGATGGCGTAACTCGTGCCCTGGTCGCGGGTCCGCATGGGCAGGGGTTTGCCGTTGAGTTTCGGGTCGTGTTTCAGCAGCCAGTCCGTCAGCACGATCGCCGTTGACTTCAGGATCGGGCCGATGAGGGTCGGGCCGGGCCCCGGGTTGAGTTCGAGCCGACGCGATTCGACAGAAAACGCCGCCGGCGCGCCGCCTTCCTGCAGGAAGTCGAACTTCACCGTCGTCGCATCCGGCGAGACGGAAAAGGCTTTCGAGCCGAGGTAGTCGAGGTCGGGCCGCTTCGCAAAGATCTCCGATCCCGTCGCGTCGATGAGGGCCACATCGCCGTTGACGCCGCTGAAGGCCACGCGGCCGTCGCGCAGGGGCAGGACGTTGCGGATGACCGTCCTGGTCGCAGGCAGGTAGGACGGGGAGTGCAGATTGCCGGCAGGCCAGCGCACGATGACATTCTTGCCCTTCTGCCCGAAATGCCCCGCCGCGTAAAGAAACCTGCCGTCCGGGGACCACGCCACGGCCAGCAGCCGGGGAGTGCGAAAGGGCGTCTTTCCCGCAAGGGGCGGTTCGAACGGGATGAGATCGGTCCCCGAATGGATGCCGACCCGGCCCGCCTCGAAATACCCCAGGGCGATCCGCGTGCCGTCCGGCGAGAAGGCGACCGACGAGGGGCCGTCCGCCTTCGCGACGGCCTGCTTCGCAACCCGATTGAACCCCGGATCGTAGAGTCTGATCGCGCCGTCGATGGAGGCGACAACCAGCCTGCCTGTCGGGTCGAAGTCCATCCCCCAGATCGTGTCCGCGTAATCGCGATCCTCGCCCGCCTTCGCCACGTCGATCCGGTCGCCCGAGCGGGTGACGGAGAAGACCCGCAGCCCCTTGCCCGCCCGGAGACCGGCAGCCAGCACGCGTCCGTCCCGCGAGAATCGAAGCCGGGTGATGGACTCGGGGAGCCCCCCGATACGCTTGAGCATGCGGCGGCTCTCGCGGTCGAAGAGATAAATGCTGTAGGATTTCGCCGAGTCCCGCGTCCTGCCGCCGCAGGCGACGGTGCCGCCGTCGGGTGAGACGGCGACGGCGAGGATCGCCCCCTCGCCGAACTTTCCGACCGGCGGCCGCAGGATTCCCAGCAGCCGGCCCGACGCCGCATCCCAGATCCGCACCGTCTTGTCGATGGAGCCCGTCACCAGCCAGCGGCCCTCTTCGTCCGCCGACAGGTCCCGGATGGAATTGGAATGGAGGCCGGACTCGATCGTCAGGATCGGCTCCGCGGCCAAGGCCGCGCCTGAGACAACAGGGGTCTGCTCATCGGGCTGGGCACAGAGCGCGAAGGGAAACGCCGTCGTCAGAGCGGCAGCGAGCAGGAGCGTCGCGATACGGGCGAATCGGAGGAAATGCATGGCTCGATGGTCTCGGGTCGGACGGGCCTGCCGGGAGTCAGGCAACGACGAGACGGCGCCGCAAGACGGGAATCAGAGCTTGTCCCACTCCTCCCACTTGTAGCCCTCGAGGACTTCCAGCATGGCGTCGACCTTCTTCTTGTCGGCGTCCTTGTACTCCCTCCAGAGGTTCACGCAGGCATCGGTGATGGGGCCCGCCATCCCTGCCACGGCCGCAAGGCCCGGCAGCGCCCTGTGGGACGTCTCGCCCGACTCGATGAAGGCCCGGAACTTCTCATTGACCGTCACGAGCCGCTTGACGTCCTCGGAGATCATCTCCCGGAGCTGGGACTCCTTCATGTTGCGGCTCGTGAGCGAGGTCTGGAGGTGCTGGATGATGGGGTTGCCGATGGACTTGGCGTCGGTGTAGTAGAGCATGGCCTGGGTGAGCTTCTTGGGCTGCTTCTTGAAGCTCACCTTGGCGATCTTCGCGTAGCCCACGGACTTCTCCCGCTCCTCGCTCAGCTTCTTGAGCTCCTTTGTCACGTCGCAGAAGACGGGATCGACCCGGCCGGGGCCGAAGAAGAGGATCAGGATGGCGGTGACCAGGACCGCCGCATTGAGCCGGCCCGCTGACTTCATCGAAGCACCCCCTTCACAGGCTGAGAACAACGAGGACAAAAAAACCCGCTCATCCACGGGAGGCGGGATTTTCACGATCGATCCATGGCTCACCTTGAACAGAGGAAAGGGTTCAAAGCGTGACGATCCGGAGAGATTCTTCCAATGGTGCCTTCATAAGTCAAATCCGCCAAAAATTCAAGGGCTTTTTACAAGGCTGCGTGCGTCGTTCTACCGCCTGTCTTTTCCGTTTTTGTCTTTTGCGAAGGCCCGGGCGAAGGGGTTGTTGAAGGGGGCGGGCTCGGGCTTCTTCCTGTCCTGCATTTGCCTGTCTGGCCGCGATCTCTCCGGCCTGCGCCCCGGGCGCGGGGCTTTCTCCTGCGCGGGGGCGGCCTGCCTCTCCCCTGCTGCGCCCTTCTGCATGGAAAGCGAGATCCTCCTGCGCTCCAGGTCCACATCGAGAACGGTCACCTCGACGCGCTGGGCCACCTTCACGACCTGGTGGGGGTCCGAGACGTAGCGGTCGGCCAGCCGGCTGATGTGCACGAGGCCGTCCTGGTGGACGCCGATGTCGACGAAGGCCCCGAAGGCCGTCACGTTGGTCACCACCCCGGGCAGCTTCATCCCGGGCCGCAGGTCTTCGGGCTTCTCGACACCCTCGGTGAAGGCGACGGCCTCGAAGCGCTCGCGAGGGTCGCGGCCCGGCTTGGCCAGCTCGGCCAGGATGTCCTTCAGCGTGGGGATGCCCACCTTCTCCGTCACGTACTTCGCGATGTCGATGCTTTTTCGCTTCGATTCGTCCTTCATGAGATCGACGACGGAGCAGCCGAGGTCGCGGGCCATCGCCTCGACAACGGGGTAGCTCTCGGGGTGGACGGCGCTCGCGTCGAGCGGGTTCTTTCCGCCGCGGATGCGCAGGAAGCCCGCCGCCTGCTCGAAGGCCTTGGGGCCCAGGCGCGGGACCTTGCGCAGGCTCTCGCGCGTGGCGAAGGGGCCGTGCTCGTTGCGGTAGGCGACGATGTTGGCCGCGAGCTGGGGCCCGAGGCCCGAGACGTAGGTCAGCAGCTGGGGGCTTGCCGTGTTGACCTCGACGCCCACGGCGTTGA
>CAYSDD010000007.1:0-1491 GCA_964429555.1 uncultured Syntrophaceae bacterium
GCAGGCGCTCCTCCCGCTCGGGGTGGGTGGGCGAGATGGCCCAGTCGAAGGCGGGGAAGAAGACGAGACCCGTTTTCCTGAGTCGCTTCATGACCGCACCCCCCCTTCCCCGAGCCGCGCGATGAGGCCCGGTTTGACCTGGGCCTTCAGGCGGATGTTCTTCCCGGTCGCGTAGTAGCCCCGCACCATGTTGAACTCCTGGTCCTCGATGATCTCCGTCTCGATCTCCGCCTCCCGGGCGCCGAGCCTGCGGGCGCGCTCCCGGAGCTTCTCCATGCCGATCCGCAGAACGTCCCTGCGGGTGAAGTGGGCGGGGATCTTCATCTCGAGGCCCTCCTCGGCGATGGTGAGGCTGCCCCGCTCCGTCTCGGCCAGGATCGTGATCTCCGCCGTCGTCCTGGCCAGGGCCGCCCCGCAGGCGTTGGCCACCTCGGCGTTGGGGGGGATCACGGCCCCGCAGCCCAGCATCTCGCCCAGCCGCGACGCCACGGCCCCCGCGGGCCCGCCGACGATGAACAGCCGCGAGGGGCGGAGTTTCTTGCCCTCCAGCAGCTCGTGGATCGTGTAGACGGGCTTGTTGTTGACCTCCTCGACCATGGCGCCGACGGCCGCGGCGATGTCGCGGCAGGTCTTCTCGAAGACGGCCCGGGCCGCCGCCTCCACGGAGAGGCGCATCTTGCCGGCGATCTCCGCCACGGCCTCCTGCGCCTTGTCCCGGTCCCCGATCGGCGTGAGCCCCAGCACGATCATGGCGTCCGTCGGGGTCGGGAAGGGTCCGCCGAAGGCCGCTGCGGGCCCCTCGCGCCGGGGCCCGATGATGAGCCGGCCGTCGTCCACGCGGACCCGGCTGTCGCCGCCGAGGCCGATGGATCGGGTCTTGAGGCCGCGGATGAGCGTCTTGTGCCCCTCGATGGTCACGCCCAGCGGCTCGAGCAGGGGCACGCCGTCGGCCAGCAGGGCGATGTCCGTCGTCGTGCCGCCCATGTCGACGGCGACGGCGTCGGCGCCGGAGCACTCCGCAAGGCTCAGGATGCCCATGACGCTTGCCGCCGGTCCCGAGAGAATGGTCTGGACGGGCTGTTCGGCCGACCGGCGGATCTCGAAGGTCCCGCCGTCGGCCTTGAGGATGTAGATGGGGGCCGTGATGCCCGTGCGGGCCGCGAACGCGAGGATCTCCTCCACGAAGCGGCTGTAGAGATCGAAGACCGAGGCGTTGAGGTAGGTCGTGGCGATGCGCCGGCGGAAATTCAGGTTGCCCGACATGCGGTGCCCGAGGGAGATGTGCCGGAAGTCGCCCCGGACGAGATCGGCGATCGCGTTTTCGTGCGAGGGGTTGCGGGTGCTGAACTTCCCCGCGACGCCGAGATGCGAGATGCCCGCCGCCTTGAGCTCCGCCGCGGCCCCGGCGATCTCCCCCTTCTTGAGCGGGGCGGCCTCGATGCCCCGGTTGCTCACGTACCCGGAGACGAAGCGCGTGTCCTCGCTGACCCG
>CAYSDD010000007.1:1591-23393 GCA_964429555.1 uncultured Syntrophaceae bacterium
CGATGCCCCGGTTGCTCACGTACCCGGAGACGAAGCGCGTGTCCTCGCTGACCCGCAGCGCCTCGGGGGCAAGCCCCGGGCCGCTTGCCACGATCATGCCCACGCGGTCGGTCTTTCCCTGGACGATGGCGTTGGTGGAGAGGGTCGTGCTGAAGACGACCCGTTCGAGCGTGGAGAGGTCCTCGCCGCGCAGGATCTCGTCCATCACGCCGACAAGCGACGAGACGAGGTGAAGCTGGTCGGTGGGGACCTTGGCTTTCTTCCGGACCTGGAAATTCTCGAGGAGGACGGCGTCCGTGTGGGTGCCCCCGACGTCGATGCCGAGAATCATGGAAACTCCTTTGGCGTGGGGCGGAGGGCTCGAGGAGTTCGGAAAGCAGAACCCCGAAACAGAAAAGGCCAAAGGCCTTGTGCCCTTAGCCTTATGCCCCGCGCCTTTTGCCTGTCCATGTAACATAAGCCGGTGCCGGCGTCAATTCATCCTTCGCCTTTTCATCGTGCCCGTTCTGCGCTATAAGGGGGCGAACGGCCCGGAATCGAATCGCAGGCAGTGAAGGGCCCCGCCCGCGGGGCGGGGCTTTTCGGCGAGGAAAGAATCAAACAGGATTGCGCGCCCTGACCCCGCCTGCCGGGCGGGTCCTGCGGGCGCCCCCGGTCATGCTCTCGCGCTACCAGCCCTTTCTTGAGATCCTGCTCGAGCTTGCGCCGGACCTCCACGTGGCCGGGGGGGCCGTGAAGGACCGCCTGCTGGGGATCCCCGTCGCCGACGTGGACCTCGTTTTCGCCCCCGGGCGGGAGGGGATCGCCTCGCGTTTCGCGGAGAGGGCGGGGGCGACGCGAATCGCCTTCCGGGAAGGCGAGCCGGGCCGCTCGACGGAGCGCGTCGTGGTCCGGTCGGGGGAAGACACCCTGGTGTTTGATTTCACCCTGCGGCGCGGCGCCTCCATCGAGGAGGATCTCGCCGGGCGGGATTTCACGGTCACGGCCATGGCCCTGCCGCTCGGTGCGTTTCTCGAGGGGGATTTCACCCGGCTCGTCGATCCCCTCGGGGGGCGGGAGGCCATCCGGGACCGGGAGATCCGGGCCGTCTCCGACGGGGCTTTCCGCCGGGACCCCCTGCGGCTTCTGCGGGCCTTCCGCCTTGCCGCCGAGCTCGGGTTCACGATCGACGCGGACACGCGGGCACGGATCGAGCGCGACAGCGCGCTTCTCGCCGGCGCGGCGGGCGAGCGGGTCCGCGACGAGATCTTCCGGATCCTGGCCGTCAACCCCTGCCGTCCCTTCATCGGGGCCATGGACCGCGCCGGTCTGCTGGAAGGGGTCTTCCCGGGGCTTAGTGCCATGAGGGGCGTCGAGCAGAACGGCTACCACGCCCTGGACGTGTGGTCCCATACGATGCTCTGCCTCGGGGAACTCGAAGCCCTTCTCGAAAACCCCCGGGACGAGTTCGGCGGGGCCGCGGACGATTTCCCGGCTTACCTGGCCGGCGGGTTCGTCCCGGGCCGCAGCCGGGCCTCTCTCCTGAAGCTGGCGGCCCTCCTGCACGACGCCGGGAAGCCGGAAACGGCGAGCCGCGGCGCGGGGGGCGAGACGCACTTCTACGGCCATGCCGCGGCGGGCGGGGCCGCCGCCGTGGCCGTGGCGGAGAGGCTCCGGCTTGCGAAGGCCGAGAGGGACTACCTGAACCTGCTCGTTGCGAGCCACATGCACCTCGTCCATCTCACGGCCCAGCCGGCGCTGACGAGAAAGCCGGTCTTGCACTTTTTCCGAAAATACGGTGAAGATTACCGGGCGCTGCTGCTGCTCTTCGCGGCCGACACCCGCGCCACCGTTGGCCCGAAGATGACGCCCGGGCGGCTCCGGCGCATCCGGGAGGCCGTCGCGGCGATGCTGCGGCTCTTCGAAGAGGAGCTTCGGCCTCGCCTGAAGGCCCCGCCGCTCATCTCGGGGAGGGACCTCGTGGAGCGCTTCGGCCTCGAGCCGGGGCCTCTCGTCGGCGAGATCCTCGGGCAGGTGGAGGAGGCGAGGCTGGAAGGACGCCTACGGGATCGAGAGGCCGCACTGGAGTTCGCGGCGGCGCTGCTGAAAGACGGAGGGTAAGAGTCTTTCTCACCCTCTTACCTTCTTACTTTCTCAACCTCTGTTTCGACGAAGGAGAAACAAGTGGCCAGGATGTCATTCGGCAAGAAAGGGAACCGCGTCCGCACGACCGTGGCGGGACCCCGGCCGGCGGGGGGGAAGCCCGTCGAGCAGGTCGTGCGGGAGATGAAGGAAGGGATGCAGAGGCCGCCCGGCGAGGACTACCGGGAGCGCTCGCTCGCCATCCACGGCCTCATCTGCGCGCGATGCGCCCGCGAGTTCGACGCCTCGAACCGGCACCTGCTCACGGTGCACCACAGGGACGGCAACCACCACAACAACCCCCCCGACGGCAGCAACTGGGAGAACCTCTGCGTGTACTGCCACGACGATGCCCACAGCCGCGGGCTGCTGGGCGACTACTACGGCGGCCGGGGGGCCAGGGAAAGACACCTCGTCCGCTCGAGCGCCGAAGGGGCCGAACCGGGGCGTTCGGGGCTCGGGGAGAAGCTTCGCAGGGCCCTCGAGGAGAAGGAGAAAAAAGGCAAATAGCCGAAAGCCGTCGGAGACTTACCCGATCGGG
Source organism: uncultured Syntrophaceae bacterium (assembly GCA_964429555.1). Taxonomy (GTDB): domain Bacteria; phylum Desulfobacterota; class Syntrophia; order Syntrophales; family UBA2192; genus UBA2192. Next base: position 4,254 of record CAYSDD010000007.1, read on the forward strand.
CCAAAGTGCATGGAAATGCCTTGATTTTCGGGAATGCCTGTGATATAGACCGGCCCGGTTTTCAAAACGCGTTGCAGACGTGTTGACAGACCCCTCCACCCTGTATCCCGATTCAGCGCAGTGCAGCCGAGTCGTTTCGACAGGGCGCAAGGGGTTTCAATACAAAGAGAGGAGGTAGATTTCAGTGGAAGTCTTAGCACAGGGAATTGGCGCGATCTTTACAGATCCGGATGCCGACAAGGCGAGGGCGTTTTTCAGGAAGAAGAGCCGCGCACTGAAACCCAAGGTCATGTCCGTGAAGGAGGCCGTCGAGAAGTTCGTCCATGACGGCGATTACCTCTGCATCGGCGGCTTCGGCGCGAACAGGATCCCCGCGGCGGTTTGCCATGAAATCCTCAGGCAGGGCCGCAAGAACATGGGCTTTGCCGGTCATACCTCGACCCACGATTTCCAGATTCTCTGCGCGGGCGAGGTGTTCGACAAACTCGACGTGGCCTACATCGTCGGCCTCGAGGCCCGCGGTCTTTCCCCCAACGCCCGCCGGTACATGGAGAGCGGGAAGGTGAACGTCTCGGAGTGGACGAACTACTCGCTGTCGGTGAGCTTCAAGGCCGCCGCCGCCGGCGTCTCCTTCTACCCGGCCCGCAACATCATGGGCACCGACACCTTCCAGTACAGCGGCGCGAAGATCATCCAGTGTCCCTTCACGGGGACCAAGTATGCGGCCATGCCCGCCATATGGCCCGATGTAGCGGCCATTCACGTCCACGAGGCCGACATCTACGGCAACTGCCGCATCCGCGGCATCACCGTTTCCGACCTCGACGTGGCCCGCGCCGCCAAGCACCTCATCATCACCACCGAGCGGCTGATCCAGAACGACGAGATCCGCAGGGACCCGAGCTACACCTCCATCCCCTACTACTGCGTCGACGCCGTCTGCGAAGTGCCCTACGGCAGCTACCCCGGCAACATGTACGGCGAGTACTTCTCCGACGAGGAGCACCTCAAGGAGTGGCTCAAGGTGGAGGAGAACCCCGAGGAGTTCAAGAAGTTCCTCGACAAGAACATCTACAGCTGCAAGGACCACTTCGACTACATTGAGCAAAACGGCGGGATGCACAAGCTCCTGAAGCTTCGGGAGAAGGAATTCATGTTCTCGAAGGCGAGAGACTAGAAAGGAGGATGACAGAGCGTATGGCTGACTACAATACGATGGAACTGATGATTTGCACCGCCGCTCGAGAACTCGAAGACGGTGCGTGCGTCGGCGTGGGCACCGGTGCCCCCTGCGCTGCGGCGATGCTGGCCCAGAAGGCCCACTCCCCGAACCTGGTGATCCTGTTCGAGGCGGGCGGCGCGGCCCCCCTGATCCCCGAGATGCCCATCTCCGTCGGCGACTCCCGGACCACCTGGAAGGCCGTCATGGCCAGCGGCATGTGCGAGATCATGGAAACGGCCTGCCGCGGCATGCTGGACTACACCTTCCTCGGCGGCGCCCAGATCGACATGTACGGCAACCTCAACTCGACCCGCATCGGGCCGGACCACCAGAAGCCCAAGGTCCGCTTCCCGGGCAGCGGCGGCGCCAACGACTTCGCCTCCTTCTGCTGGCGGATGATGGTCATGACCCCCCAGGACCCCAAGCGCTTCGCCGAGAAGTGCAGCTACATCACGACCCCGGGCTGGCTCCAGGGCGGCGACTCCCGGGCCAAGAGCGGCCTTCCCCTCGGGGCGGGCCCCTACAAGATCATCACCAACATGGCCGTCATGGACTTCGAGCCCGAGAGCAAGCGGATGCGCATCATCGCCATCAACCCGGGATACTCGGAGAAGGACGTCCAGGACAACTGCGGCTTCGAGCTTCTGAAGGCCAAGAAGATCGTGGAGAACAAGCCGCCCACGAAGCACGAACTGACCATCCTGCGCGACCAGATTGATCCTTACCGCTACGTTATAGGAAGATAACGCCTGCGGTAAGCGTTCTCATCGGAAGGGGCCTCGGCATCTCGGTGCCGGGGCCCCTTTTTCATGCGCGCCGTATAACGCCGGACCCGGCGTCCTCAGGTCACGACGATCCGAACGTTATCCCTGCTGGTGACGAGCTTGTCCCCCACCGAGGTCCCGCAATAGGCGCAGCTGTAGTCGTACTTCTCGCCCTGGGGCAGGATGAGAAGCAGGCGCTTGCGAACCCGCACGGCCCTCTTGCATCGGGGGCAGTAAAGCTCCGTGGCGTCGAAGTCTCGGTACGTTTCCCGTTTCATAGGCACATGGCGAAAGGCTTATGATCAGGGGCTGAAGACGGGAGAAAAATCCCGGCTCACCTTTTCCTTTTCGGCCCTTGCGCTCTTCCGCTCTTCTTCACCCCCGGACCGCCGCTGCTCTTTGCGCCTTCCCGCCCTTCGCGCTCGGGGATGAGCGCCGCGTTCTCCAGCCAGGCCGCGGCCTCGCTGTCGCTGGGCGCCCGCCAGTCGCCCCGCGGCGAGAGCGACCCGCCGGAGCCCACCTTGGGGCCGTTGGGGATGCAGGAGCGCTTGAACTGGCTCGTCCGGAAGAACCGGTCCAGGTAGACCCTGAGCCAGCGCCTGATCTGGCCGATCGTGTACTCGTTGCGCCTCTCTTCGGGGACTTCCGGCCAGGCCCCCGAATTCCTGTCGCGCCAGGCGTGCCAGGCGATGAAGGCGGTCTTCGTGGGCAGGTAGCCGAAGCGCGTCGTGTAGAAGTTGTTGAAATCCTGCAGCTCGTAGGGCCCGATCGTGTCCTCCGTCCTCTGCGCCGGCTGGCCGCCGCTGACCCCGGGCACCAGCTCGGGGCTGATCTCGGTGGCCAGGATGTCCAGGAGCGTCTCGGAGGTCTTCCGGTCGAACTGGTTCGTCGAGGCCACCCAGCGGATCAGGTACTGGACGAGGGTCTTGGGGACGCTGACGTTGACGTTGTAGTGCGACATGTGGTCGCCCACGCCGTAGGTGCACCAGCCCAGGGCCAGCTCGCTGAGATCGCCCGTCCCCAGGACGATGGCGTTTCGCAGGTTGGCCAGCCGGAAGAGGTGGCTGGTCCGCTCGCCGGCCTGGACGTTCTCGAAGGTGATGTCGTAGACCTTCCTGCCCTTCGCGAAGGGGTGTCCGATGTCGCGGAACATCTGCATGCAGCTCGGGCGGATGTCGATCTCGTTGGCCTCCACGCCCAGGGCCTTCATCAGGCGGTGGGCGTTCCGGTACGTCTTGTCCGTCGTGGCAAACCCCGGCATGGTGTAGGCCTTCACGCACGAGCGGGGCCGGCCCAGCAGATCCATGGCCCGGGCCGCCACGATGAGGGCGTGGGTGGAGTCGAGGCCTCCGGAGACGCCGATGACGACGTTTTCGAGTCCCGATGCCTGCAGGCGCTTGGCCAGGCCCTGGACCTGGATGTTGTAGGCCTCGTAGCAGCGCTCGTCGCGCTTGGCGGGGTCGGTCGGCACATAGGGAAAGCGGGGATAGGGCCTTGTCAGCAGGATGCGCCCCTCGGGGATCTCCACGGGAAAGGTCACCTTGCGGAACCGCTCGACCCGGTCCCGCAGGTGCCGTGCGTTCTGGCTGAAGCTCGTCTGGCGCATCCGGTCCTGGACGAGGCGGTCCAGGTCGATGTCGGCGAGGATCATCTGCGCCTTCCCGGGGAAGCGTTCCGACTCGCACAGAAGGGTGCCGTTCTCGTAGGCCATGGCCTGGCCGTCCCAGGCCAGGTCCGTCGTGGACTCGCCGGGGCCCGCCGCCGCGTAAAGGTAGGCCGCCACGCAGCGGGCCGACTGGTTGGCCGCCAGGCTGTGCCGGTACTCCGATTTGCCGATGGTGATATTGGAGGCCGAGAGGTTGGCGAGCACCGTGGCGCCCGCCAGCGCCGCGAAGCTCGACGGCGGCACGGGGACCCAGAGGTCCTCGCAGATCTCGACGTGGAAGGTGAAGCCCGGGACGTTTTCCGCTTCGAAGAGGAGATCCGCCCCGAAGGGGATGTCCGTCTGGCCGCAGAGGCTGATCGTTTTCGAGAGGGCGTCCTCTGCGGGACGGAACTGCCTCGCCTCGTAGAACTCCCGGTAGTTGGGCAGGTAGGATTTCACGGCCACGCCCAGGACCCTGCCGCGGTGCATCACGATGCCGCAGTTGAAGAGGAACGAATCCACCCGAAGCGGCGCCCCCGCGACGAGGATCGTACCGAGGCCTTTCGTCTTCTCGAGGATGCGGCCCAGGGCGTCCCGGACCCCTTTCAGGAGGGCGTCCTGGTGGAAGAGGTCTTCGTTGGTGTAGGCCGAAAGCCCCAGCTCCGGGAAGATGGCGAAGAGGGCCTTGTTCGCCTCGGCCTTGCGGGCCAGCTCGATCGTTTTTTCCGCGTTGAAGTCCACGTCGGCGACGCGGACCTCGGGGACGCAGACGGCGGCCCGGATGAACCCGTGGCTGTAGAGGTTGAAAAAGTCCTTCATGTCAGGGCTCCCAAACGACCCTTCTCGACTTCCCCGCTTCACCCCTGCGCTCTTCGTGCAGTGCCCGCTTGCGTTCAGCCGCCTTGAAGGCACAGGCGGTGAGTCTCGATCGCTCTCTTGCCCGCCTCCTCCATCGATCGGCCCAGGGAGATGAACCCGTGCCTTTTCAGGATCACAAAATCGGCGTTGCCCAGGACGTCGATGACGCCGCGGGCCAGCTCGAGGCTGCCGTAAGGCTGCGTTTCCAGCGTCTCCGGGATGTCCGCCGGGGCGCAGCGGAGGATCTCCCGGCTGTGCCCGTGGAAGACCGCCTGCACGTCCCGGCGGGCCCGGTAGACGGCGAAGTGGAGCATGCTCTCCGACGAGGGGTCCCGGGCGCCGCTCGCGTATACGATGCCCCTCTCCATGTCGCAGCCGTGCACGGTGACGAACCGGTCGTCGGCGAGGCGGTCCTTCCAGCCCACCTGGGAGCCCGTGATGATGAAGGCGTCCTCGCCGGGCCGGATGCGGAAGCTCAGGTTCCCCTGGGAGAACTCGCCGTAGGGCGGGGCGAAGTTTCGCCGGTGGAACTCGGCGCACCAGGCCTTCAGTTCCTCGAGGCGCGCGTCGGCTGGAACCGCCCGCGAGACGAACTCCACCCTGAATTTCACGCCGACGTGCGCTTCCCTTGCCGGTCTCTCCATGGGGCTGAGCGGTTATTCCTTTGCAGAATCGGGCACTTTCAAGGTAATGAATCGGCAGGCGTTTGTCAAAGGAAAAGACGAAGCAAAGTCCTTGACAACCGCATGTCCCGGTGCAATCATTTACCGGCTTTTTTGTATGCATTTTTTCGCTGCCGTTTTTCCTTCAGGGGGGCTCTTGGAAACGGCCGACGTCAAGCAGCTGCTCGAGAAAATCCAGCTCTACGAGGGGGTGCTGAACAACATCCTCAGCGGCGTTCTCATCACCGACCCGGACGGGTACATCATCTTCTTCAGCGAGACCTACGGAAAGTTTCTCGGCATGGACCCGAAGGCCCAGATCGGGAAGCACACGACCGATGTCATCGAGAACTCCCGGATGCACATCGTGGCCAAGACGGGCATCCCCGAAATCAACCATCCCCACCAGATCATGGGCCGCAACCAGATCGTCCAGCGCATCCCGGTCTTCATCGACGGCAAGCTTGCCGCCGTCTTCGGCCAGGTCATGTTCGAGGACATCAAGGATGTCCAGATCCTCGCCGACAAGCTCAACATCCTCGAGTCCAAGGTCCAGCTCTACGAGAAAGAGCTGGAGAACCTGCGGGCCTCGAAGTACAGCTGCCGCAACATCGTGGGGGCGAGCCCGGTCATGAACGAGCTTCGCAAGCTCGGCCTGCGGGCCGCAAAGGTCAACTCCCCCGTGCTGCTCGTCGGCGAGAGCGGCACGGGCAAGGAGCTCTTCGCCCACGCCATCCACCGGGCAAGCGACCGCCATCGCCGGCCCTTCATCCGTCTCAACTGCGCCGCCATCCCGAAGGATCTGCTGGAAGCGGAGCTCTTCGGGTACGAGCCGGGCGCCTTCACGGGGGCCGGAAGCAAGGGCAAGCCGGGCAAGTTCGAGCTGGCCCACCAGGGGACGATCTTTCTCGACGAGGTGAGCGAGCTGCCCCTGGAGATGCAGCCCAAGCTGCTGCGCGTCGTCGAGGAGAAAGTCGTGGAACGCCTCGGGGCGACAAAGCCCGTGAAGTGCGATTTCCGCCTCATCGCGGCGACCAACGAAAACCTCGAGGACTGCATCCGGAAGGGCAAGTTCCGCAAGGACCTCTACTACCGCCTCAACGTCATCCCCCTGCACATCCCGCCGCTAAGGGAACGCAGGGAGGACATTCCGCTGATCGCCTCCCATCTCATCGGGAACCTCTGCAGGGATTTCGGGCTGTCGCCCAGGGGGATTTCCCCCGAGGTGATGCGGATCTTCGAGAACCACGACTGGCCGGGAAATGTCCGTGAACTCTCGAACATCCTCGAGAGGACCCTCTCCCTGATGGACGAGCGCGATGACACGATCCGCGTGGAACACCTCCCTCTGGTCTTTCGGAGCCTCAGCGTTCGAGCGGAGCGTTCGCAGACGAAGATCCTGAAGGATCTCCGGACGACCTCCGAACGCGATGCCGTCCTGCATGCCATCCGCATCGCCAACAACAACAAGAACGAGGCCGCCCGCATCCTCGGCATCCACCGCACCGCCCTCTACAAGAAAATGAAGAGACTGAACCTGCCCCTCAACCACTCGCCATCATGATGTAGACGAACGTCTATATGTAGACTTTCGGATACATACCTTGGAACACCTCGTAATCAAAGGGAAAATTTCTTCTACAGTTTAATGTGTATCAAATAGTCTACAAGATTTCTCTCCGGCCCGATCGCGTAATTTAAAATAATCAATAAATATAAGTGGTTATTCGCGTCCAGGCGGTGTTCGTTTCTGGCACGCGAGTTGCCTTGGATGAGTAGGCGATCTGTGTTCAAAACCATGAGAAAGGAGGTGGAAGGAGAGGTCCGATCGATTGGGTTTCATTTGCGTTCTTATTTTTCTTCAAGAATAAGGAAGGAGGGAGGATTGACAAATGATTACCATCAGTGACAAAGCGAGGGATGTCCTCATGGTCATCGCTGCCCTCTGCTGGGCTTTCGTCATCTACGCCAGCTGGGTCGGCGGTCCTGCCAAGGATTTCCAGCTCATCTACTTCGGCATGCTCGCGACATGCGTGCTGACCGTCGTCTACTACCTGATGGGCGCCGTCGTCAACCAGAAGATGACGACGACCGTGCTCATCTGGCCCGTCCTCCTCAACGGCATCCTGCAGGCCATCGCCTTCACCCTCGTCTACACGACCAAGGGCGTCAAGGCCGATTTCATTCTGGGGATGCACCCCGGCTTCATCGGGGCCATGATCTTTTTCTGGGGCGGCAACTTCATCTGCTCGACCCTGTCGTTCTGGGTGCTCTTCGAAAAATACGTGGCGCCCGATGACGAGTGGGAAAGCTTCTTGAAGGACGTAGCCAAACTGGAAAAACTTCACTGAGAAAGGGGGGGAAACTCATGGACGAGCAGTTGATTCAACCTACGCCATTGATCATCGGCTATACCGTTGTCTTCATCCTTGTATCCATCGGAATCGGCATCTACGCCAACAAGTACGCCAAGTCCGCCGAGGGCTTCTTCGGCGGCACGAAGGCCTTCGGCGGCATGGTCATCGGCCTGGCCTCGGCGGCGGCCGTCATGAGCGCCTTCGGGTTCATCGGCGGCCCGGGCCTCGTCTACAAGTTCGGCTTCACCTCCATCTGGATGACGATCGCCTGCGGTCCCGGCTTCGCCTACGGCTACTGGGTCATCGGCAAGCGGATGCGGGCCATGGCCGAGGTGACCGACGTGGCGACCCTGCCCGACATCGCCCGCGTTCGGTTCCAGAGCCAGGCGGTCCGCGGCATCCTGGCCATCGGGCTGTGCCTCGCGGCCATCGCCTACCTGTCCTCGCAGGTCAAGGGCGGCGCCAAGCTCATGAATCAGATGCTCGGCGTCTCCGAGGAGATGGGTGTCGTCATCATGTTCGGCACGACGCTCGCGTACATGCTCGTCTCCGGCATGTCCGGCTCGATCCTGACGGACGCCTTCCAGGGCCTGGTCATGCTGATCGGCGTGGCGGGCGTCATCGTGGCCTTCTTTGCCATGACGGGCGGCGATCTCATGGTCATCCAGAACTCGCCGCAGTTCGGCCCCACCTTCGTCGACGGCGCGGGGGCCATGCCCTTCCAACTCATCATCACCTTCGCCATGGTCTTCTTCATCGGCGTCATGGGCCAGCCCACTATGCTTTCCAAGATGTACGCCGTCAAGACGCACAAGGACCTCAAGGTTGCCGGCATCATGGGAGGCGTGACCTACGGCCTCACCTCGCTCGTCTGGATCCTCGTGGGCTACGGGGCCATCTGGCTCGTCGCCACGGGCGCCGCGCCCCCCATCAAGGACCTTGACAAGGCGGCTTTCCTTTTCCTCTCCAAGACGGGCGGCATCCTGCAGGCCCTCGTCATGGCGGGGCTTCTGGCGGCCATCATGTCCACGGCGAGCTTCTTCATCTCCCTGGCCGCCGGCAACATCACCCGCGACCTCTTCGGCGCCTTCGGCCACGAGATGCCCCTGGACAAGCAGGTGATCTACGGACGCTGGATCCAGGTCGTCGTAAGCCTCTTCGCCATCGGGTTCGGCTACTGGGGCGGCCGCGCCGTGGCCATCCTGGGGACCCTGGGGTGGGGCTTCTTCGCGTCGGTGACCATCCCCACCTTTGTTATGGGGCTTCTGTGGAGACGATGCTCGAGAGAGGGGATCCTTGTGGGGCTCTTCTTCGCGGTCATCGCGAACATTACGCTTCCGATTCTCGAAAACTTCAACATCTACCGGTTGCCTTACCCCTATTATCTCTTCACGCTCGGGGGGGCGATCATCCTGACCACGGTGGTTTCCTTCTTCACGAAGAGCTGCGCCGGCGATAACCTGCCCGAGCAGCTCAAGCCGGTCTTCAAATTGTGACCCTCTCTCCCGTTCCAGGAGGGGCCTTGCCCCTCCTGGAACCTCTCTGTTTTGTGCAGAGAGACGGTCCCAGGGGTCATATCCCCCGGGTCCAATCGTAAATATATGACATCATTGGATACATAAAAAAGGAGGTGCGATCATGGCACAAAGACCGTTGGATCGTGTCGCCGTCATCGGCGCCGGTGTGCTGGGGGCGCAGATCGCCATGCTGGCGGCCCACGCGGGCTACACCACGAAGATTTACGACCCCGTGGCGGGGGCCTTCGAGAACACCTATAGCAAGATCTGGAACGACCTGAAGGCCAAGGGGGTCACCCCGCTCATCCCCTGGGAGAAGTGGGAAGCCGCCAAGAAGGCTGTCAAGCAGGTGGGGTCGATCGACGAGGCCGTGAAGGACGCCCAGCTCATCATCGAGGCGGTCTTCGAGAACATCGAACTGAAGAACAAGGTTTTCAAGGAACTGGGCGAAAAGTCCCCCAAGGACTGCATCATCGCCACCAACAGCTCCTCCATCCCCGTCTCGAAGATGGAGGCCTCGAGCGGCCGCCCCGAGCGCTGCCTGAACATCCACTTCTATTTCCCCCTGCAGGGCGTGAACATGGTGGACATCATGGGCGGCACGAAGACCCTGCCCGAGGTCTTCAAGACGGGCGTCCAGTGGATCATCTCCGTAAACTGCATCCCGCTGAAGGTCAAGAAGGAGATCCTCGGCTTCTGCTTCAACCGCGTCTGGCGAGCCATCAAACGCGAGGTGCTCTACATGTGGGGCAACGGCTTTGTCGACTTCCGCGACAGCGACCGGGCGTGGCGCGTCTTCACGGGCATGAAGGAAGGCCCCTTCGCGCTCATGGACAAGGTAGGCCTCGACACGATCTACGACATCGAGATGGTCTACTACAACGAGTCCAAGCTGCCCCATGACAAGCCGCCCGATGCGCTCCTGGAGATGGTCAAGCGCGGCGAGCTGGGCGTCAAGAGCGGCAAGGGCTTCTACACCTACCCCGACCCCGAGTTCCTGCGGCCCGACTTCATGACGCCGAAAGAAGACTGACGGCTGGATTCGACCCGGCCAGGGGTCTGCCCCGCCCGCATGGGGGGCGGGCCCCTTTTTTCTTCGCACAGCGTCCGTTTGTCCTTCACCCATGCCGCTGTTACATTGATCACAATGGGCACCGCCTCTTCTGCCGAAGCCGTCCGCTCCTTCGATCTGGCCGAGTATACGGGACCCGTGCGTGTCGAGATCGGGGGCGGCGCGATCCGCATCGTCCGGGGGAAGAAGAAAGTCTTGATCCCCGGGGACGCCCTGCTCGGCATCCATCATCTCCCCTGCTCTTGGCGCGCCGGACGCTCCGGGCCGAGCCTTCGAATCCGGTTTGATTACGGACGCCCCGAACACCCCCAGAAAACGCAAATCGCGCTTGCCGCCGATGACCCGGTGCTTCCCGTTTTCCTCGAAGCCCTCGCGGAGCGTTTCCCGGCCCAGCTCCGCCTCGGTCCCGACGAGAGCGAAAAAACGCGGATCCTGTCCGCGGGGCACCGGGGCCGCTACGGCCTGCACGCCCTGCACATCCTGACGCCGTCCGGGATCGTCACGGCGATGCTTATCGTCTTCGCCCTCATCCTCTCCCTCATCCTGGCCGAGTCGATGCCGGCCCGCTCCGTGGGCGACGAGACGCTGAGGGCCATACGGCGCGTGCTCCTCGGGATGGCGCTGATCCCGGCAGCCGGCATGGCGCTTGTGCTGGCGAAGCGGCTGATGGTGCTCCGGACCGACGAGCGGGGATTCACCGTGCGCCGGCTCTTCGGCCGTCTCCGGGTGCCCTGGCGGGAGGTCGAGGTCGCCGAGCCCCGCTCCGACGCCTTCAAGGTCTACAGGGGGCTGTTTTGCTGCGACTCGGACCGCGTGGAGGTGGTCGCCTCCCGGAGCCTTGCGGAAATCCCCCTGCTGCGGGCCGGCAGGAGGGTCACGACGGTGCGCATGCCTCTCGAGGAAGCGGGGCCTTTCTTCCGCGAGCTGTATTACCGGGGCAAGGTGACACGGGAGACGGCCGAGGCCTTCGGCGGCTTCATCCCGCGCCTGCCTGCAGGGTCTTGCCCGAGAACGCCGCGGGCAGGATGAAGCGCTCTTTGCGGCCCGGGACCCGGAGCAGGATCTCCCTGCCGAGGGAGGCGCCCTTGAGAAGCGGGATCTTCTTTCGCTCGGAGAAATCAAGCGGCAGATAGGCCGAGGCCGGGGGCGCCGGCGGCAGCAGCCCCATCCGCATGTAGGTCTCCGCGATCAGCTCGGTGCAGAAGATGCTTCGATAGAGGGGCTTGCGGGGCCACCAGCGCAGGAAGAACCGCATCTGGATCACCCGCCGGATCACCTCGATCTGGGGGGGGAAGGGCAGACGGTGCACCTTGTAGATGTAGTCGAACAGTGCGCGGATCATCTCGGGGCTCCGGGCAACCCGGAGCTGCCGCCAGGCGTAGACGTCGGTCTCGTAGGTCAGGAGCCGCTCCCGGAGGGAGACGAGCTGGGGGCCCCCCTTGCGGAACCCCAGGATCCGGTCCGTGATGGACTCGAGAGGGGTCGATTCCCAAAGCAGGGCATCCTCTTGGTCGGGCATCTTTACGACGAGCCCGGCATGGGTCCAGTTCTCCGAGGGGTGGGGTTGCTGGTCCCGGTCGAGGTACAGGCCCTTGAAGAGCACGATGTCCCCCGTCTGGAAGCGCAGGGCCACATCGTCGTAAAGCACGGTTGTCTCCTCGCGTACGGGCAGCTCGACGGTGAACGTCGATCCTTGCCCCTCTTTCGAGTCGACGCGGATCCTGCCGCCGTGCAGCTCAAGGAGCCGTCGCACCACGGACAGGCCGATGCCGAGGGACGGCTCGCCCAGCGTCCCTTCCCGGGCGACTCCGCTTGCCCGATCGAAGATGCGGGGAAGGATCTCGGGCGGGATCCCGATCCCGCGGTCCTGAAACGAGACGAGGGCCCACGAACCTTCTTCCCTTTCCACGGGCCGAAGCTCGATGCGGACATCGCTTCCGGGCCGGGAGAACTTCACGGCATTGAGAAAGAGCTGTCTGCAGATCTCCGCGAAATGAACCGGGTGGGCGAGCACCGGCACGGGCCGGTTCGGAAGCGACATCTCGACGGAGATGCTCTTCATCGCCGCCATCTCCTTGAATTCCCCGCGGCTGCGCTCAAGGAAGTCGGCCAGGTTCACCGGCTCCATGTCCTGGCGATAGGTCTCCGCCTCCAGCCGGGTCGCTTCCTGGAGGCGGTCGATGAGCGCCAGGAGACGTGACGTCCTGGCGTGGATTTCGGCGTTTGGCCCTTCCTCTTGGAACGCCGTCAGCCGGTGGATCGCCTGGATCGGCCCCCTGAGATCCTCCGTGACGATCCGCATCAGATCGTCCTTTTCGCGGCCGAGCTTCTCCATCGTCTCCATCTGGCTCTGGACCGTTTGGGTCGCCTCGAGGATGTCGCGGTTGATGAGGTTGAGGATCCGGTTCTTCTCGTTGAGTTCGCGCGTCTGCCTCCGCACTTCCCGCCTCAGCAGGTACCAGTTCGCCAACAGGGCAAGGAACAGCAGCCCCGCGCCGCCGCCGACGAGTGCCTTGAGCAGCCAGGGCGGCAGCAGTCTTTTCTCCCGCAGCCCCCACTTGTCGGAGAGCGCGGCGATGTCTTCCTTCCGGATTTTCGCCAGCCCCGCCTCGACGAGATCGAGGGTCTCGCGGTTTCCCTTGCGGAAGGCCGCCCGCAGGGGATGGGTGGCGAGGTCGGTGATCACGCGGAACTGCCCCCGCGCATCGTGCTTCGAGAGGAAGTAAAAGGCGACGGGGTAGTCGACGGCGAAGGCGACGATCTCGCTTCGCAGGGCGCTCATGACCACCTCTTCGCTGTTGGGGTAGAGCTTCAGCCGCAGATGGGGAAGGTTGTACTGCATGTACTCGGCGGCGTAGTGATCGCGGCTCACGCCGACGATGACGGGCGTGGATGCGAGATCCGATACGGACTGGACGTCGAGTTTGTCCAGGACAAAAAGAGACAGGGTGTCGTCGAGAAAACCGGGAGAGAAGTCGAGATAGGCGCTACGGGGGTCCGAATAGAAAAGACCGGCGTGGAAATCGGCCCTTCCGTCGCGGACCCTCTCGATTGTCTCGTCGAGATCGCCAAGGTAGAAGCGGATGGCATGACCGTTCCGGGCCGCCCAGAGGTGCCAGAACTCAACGAGGATCCCCTGCGGCGCTCCGTCGCGATCCGCAAAGGAGAAGGGCGGAGCGTTTCGCTGGGAGGCGACGACAAATGTTCTCCCGCCTTGCGCCTCGGTGGATCGAGGATTCCCGTCCGCGGCGTGAGGGGACGTCAAGACCAGCGCGGCCGCCGCAAGGGTGAGCGACAGAAACCACCGGGATCTTGCCTTTGCGTGCCTATCCGTCATCGGCCGCGCCCTCCGGGTCGTGCGGTCTGATTCTAACAGCCCTGCCGATCCGAGGCCAGAGAAAAACTTGGGGACTTGCTCCTTTTGGTGTCTGTGACGATGCTGACTGCGTATCAACGGTTCAGCGGAAGAGGCTTCATGAGACGATCGGTTCTGAAAATGATAGAGGAGTTCAGGCTCCACTGGAAGCACTGCGTTTTGCAGAGCCTCTTCGCCACGGCGGCCGTGTTCGTGGTTCTCTGTTTCCTGAGCCTGCGGGACGCGGTGACCATCGCCTCCCTCGGGGCGTCGACGTTCATCGTGTTCGCCATGCCCGACAGCGTCACGGCCAAGCCGCGAAACGTCATCGGCGGGCACCTCGTCGGGCTCTTCCGGGGGTTCGTGTTTTCCCTCGTTGACCATGTCGCCGTGCGCGCAAGCCTCGCATGCTACGCCCTGGACGTGGGGCTGTCGATCTTCACCCTGGTCGCGACCGACACCGAGCACCCCCCGCGGGGGGCACCGCTCTCGGGGTGGCCATCACGGGCATCTCCCCGAGCGTGCTGGCGTCGGTCGTCCTGGGGATCGTCCTGCTTCCCCTGATCCCCCGGTTCTTCAAGCCCTGGCTGCGGGATCTGACGTCACAAAGAAGGGTCTGCGTGCGGAAGTGCCCGAGTGCGTGAGGGAAGAAAAGAAAATCCCCCTTTCCTCCCCCTTTGCAAAAGGGGGATAGAGGGGGATTTGTTTTGCAGCCTGCTGCCTGTAGCCTGCGCGAAGCGCGTCAGTCCGACTTGAAGAAGTCGTTGACCAGCGCGAGGTACTCCGCCAGCAGCACTTTGCTCACGACGAAGATGTGGCCCGCGTTCTTCTCGATGAGGCGGTTCAGCCCGCCGCGGGAGACGCCGATGTTCTTCCCGATCTCGCCCCAGAGTTCGCAGGAGATGCAGGAGCCCGTCGGCGCGATGGGGTCGCGGGTGCCGCGGTAGCAGAAGATGAGGACGCCGGCCTCGTCCAGGGCGCCCATCCGCACGGGCTTGCCGTCCAGGTCGGGGATCGAGGAGGGCAGGGCGTAGGTGCCCTCGACGAGCGCGTTGCCGAGGAAGAACCGGCTGATCCACTCCCGGTGCGCCCGGGCGGGGAACTTGGTGCCGTGGGTGAGCCAGTAGAGAAAGGGCGCCGAGTCCTCGATGGCGCCGGGCCGGTAGGCGCGTCCGTAGAAGCCCATCGACACGGTGTACTGCACGCCGGGCTGGATCTCGTTCATCCCCGCCTCGATGACGTGGGGCGGGATGTTCACCTCCCCGTAGAGCTCCTTCATGAGCAGGGGGTCGTACTCCTCGCGGATGACCTTGCGCATGGCGGCATGTCCGCTGTCCCTGTCGTCGAATTTGACGGGGGTGGCCATGACGGCGATCTTCCAGATGTCCATGGGCTCGCCGCGGGCCATGCACTCCTCGGCCCGCCGCGCGAGGTAGGGCAGCATGAGGGTGCCCGCCATGCAGTAGGCCATGATGTAGACGGCGGCCCCGGGGTGTCGCTTCTGGATGATGTCAAGGTAGGCGTCGGGGACGGTCTTGCCGTAGAAGTCCAGCCCGAGGTTCGCCTCGGCGGGGCCCGGGTCGCCGTGGTCCACGAGATAGACGTGGTAGCCCTCCCGGAGCATTCCTTCGACGACGGATTTCCCCTGGGCCAGGTCGAAGATCTCGGGCTTGTTGATCATCGGCGTGGCGAGGTAGACGACCTTGCCGTTCGGCTCCGTCCCCTTCGGCAGGGGGTAGTGACGCAGGGTCACCGAGTGCAGCCGTGAGCCCTTGATCACCTCGTAGGGCATGCAGCCGATCCTGCCGCCCATGAAGCGATCGGAGAAATCGCGGATGTCGAAGGCGTTGTGGCGCCACAGGGCCTCGATGCGGGCGCGCCCCTCTTCCAGCCAGGTGCCGAGGGACATCCCGTCGCTGCCGTCGGGGTTCTTCTTCATGAAGGGCATGTCGTCGATGGGCTGCTCCGTGATGAGCACCACGAGCGACTTCAGGAGGTCCTTCATGGCTTTGAGGCGCGTCAGACCCAGCGAATTGTAGGAGAGCTCGAGCCATCGGAACTCCTTCATGCAGTTTCGCAGGAGCTGCTTGCCCTCCTCCGACGTGGAGACCTCCAGCGCGACGCGCGGATCGAATTTCCCGTTGCGCATGAAGCAGCCGCACAGGTTGTACAGGAGCCTGGCGTAGGTCTGGTAGATCCAGCTGTTCATCTCGGCGAAGGCGTCGGGGTTGCGCCCCGCCCTCGTGGCGATACGGGCCTGCGTCTTGATGGGGCCCGTCAGGGTGGCTTCGATGAGATGGGCCTGCCAGCCCGCCAGAGCGGCCAGGGGCCCGAAAAGCAGCGGCTGGCCCGCCATGGTCTTCAGAAGCTCCCGGTACAGGAAGAGGGACCGGATCTGGCCTCCCGCCAGCTTGCTCTTCCAGGGCATGGCCGATGTGTACCCCTCCACGTTGTCGGCCGGCGTGCGGCCGACGAGGGAAAGAAGCTCTCGGGCCGATATCCTCTCCGCGCTCTTTTTCTTCATGGGGCTGCTCCTTGCAGGTCAGCGTGCGGCCCTTTCACGGGCCAGGGCCTCGTCACGGGATCCGAGCTCCGGGACGAAGGACAGACTGCCGTTAACCCTTCCATGCAAAAGCCCGACCAACCCGGGCCGTTCACGGCGGCTTCACGGTCGGGCGGGCGGACGGACAGGCGTTTTCCGCGATTCATTCCCGGCAAAAAGAAGGTGGACGATCCGGTTGCCCAGGACGGACATCGCCTGGGGGGGGAAGAAGTTCAGCCATCCCCAGCGCTCGCGGTGGTGCTCCAGGACGTTGCTCTCGCCCAGGACCTGCAGGCCGCAGCCCCAGGTCTCCATTTCCCGGCAGTCGCTCAGGGCCCAGCGGAACTCGAGGCTGCCCTGCGCGATTCGGGACAGGCAGGGGTCGTAGCGGCCCATGCCGAGGGCGCAGGGGGCAAGCATCTCGAGCAGCATCTGCGCCCCCGGGAAACGCGCCGAGATGTGCCCGAAGACGGAACGGACCTCCTCCTCGGGGAAGTACATGAAGAGCCCCTCGGCGAGAATCAGGACGGGTTGCCTACCGGGTGCGATGGGACCGAACGTGGCGGGGTCCGTCACCGATCCGGCGATGCAGCGGTAGCGCTTTGTTTCGCGGAAAAAGATCCGGCGCAGGGCGACGACCTCCGGCAGGTCGACTTCGAACCAGCGGATGCTCCCGTTGTCGAGGCGGGAAAACCGGGTGCTCAGGCCTGCCCCGAGGTTGATCACGACGGCCCGGGGATGCCCGCGGATGAAGGCCGCCGTCGCCTCGTCGAGCAGTTTCGTGCGGACGGCGATTCCCGTCTGGGTCATCCAGGCCCCCTCGAATTTGGAGAAGTCGTAATCGAGATTCTCGCAGATCTCCAGGGCGATCGGGTCCCGGACGATCGCGTCGGGACGTCGGGTCTCGACCGCGCGGGCCCAGAGGGGGATCAGCAGGGTCTCGCAGACCCCGGTGAGCCGGACGGGCTCTTTCCAAGGCCGGTGAAGGATTGCCGGTTTCATGATGCTCGGTGCCGGTAGTCCGAAAACGGTTTGGGTCCGGGGTTGACCGCTGGACGGGTCGGACCGTCTTCCACCGCAACCGGGCCTGGGGCCCTGCCGCGTCGCGTCCTGCCTCAATTCGAGGGTCAGGCAGAGGGCTGCCTGAAGGAGTCGAATGGGATACGGTTCCTTTGTAACATGATCCTTCGCTTCAGGCAAGATGTTGCAGGGTAGGCAAGAGGCCCCCGCAGACACTCCGGGGGGCCGGGAGAGAGGCACGGAAATGGTTGTTGCGCCGGTTACTTCTTCGCCGCCTTGGGCGCCATGATCACGGCTTCCCCATCCACGAGGAGGGTGCCGTCCTGGTTGACGCAGGTCGTCCGGAGCTTCACGCGGTTTTTCTCCGCCAGCTTTTCCGTCACCTCCACGCGGGCCGTCACGGTGTCGCCGATCCGGACGGGGGCCTTGAACTCCATGGTCTGGCTCAGGTAGATGGTCCCGGGGCCGGGCAGCTTCATGGCGAGGACGGCCGAGATGAAGCCCGCCGAAAGCATCCCGTGGGCGATCCGGCCCTTGAAGAAGGTGTTCTTCGCGTAGGCCTCGTTGACGTGGGCCGGGTTGAAGTCCCCCGTGATCCCGGCAAAGAGGTAGACATCGGTCTCGGTTACGGTCTTGGCCGTCTCCGCCGCATCGCCGACATTCATCTCGTCAATCGTCTTCCCGATCATCGTTCCCCCCTTTGGTCTCTTTTTCCTTGAGCCTGATGCCTGATGCCTGTGACCTGCGGCGCAGCCGCTAGAACCAGCTCTTGAAGATCCAGACGTTCTCGCGCAGATCCTTCACGTCGTCCCTCAGCATCGCCATCAGCTGCATGTTCTGGATGGCCACGCCGCCCATGTAGGCGATGGCGTTGACGAACTGGATCTCGTCGTCCGTGAAATCCCGGGGCACGGCGCTGTAGAGCCGAAGCACGCCGATGACCTCTTCGCGGGACTTGATGGGCACGCTGAGGATCGTGACGATGCCCTCTTCCTTCTTCTCCTTGCGGTACTGGACGCCGGCGTCGGTGGCGGCATCCTTCACCACCACGGGTTTCCCCTGGAGGGCCTGGGCGATGCTCTTCTCCGCCGAGATGGGGCCCTTCTTGAGGTACTTCTCGGAGAGGCCGTAGCTGGCGGCGAGCCGCAGCGTCACGCGGTTCTCGTCCAGCAGGCGGATCGTGGCCGCCTTTACGGAGAGGGCCTTGGCCACATCCTCCGTGAGCGTCTGCAGGATCGTCTTGATGTCCGTGCTTGCCGTGATGCTGGCCGCCATGCCGAGGAAGATCCGCGTGGTGTTCCGCAGCTTCTCGATCAGGCAGGCCTTCTGGATCGCCATGCCGCCCTGCTCGGCGAGCACCGTGAGAAACTCGATCTCCGTGTCCGAGAAGTCCCGGATGTCGGCCGTGTAGAGCGTCAGGCACCCGATCACGTCATCCTCGGACTGGACGGGGACGACCAGGATGGAGCCGATCCCTTCCTTGACCTTGGACTCCCGGTTCTGGACGCGCTCGTCGTTCTGGGCGTCCCGGTAGTGGATGAACCCTTCCTTCTTCAGCAGCTTCATCGTCGGCGCCATGCGGCTCGGCGCGGCGTGCATGTAATTTTTTGAAAGCCCCGTCTGCGCCGCGGCGATGTACTGGTCTTCCGCCTCGTCAGAGGCCAGGAACAGGCAGGCCGCCTTGGCCTTCATCGTGTCGACGGCGGACTGCACGATCATCTCCAGGAGCTTGTCCCGTTCGATCGTCGTTCCCAGGGCCCTGCCGACCTTGCTGATTGCCTTGATGTAGTCCATGGTCTTTCTCCCTTTCCGGGGTTAGTCCCCTTCGGCCGTCGCCCCGGCCTTTTTCTTCCTGGAGGCGGTCTTCTTCGTGTCGCCGTTCACCGGCTCGGGCGCCTCGTCGCGCTCCGTGAGCCATCGGATGATCTTCGGGCCGAACTGTCTCTGCGTCTTGGAACTCACGTAGATGCCGATGTGGCCCGTGTCGAGGCAGAGGTCCTCCTTGTCGGTGCTGCCGATCTTGCTCGTGATCTGGTCGCAGGCCGCGGGCGGCACGAGGTGATCGTACTTGCCGTAGATGTTGAGCACGGGCATGGTGATGTTCTTCAGGTCCACCTTCTTGCCCC
>CAYSDD010000008.1:0-22608 GCA_964429555.1 uncultured Syntrophaceae bacterium
CACCGACCTCGCGAGGCACATGGTCTGCGACTGGGGCATGAGCCCCATGGGGCCCATGAGCTTCGGCAAGAAGGAGGAGCAGATCTTCCTGGGCCGGGAGCTGGCCATGCACAAGGACTACAGCGAGGAGACCGCCCGGAAGATCGATGCGGAGATCGCCCGCATCGTGTCGGACGGCTATGCGACGGCGAAGAACGCCCTGTCCGAGAATCTGCAGATCCTGCACACCCTCGCCGAGGAGCTGATCAAGAGGGAGGTGCTCAACGCCGAAGACCTCGACGCCATCATCAGCGGCCGCGGCCTCCCGGGGCAGGAAGCGGCGGCCGCGCCTGAACCCGCCCGCTGACCGGGCGGAAGCGGACCGCGGGGTTTCAGCCGGGCCGGGACCGTCCAGGGGCCGTCGACACCGGGTGCGTTTCTTCGGAAACGCACTTTTTTTAGAGGAAGCCCGTGAAGAACCGGATCCGACTTCTGCACGTCCCGTCCGTGCCGGAGGCCGAGGACCTCCTGAGGGGAATCGGCGTCGAGCCCTACGGGATCGCCTCCATGGCCCCAAAGATGCGCCACTGCAACGTGCTCATCGAGGGCCTCACGCCGAAGGTGGCCAACATCATCAAGCAGGAGATGCTTTCGCAGGGCGGCGATGCGGCCGTTTCCCGGGGCTCGGTCGACTGCAGCGTGAAGAAGACGGACGTGCTCATCATGGGCACCGTCAAGCAGCTGCTCCGGTTCGCAGAAAAGCTCGGCCTCCAGCCCTTCGGGCTCAAGGACGTCTCGTCGGACCTCCGGGAGCTGCTCGACCACGCCGCGCGGAGGGAATTCTCTCTCAAGACGCCCCGGCGCGAGATCCGGCTGGGCGGCCGGACCCTCATCATGGGGGTGATCAACATGACCCCGGACTCCTTCTCCGACGGCGGGGCGATCCAGGACGCGCAGCAGGGGCTGTGCCAGGCCCTGCGCCTGATCGGCGAGGGGGCCGACATCCTGGATGTCGGGGGGGAATCCTCGCGGCCCGGCGCCAGGCCGGTGGCCCTGCGGGAAGAGCTCCGCCGGGTCATCCCCCTGATCCGGCTGATCGCCGGGGAGACGGACGTGCCCGTCTCCGTCGACACGGTGAAGGCCGAGGTCGCCCGGCAGGCCGTCGAGGCCGGGGCCGAGATGATCAACGACATCACGGCTCTCCGGGGCGACCGGCAGATGGCCCGGGTGGCCGCCGCGGCGGGCGTCCCGGTCATCCTCATGCACATGCGGGGGACGCCGCGGACGATGCAGACAGGGGATCTTCGCTATCGCTCGCTGCTCGGCGAGATTGTCCGTTTCCTCGACGAGCGCATCGGGAAGGCGGCGGCGGCCGGCGTGGACCGGGAACGGATCGTCGTCGACCCCGGGATCGGGTTCGGCAAGAGCGTGGACGACAACCTCCGCCTGCTCCGCCATCTCGGGGAGTTCAGGGCCCTGGGCCGCCCGATCTGCGTCGGGGTCTCCCGGAAGCACTTCACGGGCAAGATCACCGGGGTCGAAAGGCCGCAGGATCGGGTCGAGGGGACCGCCGCGGCGGTCACGGCGGCCATCCTCAACGGGGCGGACATCGTCCGGGTCCACGACGTGGGCATCATGAAGC
This sequence comes from uncultured Syntrophaceae bacterium, assembly GCA_964429555.1. Lineage (GTDB taxonomy): Bacteria > Desulfobacterota > Syntrophia > Syntrophales > UBA2192 > UBA2192. The sequence continues at coordinate 1,622 of CAYSDD010000008.1, forward strand.
GGGTGGCCGCCATGGCCGACGCCGTCAGGGGGAAAGGATGATCGACGCCGTCGGGGTGGACATCGCCGACGCGGAGCGGATCCGCAGAGCCCTCGCACGATGGGGGGAGAAGTTTGTCGAACGGACCTTCTCCGCGCGGGAGGCCCGGTACTGCAGACGGCACCGGGACGCGGCGCTTCGATTTGCGGCCCGTTTCGCGGCGAAGGAGGCCTTCGTCAAGTGCATGGGATCGACCCGGGGCTTCCGGTGGAACGAGATCGAGCTGCTCAACGACCGCTCCGGGAAGCCGCGGCTGGAGTTCTCGGAGAGGATCCGTGCCCGGCTGGACGCCAGGGGGGTCCGGAGGGTTCACGTCAGCGTCTCCCACACGGGTCCCTACGCCGTGGCGGTCGTCGTGTTCGAAACCTGAGGCCTCCGGCAGGACGCCAGAGAGGAATTGATTTTGAAACTGATTTCTGATAGTCGGGAGCAGACCGTCGAGATCGGCCGCCGGATCGGGTCCTTCCTCGGCGGGGGGGACATCGTGGCGCTCATCGGTGAGCTCGGCTCCGGGAAGACCAGTCTCACCCAGGGCATCGCGAAAGGGCTCGGTGTGGCGGAGAACGTGCCCGTCGTGAGTCCCACCTTCACCCTGGTCAACGAGTACCCCGGGAGGCTCCCCCTAATCCACCTGGACGTCTACAGGTTGTCGGGCCCCGCGGACCTGGAGGACATGGGCTACGAGGAGTACTTCTACGGCGGAGGGGTCGTCGTCATCGAATGGGCCGAGAAGATCCGGGATCTGCTGCCGCAGACGACGATCGTCGTCCGCATGGCCTACATCGACGAGAACACCCGGGAGCTCATCATCGAGGGCCCCCCGGACGCACTGGGAAAACTGGAGGACCATCTGAAATCCGGAGGAATCGCATGGCGCTGATCGTACAGAAATACGGCGGGACGTCCGTCGCCAACCTGGAGAAGATCCGGAACGTGGCCGAGCGGGTCGTCCGTGCCAAGGAAGGGGGAAACCAGCTCGTCGTCGTCCTTTCGGCCATGGCGGGTGAGACCGACCGCCTCATCGGCCTGGCGAACCAGGCCTCGGAGAACCGGCCCGACGACCGGGAATACGACGCCCTGATCGCGACGGGCGAACAGGTCACGGTGACGCTGCTGGCGATCACCCTCAACCGCATGGGGCACAAGGCCCGGTCCTTCCTGGCCCACCAGGTCAGGATCCATACAGACAGGGCCCACACGAAGGCCCGAATCGTCAAGATCGACACCCGCGAGATCGAGAAGGAGCTCAAGAAGGGCCACGTGGTCGTGGTGGCCGGGTTCCAGGGGGTCGACTCGGAGAACCACATCACCACGTTGGGTCGCGGGGGCTCCGACACGAGCGCCGTGGCCCTTGCGGCCGCCCTGAAGGCCGACGTCTGCGAGATCTACACGGACGTCGACGGTGTCTACACGACGGACCCCAACCTGTGTCAGGCGGCCCGAAAGCTCGACCGGGTGTCCTACGACGAGATGCTCGAGATGGCGAGCGCCGGGGCCAAGGTGCTGCACCCCCGCTCGGTTGAGCTGGCGAAGAAATACGATGTGCCCGTGTACGTGAAATCGTCTTTCACGGACGATGCGGGGACTCTGGTCACCAAGGAGGATGAGGAAATGGAAGCAGTCGTTGTGTCGGGAGTCACCTATGACCGGGATCAGGCCAAGGTCACCGTCGTCCATGTCCCGGACCGTCCCGGGATTGCAGCCCGGCTCTTCACGACATTGTCGGATCGCAACATCCCCGTCGACATGATCATCCAGAATGCCAGCATCGACGGGTTCACCGACCTCTCCTTCACCGTGTCCAAGAAGGACATGAAGGAGGTCGAGAGGCTCATCGGTCCCGTGGCCCAGGAGATCGGGGCCCAGGGTGTCCAGTACGACCAGAACATCTCCAAGGTCTCCATCGTCGGGGTCGGCATGCGAAGCCATGCCGGGGTCGCCTCCCGGATGTTCGCGGCCCTTGCCAAGGAGGGGATCAACATTCTCATGATCAGCACGTCGGAGATCAAGATCTCCTGCGTGATCGAGTCGAAATACACGGAACTGGCCGTGATGGTTCTCCACGAGACCTTCGGGCTCGACCGGAAGTAGAGGGCCCCGTTTGCCCGGCGCCGGGCACGGCCCCAAACCCTATCGGGGTCGGGAGGCGTTTTCGAAGGAATGCCGTGCATGCAGATCGGCAGGGACCACGCTCTCGGCAGTATCGTCCTGTTGGCCCTCGCGGCGCTCGTGCTGGGATGGCATTCCGCCGAGATCATCCCGTTCGGCTCACCCCCCTCGGCGGTCCCTCACGCAGCGGGCGGACCGGGGACCGTCGCAGTGGAAGTCGCGGGCGATACGGGCAAAAACGGCGTCTACTTCGTCCCGAAGGGCACCAGCCTGCAGGGCCTTCTCGATCTGGCCGAAATCGGGCGAAAAGGCGCGAAGGGATCTGCGGACCCTCCCGGGCCGCTGAAGAACGCCGTGACCGCCGTCGTCCTCGAAGGATCGCCCTCCATCGAGGTCAGAACCATGGCGGCCGCCAAACGGCTCGTTCTGGGCATCCCCATTGACATCAACCGCTCGAGCCGGGAGGAGCTGGTCCTCGTCCCCGGGATCGGGGAGGCGACGGCCGAGCGGATCGTCGAGCAGCGCAGGCAATCCGGGACGTTCCGAAGGCTCGACGATCTGCTGCAGGTGAAGGGAATCAAGGAAAAACGCCTCGAGAGACTCAGGCCCTATTTCTGCGTCGGGTGCTGAACCCGCATCACCGATTCCTAAGCGTCCCATTTCCGTTCCTTTCCCTGTTTTTCGGTCCGTGAAGAGTTTTGCCTTGACGAATCCGGGCGGCTCGCCTATAGTGCCTGCGCCTGAATACGTAGTTTTCAAGCGAACTTACGGCAGCAGCGGCTGCCGTTTCATTGAAACCTCCAAGGGGATGCCACCATGCCGAAGCGAAGCGACATCAAGAAGGTCATGATCATCGGTTCCGGGCCCATCGTCATCGGACAGGCCTGCGAGTTCGACTACTCCGGCACACAGGCCTGCAAGGCCCTGAGAAAGCTCGGTTACGAAATCGTGCTCGTGAACTCGAACCCGGCCACGATCATGACGGATCCCGGCATGGCCGACATCACCTACATCGAGCCTTTGAATTTCCAGAGCATGGTCGAGATCATCGAAAACGAGCGTCCCGACGCGATCCTGCCGAATCTCGGCGGGCAGACGGGCCTCAACCTCACCTCGGAACTCCACAAAAAGGGGATCCTCGAGAAATACGGCGTGAAGGTCATCGGCGTCCAGGTCGACGCCATCGAGCGCGGCGAGGACCGCATGGCCTTCAAGGAGACGATGAACCGGCTCGGCATCGAAATGCCCCAGAGCGAAATCGCCTACACCCTCGAGGAGGCCGAGGCCATCGCCTCCAAACTGGGCTATCCCGTGGTCATCCGGCCGGCCTACACGATGGGCGGCACGGGGGGCGGGCACGTGTACAACCCCGAGGAGCTGCGGGTCGTCGCGGCGCGGGGGCTTGCCGCCAGTCTCGTGGGCCAGATCCTCGTCGAGGAGTCCGTCCTGGGGTGGGAGGAGCTGGAGCTGGAGGTGGTCCGGGACGCGAAAAACCAGATGATCACCGTCTGCTTCATCGAAAACGTCGACGCCATGGGGGTCCACACGGGCGACTCGTACTGCACGGCACCCATGCTCACCATCAGCGAGGACCTGCAGAGGAAGCTCCAGAAGTACTCCTACGATATCGTCGAGGCGATCCAGGTCATCGGCGGCACCAACGTCCAGTTCGCCCACGACCCGAAGACGGGCCGCGTGGTGGTCATCGAGATCAACCCGCGGACGTCACGCTCGTCGGCCCTGGCCTCCAAGGCGACGGGGTTCCCCATCGCCCTGATCTCGGCCATGCTGGCCGGCGGCCTCACCCTCGACGAGATCCCGTACTGGAGGGAAGGGACCCTCGAGAAGTACACCCCCTGGGGCGATTATGTCGTCGTGAAATTCGCCCGGTGGGATTTCGAGAAGTTCCCCGGCGCCGAGGACAAGCTCGGCACCCAGATGCGCGCCGTGGGCGAGGTGATGAGCATCGGGAAGAACTACAAGGAGGCGTTTCAGAAGGCGATTCGTTCCCTCGAGAAAGGCCGATACGGTCTCGGCTTTGCGAAGGACTACAACCAAAGGACCCTCGAGGAGCTGATGGATCTCCTCGTGGAACCCTCCAGCGACCGTCAGTTCATCATGTACGAGGCCCTTCGCAAAGGGGCTTCCGTCCAGGATCTCTTCCGTAAGACTCATATCAAGCACTGGTTCATCGAGCAGATGAAGGAACTGGTGGAACTCGAGGAAAAGATTCTGAAAACGAAAGGCAAGGAGCTGCCCGACAAGCTGCTCGTCCAGGCTAAGAAAGACGGGTTTGCCGACCGCTACCTGGCCCAGATCCTGGGCGTGCAGGAGGAAACCATCCGCAGGAAGCGCATCGCCCTGGGGGTCGTCGAGTGCTGGGACGCCGTGCCCGTCTCGGGCGTCGAGAACGCAGCCTACTACTACTCCACCTATAACGCGCCGGACAAGGTCGGCACGACCTCCAACCGCAAGGTGATGGTCCTCGGCGGCGGCCCCAACCGGATCGGGCAGGGCATCGAATTCGACTACTGCTGCGTGCACGCCGCCTTCGCCCTGCGCGACGAGGGCATCGAGTCCATCATGGTGAACTGCAACCCCGAGACGGTCTCCACGGACTACGACACGTCCAACAAGCTTTATTTCGAGCCGTTGACGGTCGAGGACGTCCTGGCGATCTACGAGAAGGAAAAGCCCCAAGGGGTCATCGTTCAGTTCGGAGGCCAGACGCCCCTCAACATCGCTGGGGAGCTGGCCAAGGCAGGGGTGAAAGTCCTCGGGACGTCGGTTGACACGATCGACCTGGCCGAGGACCGGGACCGATTCCGGCAGATGATGGAACGGCTCGAGATCCCCATGCCGGCCTCCGGCATGGCCATCAACATCGAGGAGGCCCTCGGGATCGCAAAGAGATTGGGCTACCCCCTCATGGTCCGTCCCTCCTATGTTTTGGGGGGCCGAGGCATGGAGGTGGTGCACGACGAGGAGATGCTCAGGCGCTATGTCAAGAACGCCGTGGGCGTGACGCCGGACCGGCCGATCCTGATCGACAAGTTCCTCGACAACGCCATCGAGTGCGAGGCCGACGCCGTCTCCGACGGCGAGGATACCTTCGTGCCCGCCGTCATGGAGCACATCGAGCTGGCCGGGGTGCACTCGGGCGATTCGGCCTGCGTCATCCCGCCGATCAGCATACCGGCCCGCCACGTCGACACCATCGTGGAGTACACCAGCAAGATCGCCCGCGAGCTGAAGGTCGTGGGCCTCATGAACATGCAGTACGCCATCGCCAACGACGTGGTCTATGTCCTGGAGGCCAATCCCCGCGCCTCGCGCACGGTGCCGCTCGTCTCGAAGGTGTGCAACATCTCCATGGCGCGGATCGCGACCCAGCTGATGATGGGCCGGAAACTCAAGGACCTCAACCTCAGGCGCCGGGCGATCCCGCACTTCGGCGTCAAGGAGGCCGTCTTCCCGTTCAAGATGTACCCCGAGGTGGATCCGCTGCTCGGCCCCGAGATGCGCTCCACGGGGGAAGTCCTGGGGCTTGCGGACTCCTTCGGGCTGGCCTTCTTCAAGGCCGAGGAGGCGGCCGACCAGGTCCTTCCGGCGGAGGGGACTGTGCTCATCACCGTCGCGGAGCGCGACAAGCACGCCGCCCTGGAGATGGCCAAGGAGTTCCGGAAGCTGGGCTTCCGCATCAAGGCGACGAAGGGCACCCATCAGTTCCTCACGGCGAACGGCATCGAGGCCGAGCCGATCCTCAAGATGCACGAGGGAAGGCCCCACATCGTCGACGCCATCAAGAACAAGGAAATCGACCTCATCATCAACACGCCGAGCGGGAAGCTCAGCAAGCACGACGACTCGTACATCCGAAAGTCGGCGATCCGGTACAGGGTCCCCTATATCACGACCATCGCCGCCTCGGCGGCTGCCGCCAAGGGGATCGCGGCGTTCCGCAAGGGCCACGGCCGCGCCCGCTCCCTGCAGAGCTACCACGCAGATTTGCAATGAGGCGGCCGAAGGTCACACCTCCGTGGACGGGTTCTGGAAAGAAATTTGCATACCCATGAAAGAGCAGACGGAAAACCCGCACGACCCCAGGCCGAAGGGGAAACCAGCAGGCTCCTGGACCCTGGAAGAGGCCTGGGAGTTCTGCAAGGGACAGTGCGGGGCGGACCCCTGGTGCCGGGCGTGCATGAAGGAAAAAGAGCGCCTGCACGAGGAATCGCTAAACCGCCGGGCGCAGGCTGACGATAAGGAAAGGTAGAGAGACTGCTCGAGGCGAACCGACCGATGAAGATCCAGCGGACAGAACACGGGCATCCCCTTGAGCCGGGCGCCAAACCGGGCGCCCCGGAACCTGCCGGGACCCGTTTCCGGGATGTCCTGCGCGAGGCCGTGGCGGAGGCCCCGGGCCTGTCGAAGCCGGGGATCGTCGGGAACATACCGCCTGCCGGGACGGGCCTGGGGCACGTCCGCGTCGCGGGCAGGGATGAACTGCTGAGCCGCGCCGATGAACTCCTCGGGATCCTGGAGTCCCTGCAGAACGCTCTCTCGGGCCCGGGTCTGCCGCTGCAGGACGCCTACGCCTCCGTGAGGGCCATCGAGGACCGGGCCGACGAACTCGCCCCCCTCGTGGATCGACTGCCCGAAGGGGATGCGTTGCGCGACTGCGTGAACCGCATCGTCATCACGGCCACGGTCGAGGCCATCAAGTTCCGCCGAGGCGACTACCCGTAGGAGGAGAATCGCCCTGCCGAGGCGTGATTCCGCCGTTCTCTCGCTTTCCCCTCAGCCCGTGATCATTCCCCTTCGTCCGCGCGTTTCACCTTCATCGGTTTCCGCACGGGCCGTCGATACAACAACCTCCCGCGAAACGGATATCGCTTGACAGGTCATGGGGATGATGGTAAAAATTGCCGCGTAGAACAAGTGTCGGGGCGTGGCGCAGTCTGGTAGCGTATCTGAATGGGGTTCAGAGGGTCGGAGGTTCAAATCCTCTCGCCCCGACCATGAAAAAGAAGCTCCCGCGGCCCGCGGGGACGAAGGGAGTTGGGAAAACGGATGTCCCGGCATCCCGTTTTCAGTTTCGTATGCGGGCGGTCAGTCAGCTGCAACGATTGACCGCCCTCTTTATTACGGCTGTTGACAATGGCAAAGTCGGCGAATATACAAGGGAACCGTTTTTCAGGGATGCGAGAGTGGCGGAACTGGAAGACGCACTGGACTTAGGATCCAGCCCGCACTGCGGATAGGGGTTCGACTCCCCTCTCTCGCACCACTTCACACTGCAAAAGGAGTTCGATCGTGACAAGCGGAACCGGTGCAGCCATCAAGATCGAAGAGATCAGCCCCGTCAAGAAGAGGATTTCCTTCGAAATCCCCTGGGAAGAGGTGAAGAAGGAACTCGATGCCGCCTACCGGACGGTGGGCCGGAAGGCGAGGGTAAAGGGATTCAGGCCCGGCAAGACGCCCCGCCGCATCCTGGAGACGTACTTCAAGGAAGACGCCGAGGGGGAGGCGATCCAGAACATGGTGAGCCGCTCCTTCGAGGAGGCCGTGCAATCCTCCGGCATCGTGCCCGTGGCCAGGCCCGAGATCTCGCAGAACGGGATCCGGTCCGAACAGAGCTTCACCTACAGCGCAACCGTGGAAGTGGAGCCCTTCGTCGAGCCCCGGGGTTACACCGGCCTGGAGCTGCCGCGGGAGGATGCCGCCGTGACGGACCAGGACATGGAAAACCGGCTCGAGGAGCTTCGGAACCTGTACAGCACCCTGGCGGACGTGGAGGCGGATCGGCCCGTCCAGATGGGCGATTTTCTTGTCATCGACTTCCAGGGCAGTCTCGGCGGCAGCGCCCGGGCAGAGCTCACCGAAACGGGCTTCCGCATCGAGATCGGTTCGAAGCGCATGGTTCCCGGTTTCGAGGAGGCCCTTGTGGGCATGAAGAAAGGGGAGTCCAAGGAATTCACGGTCACGTTCCCCGGCGATTATCACGTCGAGGAATTCGCCGCGCAGCCAATCACGTTCCACGTGACCGTCCGGGATATCAAGGTGAAGATACTCCCTGCCCTGGACGATCAATTCATCAAGAATTTCGAGCAGTACGAGACCATGGAGGCCCTTCGGGCGGACATCCGCAAATCGCTCGAGCAGGAGAAGGGCGCACGGGCAAAGGCGAATCTGAGAAAAGCCATCATCGAACGGCTGCTCGAACTCAACCCGTTCGAAGTGCCCGAGGCCTACGTCGAGCGACAGATCTTCAGCATGATGGTCGAAACCCAGAGGCGAATGGTCATGAACGGCATGGATCCCGACAATGCCGCCAAGCTGGCAGCGAATTTGCACGACCAGTTCCGGGACGAAGCCGTCCGCCTGGTCCGTTCGGGCATCCTCCTGCAGAAGATCGCGGAAAAGGAATCGATCACCGTCGAAGAGGCGGAGATCGACGAGCGGATCCGCGAGACGGCGACCCGCTACGGGCGCGATTTCGAGTCGATGAAGGCCTCCTATGAAAGGGAGAACATGACAGAACGCTTGAGAGATCAAATACTTGAAGAAAAAACCCTTGATTTTATCGAGTCCCGAGCTCATATTAGGAATGATTGACATAGACAAAAAAGGATGTGGACATGCCGTTGATCCCGATCGTCATTGAGCAGGATGGAAGAGGCGAAAGGGCCTTTGACATCTACTCGAGGCTCCTGAAGGACCGGATCGTTTTTCTGGGGGTCGGCATTGATGATGACGTGGCGAACCTCGTGATTGCCCAGCTGCTCTACCTCGAATCGGAGGACCCCGACAAGGAGATCCACTTCTACATCAACTCCCCCGGGGGGCTCGTGAGCGCGGGCCTTGCCATATACGACACCATGCAGTACATCAAGGCCCCTGTCTCGACCTATTGCATGGGGCAGGCAGCCAGCATGGCGGCCATCCTTCTGGCCGCCGGGGAAAAGGGGAAGCGCTACGCGCTGCCCCACGCCCGGATCCTGATCCACCAGCCGATGGGGGGCTTCTCCGGGCAGGCGACGGACGTGGAAATCCAGGCCCGGGAGATTCTGCGACTCAAGCAGGAGCTCAACGAGATCCTGGCCCGACATACGCAGCAGCCGATCGAGAGGATCGAGCGTGACACCGACCGCGATTACTACATGTCCGGTGAGCAGGCGCACGAGTACGGGCTCATCGACGCGGTGATCCAGAAGCGGCCGACAGCGATCAAGAAATAGAGGGGACGACATGCCGAGAAAACAGCGCGAAAACGAGGGGGGCGAGGGCATCCTGTTCTGCTCCTTCTGCGGGAAGACCCAGAACGAGGTGAAGAAGCTCGTGGCCGGACCTTCCGCGTACATCTGCGACGAGTGCATCGAGCTGTGCCGGGCCATCATCCAGGAGGAGGCCGAGGTCCAGAGCATCGACGAGAGCCGCAAGAAGATCCCCGAGCCCAAGGACATCAAGAAGTTCCTGGACTCCTACGTCATCGGGCAGGAGCGCCCGAAAAAGATCCTCTCCGTGGCCGTCTACAACCACTACAAGCGGCTCTTCACCGAGGCGGACCTGGGAGGCGTGGAGCTCCAGAAGAGCAACATCCTGCTCATCGGCCCCACGGGGTCGGGCAAGACGCTGCTGGCCCGCACGCTGGCCAAGATGCTCAATGTGCCCTTCGCGATCGCCGACGCCACGTCGCTCACCGAGGCGGGCTACGTGGGCGAGGACGTGGAAAACATCATCCTGAGCCTTCTGCAGAACGCCGACTACGACGTCGAGCGTGCCTCCAAGGGGATCGTCTACATCGACGAGATCGACAAGATCTCCCGGAAATCGGGCAGCCCGTCGATCACCCGCGACGTCTCCGGCGAGGGCGTGCAGCAGGCCCTGCTCAAGATCATCGAGGGGACCCTGGCGAACATCCCGCCCAAGGGGGGCCGCAAACACCCCCAGCAGGAGTTCATCCAGGTCGACACGACGAACATCCTCTTCATCTGCGGCGGTGCCTTCGTGGGCCTCGAGGACATCATCCAGAAGCGCATCGGCGCCAGTTCCGTCGGCTTCGGGGCGGACATCAAGGGCAAGAAGGAGCGCAAGCTCGGCGAGCTGCTTGCCGAGGTGCAGCCCGAGGATCTGCTGAAGTACGGGCTGATCCCCGAGTTCATCGGCCGGCTGCCCGTGATCGCCACCCTCGAAGAGCTCGACGAGAACGACCTCATGCGGGTCCTTGTGGAACCGAAGGATTCCATCAGCAAGCAGTACCAGAAGATCCTCGAGCTGGAGAACGTGAAGCTCAAGTTCACCGACGGCGCCCTGCGGGCCGTCGCGAGGCTCGCCGTCAACCGCAAGGCCGGCGCCCGCGGGCTGAGGGCCATCCTCGAGAACACCATGCTCGACATCATGTACGACATCCCGTCGCGAAGCGACGTGAAGGAAGTCATCATCAACGAGGACGTCGTCCGGAAGGGCGAAAAGCCGATCCTGCTCTTCGAGTCCAAGACGGAGACGGCCTAAGGAGACGGTTGAAACCGAATGGCCATGTTTGATTTCACGAAGAAAGAAGACAAGAAGATGATTGTCCCGCTTCTGCCTCTGCGGGATGTGGTCGTCTTCCCCTATATGATCGTGCCGCTCTTCGTCGGGCGGGAAAAGTCGATCAATGCGCTCGAGTCGGCCATGAAGCAAGACAACGAGATCTTCCTCGTGGCCCAGAAGAGCGCGCAGAAGGACGAGCCCTCCGAGGGGGACATCTACACCATGGGCACGCTGGGGGTCATCATCCAGCTGCTGCGCCTGCCCGACGGGACGGTGAAGGCCCTCGTGGAAGGGAAGAAGCGGGCCACCGTGCGGGACTACATCCCGAACCCGGACCACTTCGTCGTCGAGATCGAGGAAGTGCCCGAAACGGCAGCGGAGAACGTCGGCTCCGTGCAGGCGATCGCCCGTGTCCTCGTGGAGGCCTTCCGGAACTACGCGAAGCTCTCGCGCAAGATCCAGCCCGAGCTGGTGGACACCATCGCGGCCATCGACAACCCGGCCAAGCTCTCCGACGTGGTCGCCTCGCACCTGGGCGTCAAGCTCGAGAAGAAACAGGCCCTCCTGGAGATCACCGATGCGGGCGAACGACTCGAAAAGCTCTATTCCCTGATCATCGGCGAGATCGAGATCCTCGAGCTGGAGGAGAAGATCAAGCGGCGGGTCAAGAAGCAGATGGAGAAAACCCAGAAGGACTACTACCTCAACGAGCAGATGCGCGCCATCCAGAAGGAGATGGGCGAGAAGGACGATTTCTCGAGCGAGATCGAGGAGCTCGAGAAGCGCATGAAAGGCAAGAAGCTCTCCGAGGAGGCCCAGAAGAAGGTCAAGCACGAGATCAAGAAGCTCAAGATGATGTCGCCCATGTCGGCGGAAGCCACGGTCGTTCGCAACTACATCGACTGGCTGCTCGACATGCCCTGGCAGGAGAAGACGGAGAACAAGCACACCCTGAAGGAGTCCGAGGCCATCCTCGAAGAGGACCACTACGGGCTCAAGAAGGTCAAGGAGCGCATCCTCGAGTACCTGGCCGTGCAGTCCCTCGTGAAGAAAAACAAGGGCTCCATCCTGTGCCTCGTCGGGCCTCCCGGGGTCGGCAAGACCTCCATCGCCAAGTCGATCGCCCGGGCGACGAACCGCAAGTTCGTGCGGCTCTCGCTGGGCGGGCTGCGCGACGAGGCCGAGATCCGCGGGCACCGGCGCACCTACATCGGGGCGCTTCCCGGCAAGATCATCCAGCTCATCAAGAAAGCGGGATCCAACAATCCCGTGCTGTGCCTCGACGAGATCGACAAGCTGAGCTCGGACTTCCGTGGAGACCCCAGTTCGGCCCTGCTCGAGGTGCTGGACCCGGAACAGAACAGCGCCTTCAACGACAACTACTTGGAGGTGGACTACGATCTTTCCGACGTGATGTTCATCACGACGGCCAACGTCCTGCAGACCATCCCCGGGCCGCTGCAGGACCGCATGGAGGTCATCCGGATCGCCGGGTACACGGAGCCCGAGAAGCTCAATATCGCGAAGCGCTTCCTCGTGAAGAAGGAGATCGAGGCCAACGGCCTCACGGACCAGGACATCCTGTTCACCGACGGGGCGATCCTGGAGATCATCCGCCGCTACACCCGGGAAGCGGGCGTCCGGAACCTGGAGCGGGAGATCGCCTCCATCTGCCGCAAGGTGGCCCGCGAGATCGTGACCAACGGCCACAAGAAGCAGATCCGGATCAACGCGAAATCCATCGAGAAATACCTCGGGATCCCGAAGTATCGATTCGGCGCCTCCGAGGGCAAGGAGGCCGTGGGGCTCACCCAGGGCCTGGCCTGGACGGAGGTGGGCGGGGAGCTGCTGACCATCGAGGCCACGATCCTGCCCGGGACGGGCAAGACCATCCTGACGGGAAAGCTCGGCGACGTGATGCAGGAGTCGGCCCAGGCGGCGCTGACGATCGTGCGCTCGAAGGCCGATGCGCTCAACCTCGACAAGAACTTCTACAAGGACACGGATATCCACATTCACGTCCCCGAGGGGGCCATCCCGAAGGACGGGCCCTCGGCGGGCATCGCCATGGTGACCTCCATCGCCTCGGCCTTTACGAAGCGGCCGGTCCGGGGCGATCTGGCCATGACCGGGGAAATCACCCTGCGGGGCAGGGTGCTGCCCATCGGCGGGCTCAAGGAGAAGCTCCTGGCGGCCCACCGGGGCGGGATCAAGACGGTCATTATCCCCAAGGAGAACGAGAAGGACCTCGTGGATATCCCGTCGAACGTGCTCAAGGACCTGGAGCTCAAACTGGTCGAGCGCATCGACGAGGTGCTCGAGACCGCCTTTGTCCCGATGCCGGGACAGGAGGTCCCCCTCGATCTCAAGGGGGAGATCCTTCCGCTCGAAAAGGCCGTGGAGCAGGGACGACACGTCCACGCCTGAACGGGACCGATGGCGCGAACGGGCGTGAAAACGGCGATTTTGGCCTTGACAACAAACGGGGGTTATCGTATCGTAGCGGCCCGACTCGAAGGGCGGATAGCTCAGTCGGGAGAGCGCCACGCTTACACCGTGGATGTCACAGGTTCAAGTCCTGTTCCGCCTACCATAACGGAGATCATGCGGGGTCGTAGTTAAGCTTGGTTATAACGCCGGCCTGTCACGTCGGAGGGCGTGGGTTCAAATCCCATCGGCCCCGCCAGTAAACGAAGGGGGTCAACCGCGAAGGTTGGCCCCTTTTTTTCCGCCTTCCCACAGGGGCGATCCGTTTGCGCCCACCCAAACGCATCATACATGGAGGAATGCATGAAGACCGCAAAGGCATGGAGACGCGAGGCAACCGCCGTCCTGGGGGTCCTCATGACCGTTCTCGCCCTCACCGGCTGCACGAAGACGCAGCAGGTGCTCACACGCGAGCCCGCGCAGCCGCAGCCGACCCTGGCAGGGCGCTGGGACCTCAGGGGATACGGTCCGGCAGGCGCTGAAACCCCCGTGCTGCCCGATGCGCCGGTATTCCTGGAGTTCACCCCCGACGGAAAGCTCAGCGGCTCCGGGGGCTGCAACCGGGTATTCGGCGGGTGGGGCTTCGTGGAGGGCGATCCGAGCGTCATCCGGATCTGGAGAACGGGATCCACGAAGATGGCCTGCGCCGTTCCGCTGATGACGCAGGAACACCGCTTCCTGGAAGAACTCGTCCGGGTTCATGCCTATGCCCTCGACGAAAAGGAACTCCGCCTCTACTACGACGAAGGAAGGGGGATCCTGCGGTTTTCCCGGGGGACCAACCCCTGAAGAGAGGGTGAGAAGGTGCGAGGGTGAGAACGTTGGCGAATCCGAATGACGTTGCGTGCCTGTGCTTCTCCAACCTTCTTACCTTCTTACCTTCTTACCTTCTGCATCCTCCTGTGCAAGGGTCTTGACGTAGATCAGCTTGTTGTCGCCGGGGGCGTAGAATTCCCTGAGCGTGGCCTCGGCCCGGTATCCGCTGCGCTCGTAGAACAGGCGGGTGCCGCGGTAGACCGCCTTCGACGAGGTTTCGATGTAGACCCTCCGGCCCCCGAGTTCGGCGATGGCCGCCTCGGTGCGCGACAGGAGCATCCTGCCGATCCCCGACCCCTGGCATTCCTTCCGGACGGCGATCCAGTAGAGATCGTAGCTCTGCAGCGTCAGGGGGACGAGACCGTAACAGCTGTACCCGAGAACGCGGCCTTCCCGCTCGGCGAAGAGGAAGTGATAGCCGCTCGCCGGTCCGACGCGGAGCCGCTCTTCGACGAGTTCCACCGCGATCGCGATTTCATCGGGCCTGAAGAGGCCCGTCGAGGAGACGATGTCCCGGACGATCTCGGCGTCCCCGCGCAGCACGGTTGCCCGCAGCGTCGTGGATGAGGGGTTGCTTCGGTCCGCGGCCCCGCTTCTGTTCCTCGTTGCGTCCATTCATCCCGTCCCGAGCGTATCGTCGATGATCCGGCCGACCACCTCCTCGAAGCGCAGACCCGCCCGCAGGGTTGCGGCCGCAAACCCGCTGTCCGGGGACAGGCAGGGATTCGAATTGATCTCCAGGACCCACGCGGTCCCGTCGCCGTCCACCCGGTAATCGACCCGGGCATATCCCCGCAGCCCGAAGAGATCCCAGCAACGCAGTGCAATCCTCCGCAGGGAACGAAGCAGCGCCCCATCCTCCGGGCCGAAGTCGAACCTCCGGGGCGTGTGATGGTACTCGAAGGCCTTGTCGTCCCACTTGGCCCGGTAGCCGACGATGCGCAGCCTCTCGTCCCCGTAGCCCACGAAATCGATTTCCGCCGGGGGGAGCACCTCGGGCCCGCGGCGGCCGGCCAGGACGGACAGGTTGAACTCGCGGCCCTCGACGTATCGCTCCGCATAGGCCGCACCGCCGAGATTCCCGAGACGGGTCCGGATCTCGTCACGCAAATCCGCGAGGCTGCGGGGCGTGACCACCGAGTGCTCCTCGAGACCGACCGAGGCGTGCTCCCAGACCGATTTGACGATGAACCGGGAGCCCGCCGGGAACGGGTCTTTCACGGCGGACTCCGTCAGACTGACCCAGTCCGGCGTGCGGAGCCGCCGCGCGTGCAGGAGCCTCTTCGCGGTGAGCTTGTTGGAACTCAGGAAGGTCGCCTCCGTCCCGGCTCCCGTGTACGGGATCCCCAGGAAATCGAGCAGGGACGGTGCGAGGTGGATCAGGCGGCCCTGCCCGCCGGCGGTCTCGACGAGGTTGAAGACCAGATCGCACGACGCCCGCTTCAGGCGGTCCGCCAATCCGGCGAGGTCGAGGGAAAAGGGCAGCGGCTGCGCGTCGTGACCCAGGCTGCGGAGGGCCCTCGAGACGGCCTCGACCTGCACCAGGACGTCCTGCTCGTCGGCCGCGGCGCAGGGATCGATCTCGCTGTGGAGAATGAGGACCTTCATGCCCGCTCACCGCCCCCCAAACACCCGTTCCTCGGCGGAGGCCATGATCATGCCGAGCAGATCCCGGTAGGAAACCCCCGCGAGGGTCGCCAGGATGGGGAGATCGGAGTGCGTGGGATGGAGCCCCGCCAGGGGATTGACCTCCAGGAAGTGGGGGGCACCGGAGGCGTCGGCCCGGATGTCGAGGCGGCCGCCGTCCCGGCATTCCAGGCCCCTCCAGGCCGCCAGGGCGACGTCCGAGACCCGCTCGGCCTCCGCCCCCGCAACCAGGCGATAGTCCACGTGCTCTTCGCAGTATTCCTTGTTCATGAGGGAATAGACGCCTTTTTCCGCCGTGTCGCGCAGGAGGACCTCCATGACGGCGATGACGCGCGCCTTTCGCCCCGTGCCGACGATCCCCACGGTGAATTCCCGGCCGGGCAGATAGGTTTCCACGAGGACCGGCTGCGAAAACGTCTCGAGCAGCAGCCGGCAGCGCCGGTCGAGCTCCCCGGAGTCCCGGACGATCGATTTCGCGTCGATCCCCTTGCCCGTGCCTTCCGAGACGGGCTTGACGAAAAGGGGGAAGGGGAGGCGGACCCCGGGGATCTCCGCGGCATCCGCCACCACGGCAAAGTCGGGCGTGGGAATCCCCAGGTCCCGGATCACCCTCTTGGCCATGGCCTTGTGCAGGGTGAGCGAGAGAACCAGAGGGTCGGAAAAGACGTAGGGGATGCCGTAGGCATCCAGCAGGCAGGGAACCTGGGCCTCCCGTCCGTAGCCCCGGAGACCCTCGGCGATGTTGAAGACCAGGTCCCACGTCGCGCCGGAAACCAGGCGCTGCGCCAGGGCGCGCACGTGACCGATCCGCTCGGTCCGGTACCCGAGGGACTGCAGGGTCTCCTCGATGGCGTCGATGGTCGCGGGCTGGTCGAATTCGGCCGTTTCCTCTTCCGAAAACCCCTCCCGGAGATAGTCGGTCCGGAGGTCGTAGGTCATCCCGACGAGCGTCATGGGCGGTACCCTCTGCGGCGTCATTCAAAGAACCCCGCCGTTTGGGCGCGGCGGGGTTCCTCCTCGTTTCTCTCGGAAGCTGCGGTGCGGGTTCAGACCCGGGCCCCGCGGTCGGCGACCACGGCCGCGTCGGGGTACTGGAACGTGCGGCCCTGGTAATTCCGGAGCTTGATGTGCCGATCGTCATGGCCGATGACATACCCGGGCAGCAGCGGGATCTTTCCGCCGCCCCCCGGCGCGTCGATCACGTAGGTCGGCACGGCATAGCCCGTCGTGTGTCCCCGAAGCCCCTCGATGATCTCGAGACCCCTGGAGACGGGCGTGCGGAAGTGCGCCGAGCCGCTGATGGGGTCGCACTGGTAGAGGTAATAGGGGCGCACGCGGTTCATGACCAGGTCGTGGACCAGGCGCTTCATGGTCTCGACGCTGTCGTTGACGCCGGCCAGCAGCACGGTCTGGCTGCCGAGCGGGATGCCCGCGTCGGCCAGCCGGTTGCAGGCCTGGCTCACCTCGAAAGTCAGCTCGTCCGGGTGGGCGAAGTGGATGCTCATCCAGAGGGGGTGGTAGCGCTTCAGGGTGTGGCAGAGGCTCGACGTGATCCTCTGGGGCAGCACGACGGGCACCTTCGTCCCGATCCGGATCAGCTCGACGTGGGGAATGGCCCGCAGCCGCGACAGCAGCCAGTCGAGGGCCTCGTCGGCCAGGGTCAGGGGGTCGCCGCCGGAGAGCAGCACGTCACGCACGGCGGGGGTGCTCTCGATGTAGGCCAGGGCCCGCTCCCATCGTTCGCGGTCGGCATGGGTCTCTTCGTTGCGGCCGACCATGCGCGAGCGGGTGCAGTAGCGGCAGTGGGTGGAGCAGAACCCGGTGACGAGGAACAAAACCCGGTCCGGGTAGCGGTGCACCAGGCCCGGGACGGGACTGTCGTGGTCCTCGCAGAGCGGGTCGTCCGATTCGTCGGCAGAGCGCTCGAACTCCGCCGTCACCGGGACGACCATCCGCCGCAGCGACTGATCGGGATCCATCGGGTCGAGCAGGCTGGCATAGTAGGGCGTGATGTTGAGCGGGATGGCCTCTCCCCGCTCGTTGATCGCCGCTTCCTCCTCGTGGGAGAGCCAGAGGATGCGCGAGAGCATCTCGACCCCGGTGATCCGGTTGCGGACCTGCCAGCGCCAGTCGTTCCAGTCCGCGGCCGAGGCGTCGGGATAGAACTGTTTCCGGAATGCTTGGGACCGGGGGCTCGGCTTGCAGGCACTCGCCCCCCGGGAGGGCATGATGAAAACGCGACTCGTGATCGCATGCGCGACGGGTGTCGCGGCGGGAGCGGGAACGGGGTTTTGAATTAGCTCATCCAGAGCTAAACCGGTCATGCCGGCGCGCTGACCCGGAGGCTCCGCCTCCTGGCTCAGACAGACGTTTTCTTCCATCCGTTGTCCTCCTGCTGTATGGTCCTGACGATGAACCGTTCTCTGTCGCGTTTTCAAGCGGCGTCCCTGTCGCTGCGGCGTGTCGTCATCGTCGGTCTGCCTGAAAAAGAACCTCGAAAAGAGGTTGCGCTTGTTTCCTTTGTACGGAAGAAAATTTTATTGTCAAGCGTTTTCTGCAAAAAATGCATGTTTTTTACAAAATTTTTTCTCAGAAAATCCGCGGACATCAGGCGGCACTGCAAGATGCTTGCCACGACTTGCTTTCCCGACACCCCGATCGTGACATTTCGCCCATGTCTGACATCCAGCGCCGCGGCCTCTTGAAATGCCCACTGTCAGGCAGTTTCACGGCAGTGCCGTCGGGTACCGCCGGATGGGCCCTCCAGGCTGCGGGCTTGCCTTTTTGCGTTCCATCGGATACAGTAGCGCAAAATTTTGACGGGCAAGGAAACACATTCCCATGATCGTCACCGACGGCAAGGAATTCTGCCAGGTCTGCCGCAAGAAAAAATCCGTGGTTCTCTGCGACGGCTGCTCCACCCACCTCTGCACGGACTGCCGGCGCTGGGACCTCTGGGGCTACGGGTGCGGTCATGTCGACACGAAGTGCTTCTGCGCCGCCTGCCATGCCAACCCCGCCGTCAACCCTTACGGCGCCGACCACGGGGAGTAATGAAGTACGAAGGCGACATCATACGCCCGCCCAGCGAGGCGTACAGTCTGCTTCTCCAGGTCACCGTCGGCTGCTCGCACAACCGGTGCACCTTCTGCCCCAGCTTCAAGGGGAAGCGGTTCCGCATCAAAGGTTTCGACGAGATCGTTGAGGATCTGGACTACGCGGCCCGACGTTTCCGGCGGGTGGAGCGGCTCTTCCTCTGCGACGGCGACGCCCTCATCATCCCGCAGAAGCGCCTGATCGATATCCTGGACGCGATCCGCGCCCGTTTGCCCGGCGTGGTGCGCATCGGGACCTACGCCAATGCGAAAAGCATCCGGAAAAAATCCGTCGAGGAGCTCCGCGAGCTGAAGGAGCGGGGGCTCGGGATCGTCTACCTCGGCATCGAATCCGGAAACGAGCAGATCCTGGTAAACATCCGCAAGGGAACGACGGTCGCCCGGATCGTCGAGGCGGCCCGTCGGGTCAAGGAGGCGGGAATCACGCTTTCCGTGACGGTACTCCTCGGGATCGGCGGCGTTGCGATGAGCCGGGAGCACGCTCGAGACACGGCGCGCATTCTCACCGAGGTGGACCCGGACTACGCCGGGGTCCTGACCGTCATGATCGTCCCGGGAACGCCGCTCTACGAGCAGGCCCGCACCGGGGCCTTCGTCCTGCCCGGCACCTTCGAGCTGCTCGAGGAGCTGGGCGTCATCGTAGCCGAATCCCGCTTCACCGACTGCTTCTTCACGGCCAATCACGCATCGAACTATCTCCCCATCCGGGCCCGGATGCCCCAGGACCGGGAAAAGGTCCTGCGACTCATCGGCGACGTCCTGCGGCGCAAGGACGTCGCCATGCTGCGGCCCGAATCGATACGGGGTCTGTGAATGAGCCGGCCATTTCTGTTCAGCGGCATTTGGGCGCGCCTGCAGTCCCTTTTCGGCGGGGGAAGGGAACGGGAACAGTCCCGACTCGAGGAGGAGATCCAGTCCATCATCGACGAGGGGGAGGAAAAGGGCCTCATCGACGAAACGTCGGGCGACATGATCCAGAGCATCCTGGAGTTCCGCGACACGGTGGCCCGGGAGGTCATGATCCCGCGCACGGAAATCGTGGCCGTGCCGAGCGACGCCCCCATCTCGGACATCATCGAGCAGGTCCACCGCCACGGGTACACCCGGATGCCCGTCTACGAGGGGAGCGTGGACAACATCATCGGCATTCTCAACGTGAAGGACCTGATCCGCCTGTGGTCCACACCCGTGGGCGAGGCGGACCTCAGACCCCTGCTGAGAAAGCCGTACTTCATCCCCGAGACCAAGAACATCCGCCTGCTGCTGCACGAGCTCAAGGACCAGCGGCAGCACATGGCCATCGTGATCGACGAGTACGGCGGGACGGCGGGACTCGTCACCCTCGAGGATCTCCTCGAGGAGATCGTCGGCGAGATCCGCGACGAGCACGACACCGAGGACGCGGACTTCACGGAGCTGCCCGACGGGAGCACCCTCGTGGACGGCCGCGTCGACATCGAGAAGCTCGAGGCCCGTCTCGGCATCACGATCCCGAAGGGCAAGTACGAGACCCTGGCCGGATTGATCCTGCACCTCATCCGGAAGATCCCGCTCACGGGGGAAATCGTCCGCCACGGGGACTTGGAGATGGTCATCGCCTCGGCCGACGAGCGAAGCATCCGGAAGGTCAAGATCCGCAAGACGGGGGAGACACCATCATCGACGCGCTGAAACAACCCACGGCGAGACGCCAGGCAGCGGGTCCGTGGGGGCTCCCGACGGCAGCAGCCGCTTCGGCCGTCCTGACGGGGATCCTCCTGGTGCTCTCCTTCCCGAAATTCGGTCACGGCGCCGTAGCCTGGGTGGCCCTGGTCCCGCTGCTGTCGGCCCTGCGCGCCCTGCCGGTCCTGCCCGCCCTTCTCGCGGGGCTCCTCGCCGGTTTCGTGCAGCACGTGGGCCTGCTGTATTGGGTCACCCACGTCGTCGTGCACTACGGGCGGCTCCCCCTGGCGCTGGGGATCCCCGTGATGATGCTGCTGGCCCTCTACCTGAGCCTCTACACGGGGCTTTTCGCCGCGGGGGTCGCCTTTTTCCGGAACCGCGGGATTCCCGTCGTCGCGGCCGCCCCGCTTCTCTGGACGGTGCTGGAGTATGCCAAGTCGACGCTGCTCACGGGCTTCCCCTGGGAAAACCTCGGCCATTCCCAGTACCTCAACCTGCCTCTCATCCAGATTGCGGATGTTGCGGGCAGCTACGGGGTGAGCTTTCTCGTCGTGCTCGTCAACGCCGCCCTGGCCGCCT